>NZ_JAMZFY010000001.1:1924904-2245722 GCF_025457605.1 Haloarcula laminariae | reverse complement strand
CTCACCAGCGTTCCGGCGAGTACTGGAGTGGGCGACCCTCTGGGAAATCCGGTTCGCCGCCACCATTCATACTCATTTCAGCCTACCGAGGAGAGTCATCTCTCTTCGGTGGGCTTTCCGTATTTATAGAGAGTGGCAACGCTTCCTTCCAGAATTTCGGACGACGGTAACTATCGGTCGATACCGACTGTTGCCCGCACATCGACGACGGACCGACCGACCTCGACCGTATAGCGGCCGCCGTCGACAGTCCACCCGTCGTCGTACCGCGACCAGGCGAGCCCGTCAAGGTCGAGCGTGACGGCTCGGGACTCCCCGGAGTCGAGTACGACAGACCGTGCCCCGGCGAACTCACGCTCCGGGCGCTCGACGCCGTCGGTAGCGGGCGGTCGCACGTACGCCTGGACCACCTCCCGGCCGGGTCTGTCCCCGACGTTTTCGACAGTAACCTCGACAGTGGCATCGCTGACGACAGCCGCGTCCCCGTACTCGAAGGTGGTGTACGACTCGCCGTGGCCGAACGGATAGGTGGGTTCGTCCTCGCCCGCATCGAAGTGACGGTAACCGACGAAGACGCCCTCGTCGTAGCGAGCGATGTCGTCGATACCGGGGAACCGGCGCTCATCGGCCGTCGGATAGGTGCCTTCGGGCGCGAACGTGACGGGCAGGCGGCCGCCGGGGTCGCGGTCGCCGTAGAGCACGTCGGCAAGCGCAGCGCCGTCGGCCTGTCCGGGGTACCACTGTTCGACGACGGCGGCCACGTCGTCGCGCCACGGGGTTTCGACCGGCCCGCCGGTGCGCAGGACGACGACGGTCCGGTCGTTGGCGGCGGCGACTGCTTCGATGAGCTCGTCCTGCCGGCCGGGGAGCGCGAGGCTGTCGCGGTCCCGCGCCTCTGTGGTCGCGTCGCGCGCGCAAACGACGGCAACGTCGGCGGCTTCGGCGGCTGCGACCGCGTCGTCGAGCGAGGGGTCCTCGTCCGGGCCGCTCTCGTCGCCGCGGCCGCCGTCGACGAACGGCAGGAGGTCGAACAGCGAGACGGACTCGATTTCCGGAATCCCGCGCGCGCTCGTCACGGTTCCCTCGCTGCGCGCGGTCAGGCCGTCGACGGGGCTGACCGAGCGGAAGGGCGTGGTCTCCGAGGACCCCCCGCCGCCGAGTTTGGCCTCGTGGACGTGGGGGCCGACGAGTGCCACGTCGGCGTCGTCGGAAAGCGGGAGGGTGCCGTCGTTGTCCAGTAGGACGGTCCCCCGGGCGGCGATGTCGCGCGCGAGGTCGCGGTGGCGCTCGCTGTCCAGTTCGCCGGGTCGGTCGCGGCCGTCGAGCAGCCCGACGCGTGCCATCTGGCCGAGGACGCGCGCGACCATGTCGTCGAGTCGGTCGGCGGACACCGACCCGTCGTCGATGGCGTCGGCGAGCGGGTCGCCGAACAGGCCGGCGCGGCTGGCGTCCGGGATGCCGTCCGGCCACTCGACCCCCTCGGAGTCATCCGGACCCGCCGAGACGCCCGGCATCTCCACGTCGAGACCGGCGGTGGCCGCGCCGACGGTCGTTTCGAGGCCGTACCAGTCCGAGACGACGTAGCCCGCAAACCCCCACTCGTCTTTGAGAACATCGCCGACCAGACGCCCGTGGTCGCTCATGTGGGTGCCGTTGACCCGGTTGTAGGCGGTCATCACCGACCCGGCGCCGGCCTCGACCGCGGCGCGGAAGGGCGGGAGATACAGCTCCCGGAGCGCCCGCTCGTCGACGTCGGCGCTGACGGTCGTCCGGTGGGTCTCCTGGTTGTTGGCGACGAAGTGTTTCACCGTCGCGATGACGTCCTGCGATTCGATACCCTCGACGAGCGCGCGGCTGAGAGCGCTGGCGAGCACCGGGGCCTCGGATAGATACTCGAAGTTCCGGCCGCAGTGGGGGACGCGGACGAGGTTCACTCCGGGTGCCAGCAGCGCGTCCTGGCCGTGTGCACGCGCCTCGCGGGCCATCGCGGCGCCCTGCTCGCGCGCGAGGGCGGAATCGAACGTCGCCGCGGTAGCGAGCGTCGCGGGGAACGCCGTCGCCCGCTCGCCCTCGGCGCGGATGCCCAGCGGCCCGTCGACCAGCCGGAGCGGGGGGATATCGAGGCGCGGGACGCCGGGGAGATAGCCCGTCGCGGTCCCCTCGGGGTCGGCGGTCCCGCGGACGAGCGACAGCTTCTCGGTCCGAGTCAGTTCGGCGAGGAGTGCGTCGATGTCGGCCATACGAGTTATCGACCGTGGGCGCGGGGGCGGGAAAGCCGTTGGGGGGCGACACAACCGCTATCCGTCTCTCCCGCGACGTACGGGTATGGACGGCGAAGCACTTCCGGCGGAGACGGGCGTGGGGCGCGTCGCACTGACCGTCGGGGACCTGGACGAGACTGTCGAATTCTACGAGTCCGTGGTCGGGCTGGCGGCCCACGAGACGGACGGCGAGCGGGCCGTGCTTGGCGACGGCGAGACGCCGCTGCTGGAACTAATCGAAGACCGGAGCGCGCCCGAGCGAGCGCGTTCGGCCGCCGGCCTCTTCCATACCGCGTTCCGTGTCCCCTCGCGGGCCGCACTGGGCGACGCCCTGGAACGGCTCGACGACCGGTGGGAGCTCTCCGGGGCGTCCGACCACCTAGTAAGCGAAGCGCTGTACTGTCGGGACCCGGAGGGGAACGGCGTCGAGATATACCGAGACAGACCCAGGTCGACGTGGGGGGAGACGCCCGACGGCGGGGTCCAAATGGCGACGGAGCCACTTGATGCCGACGCGGTTCGCCGCGCGGCGACCGACGCGGACGCGGTCCCGGCGGGGACCGACGTGGGGCACGTCCATCTCGAAGTGACGGGACTCGACGCGGCGCGGGCGTTCTACGCCGACGCGCTGGGGCTGTCCGTCCGGGCGAGCGACGGCTGCGCCCTCTTCCTGGCGGCCGGCGGCTACCACCACCATGTCGGTGTGAACGTCTGGAACGGGCGGTCCGAACCCGCCAGCGGTCGCGGGCTCGACTGGGTGGAACTCCGCGTGCCGACCGAGTCGGCGGTCGACGCCGCGCGCGACCGACTCGACCGGGCCGGCTACGCCGTCGAAGGGACCGCGGACGGGATTCGCGTGCCCGACCCAGACGGTATCGACATCCGCCTCGCGAGCCGGTAGCGCTCGTGTTACCGGGTACTCAAATGCATCGGCGTGCTATTGAGGGTATGAGTTCCAACGCGACACGTGCGTCTGTAGCGTGGCGGTCGATCGAGGCTGTCGCCGGGAGGCCGGCATGACCGACGGACCACATCAGGGACAGCAGCTCGTTACCGCCGGCACGCCGCTGGACGAGGCGACGGCGGCGATGGTCCTCGTTCACGGCCGGGGCGCGACGGCCCGGAGCATCGTCCAGATGGGCCAGGAGGTCCACCGTGACGGCGTGGCGCTGCTTGCCCCACAGGCCGCGCGGAACACCTGGTACCCCAACTCCTTCCTGTCGCCCGTCGAGCAGAACGAGCCGGGGCGAACGTCCGGCCTCCGAGCTGTCGGCGAGGCCGTCGAACGGGCGGTCGGGGCCGGTATCGACCGCGAGCGGGTCATCCTGCTGGGCTTCTCCCAGGGGGCGTGTCTCGCAAGCGAGTACGTCGCGCGCAACCCGCGGCGGTACGGCGGGCTCGTGGCGCTGTCGGGCGGGCTCATCGGGGAGACGGTCGACCCCGAGAGCTACGAGGGCGACGTCGAGGGGACGCCGGTGTTCGTCGGCTGTAGCGACGTGGACCCCCACATCCCGCTCGAACGGGTCGAGGCGACGGCCGAGGCGTTCGAGCTGCTGAACGGCGACGTCGACAAGCGTATCTACGAGGGCATGGGCCACGGGGTCAACGAGGACGAGCTCGACGCGGTGGCGGACCTGGTCGCCGGGCTGGTCGCGTAGTCCCTGTCCCCGCTTCACGTTCGTCGTGGCGAGGCTCCGCCCTGCGGCGGGCCCTCGCCTACTCCATATCGGCCAGCGTCCCGAACTCGTCGACGGGGACGACGGAGTAATCGATGTTCAGCGTGTCCTTGGTCGCGCGAATCTTGCCCACGAAGGCCGAAATCTCTTCGAGGTCCCCCTCCAGTACGAACAGCTCCATACAGCGGTGTTCGCCGACGTGGCTGTGGAAGTTCGAGGCGACGAGCCCCTCGTGTTCGTGGCGCAGATGCATCATCTTCTCCTCGACGGCCGTGGTGTCGTAGTCGAACAGGACGGTGACGATACCCATCAGCTCCCGGCCTTCGAGGCGCTTGTCCTCGAACTCGCCGAGCAGGTTCCGGCTGGCCTCCCGAATTATCTCGCTGCGGCCGGTGTAGCCGTGTTCGTCGGCGAACTCGTCGATGCGTTCGAGGAGCGATTCGGGCATGGAGACGCTGACGACGGTCATGTATTAAACAAGGCCCCAGCTCCTATTAAGGATTATTGAACGGCCGCTGCTCCCGGAGTTTTCACCGCTGATGGAGGGAAAACTTATAACTAGCTCTCAAGATGGACCTAGCAGTATGACAGCGAACGTCGTGACCGACGTGAACCGACCCTACGTTCCCGCCGGTGGGGCGAAGCTGACGGCCGAAATCGAAGTAGAGCCGGGCGAGCAGGAGGTCGAGCCCGTCCGGCACATCGCGCTGTGTATCGATTCGAGCGGGTCGATGTACGAAGGGGGGAACATGGACCGCGCTCGGGGCGGCGCCGAGTGGGTGTTCGGACTCCTGAACGACGACGACTACGTCTCCATCGTCGCGTTCGACACGGAGGTCGACGTCGTGCTGGACGCGACCCGCTGGGGCGACATCTCCCGGGAGGACGCGGTCGAGAAGGTCCACGACATCCAGGCCGGCGGCGGGACGGACATGTACCAGGGGCTACAGGCCGCCGCGGACACGCTCAAGGGCCTCCCGTCCGGCAAGAACACCGCGCGGCGGGTCCTGTTGCTGTCGGACGGCAAGGACAACACTCACGACCCGCCGGAGTTCGAGACGCTCGCCCGCGAGATAGACAGCGCCGGCATCCGCATCAAGTCGGCGGGCATCGGCGAGGACTACCGCAGCGAGACCATACGGAAGCTCGGCAGCGTCGCACGGGGCGACTGGACGCATCTGCAGGCGTCGGGCGACATCGAGCAGTTCTTCGGCGACGCCGTCGAGGAGGCCGGCAGCGTCGTCGCCCCCGACGCCGAGCTCGAACTCGACATCGCCGACGGCGTCGAGGTCAGCGAGGTGTACCGCGCGCTGCCCCAGACCCAGGAGGTCTCGCCGGAGTGGCAGGCAAACAGCGCCGTCATCAAGCTCCCGGACCTGCTGGACCGGGAGACACAGCGGGTCGTCCTGAAGGTCCACGCGCCGGAGCGGCCGCTGGGCGAGCACGGCCTCGCGGACGTGGCCCTCTCGGCGGGCGGCGAGACGGCGACGGCGACCCTCTCCGTTGAGTACACGGACGACGAGGAGAAGCTCCAGCACCACAACGAGGACATCGACATCGACCACAAACAGACGGTCATCCAGACCGAGCTGGGCAAGGGCAACGTCGCGGAGGCCCAGACTCAGATAGAGCAGATGACCCGCATCCACGGCGCCGAGACGGAGGCGGTCAAGTCCGCCGAGCGCCAGACCGAGATAGTCATGGAGGGCGGCCGCGAGGAGCAGAGCCGGGCCACGAAGATTGTCACGGACGAGGGCATCCAGAAGTGACAGCGCCGCGCGTGGGGGCCGCGGCCATCCGGGACGAGGGCTGAGCGATGCCGTGGGAACCCGAACCGGGCGACGTCATCGCCGGCCGGTACGAGCTCGAGGAGTTCCTCGGCAAGGGCGGGTTCGCGAAGGCGTACAAGGCGACCGACAGGGACACCGGCGACACGGTCGTCCTGAAACACCCGAACTACACCGAGTCACAGAACGACGAGTCGGTCATCGAGGAGTACTTCGGGAAGGAGGCCGAGTCGCTGGAACGCATCGCCGCGGCGGGCGGCCACGAGAACGTGATGGACCTCTACGACACGGTCCGGTTCCGCGATGTCCCCTTCCTCGTCGTCGAACTCGTTGAGGGCGGCCTCGAACTCGATACGGTAATCGACAAGCACGGCCCGATAGAGGACACGGAGCAGGTCCGCCAGATAGGTATCGACCTTGCGGACGCGATGGGCTTTCTCCACGAGAACGAGATCGTCTACCGGGACCTGAAGCCCGAGAACGTCATGTTGAAGCCCGACATCACGCCGACGCTCATCGACTTCAACACGGCGACGGGCTTCGACTCGACGGGCGACCCGTCCACGGGGAACCAGGGGACGACCATCCTCGGCCCGTTCAAACCCCGCGAGGTCGCGGAGGCGAGCCGAACCGACGTGCGCCAGGGGCCGTGGTCAGACGTCTACTCCATCGGGAAGATTCTACTGTTCCTGCTGAAGGGGTCGGTCCCGAAGAAGGACGGCGTCAACCCGCACGACTTCGGCGCCGACTGCGACGACTACCTGGCCGAAATCGTCGAGCGAGCGACCCAGTCGGACTACCGCCACCGCTACCGGAACGCGACCGTCCTGCGGGATGTCCTAGAGGACAAGGACCCCTCCCCGCCCGCGACGGCCGCCATCCGGTATATCCAGGCGGGCCGGCAGTTCACCGTCGAGCCGGGCGATACAATCGGTCGCGAGGGGGCCAACGGCCCGCCGGCCTCTATCACCATCGAGGACCCACAGGGGGAGTACATCTCGTCGGTGCAGGTGCAGTTCGAGTCCGAGGGCGGCGAGTGGTATCTGGTCGACCGGAGCCTCAACGGGACGTTCGTCCAGCAGGGGTCGGGGTGGCAGCGGGTGCTGTGCGGGGCCGGCCGCGACCGGCTCAAGGAGAAAGGCGAGGACTACACGGACCGTCACGGCGAGGAGCCGCCCGAATCCATTCGGCTGGAAGACGGCGACCTCATCTCGCTCGTCCACCCGACCTACGGCGTCACGTTCGAGTTCCAATCGGAGTAACCATGCGATACACCACGAATTACGACATCGGCGACCGGAAGCGCGGACAGGGAATCAACGAGGACAGCCTCTCGGTGACGGTCTTCGAACAGGGACATCGGGACGGCTATCTGGGGAAGACGAGACCGCCCAGAATCCGCAGGCGCACGGACGAGTCGGCGGACGAGGAGGGGGACGCGGACGGACCAGCGTCGGACGAGGAGACGGATGCAGACGGACCAACGTCGGAGGCGCCGGCGGAGACCGACGACGCGGCGGGGGCGGAACCGGCGGCCGTGGCGGCCGCCATCGACCGGGCCGAGGCGGACGACGACGAGGCCGCCGAGACCGCGGAGCCATCGGTGGAGCCGGACGACGCCGGCGGAGGAGGCTCCGAGCCAGACGAGACAGCCGAGGATGACCGGGAAGCCACCGACGGGGCGGCGGAGCTGCCGGCCAACCGCTCGGCGGGCGTGTTCGTGCTGGCCGACGGCGCGGGCGGTCACGACGCGGGCGACGCCGCCTCCTACATCGCGACGACGGTCGTCGCGGAGAACCTCGCGCCGGTGGCCATCAACGCCGTGCGCAGCCACCCCGAGGAGTTCGATATCGACATCAGCCCGGACGTGCTTCCCGAGCCGCTCGGCCCCGAGGACATCCAGACCGGGCTGGAGAACGCCATCATCAAGGCCCACCGGGAGATCATCCGCTACGCCGACGACTCGGGCACCAAGTCCTACACGACGGTCGTCGCCGGCGTCTACGCCGACGGCCAGCTGCACCTGGGATGGGTCGGCGACAGCCGCGCGTACCTCGTCAACGACGCACGCGAGGAAATCGTCCGGCTCACCAAGGACCACGCCGTCGTCGAGGAGTGGGCCGACCAGGGTGAGATAGACGACGTCGAGGCCCACGTCCATCCGGACGGAAACCAGATAACCCGGGCGCTCGGCGGGTCGGGCCACGAGGACCCCGACCGCGCGATGGTCGAGGTCGACACCCGCTCGGTCCGGCTGTTCGCCGAGGACACCGTGCTGGCCACGAGCGACGGGCTCATCGATGCCCAGACCGACGCGCCCGAGCTCTACGAGGAGTACCTCGAGGCCGACCGGTCGGCCGAGATGGCCGAGACCGTCCGCGACGCGGTCGTCACGGACGAGGAGATACGCGACGTGTTACTCTCGGCGGACTCGCTGGACGACGCGGCCGCCGAGTACGTCACGCTCGCGAACGAGCGCGGGGGAAAGGACAACATCTCAGTGTTGCTGTTCGAGGACGGGACGCTGCCGTCGACCCCGAGCGGCGGCATACCGGTTCGTGCGGCCGATCCTGACGTTGATTTATCAGAACGGGACACCGTCATTATCACTGAGGACTAGCGGGGGAAACGTTTTATTTCTCCCCGCAAAAGCCGCTCACGAAGGACAATGTCAGACGCGAGCACCACACAATCAGTCGAGTGTCCTATCTGTGGGGACGAATTCGACCCTACGGTCGCGGGCGGCTGGTGTACGAACACGGAGTGCGGTGAGTGGCAGTACACCGAAGAGAGCACCGAAGCAGGGACAACAGACGCGGCCGGTGAATCGGACGACGACCTCGTCTCCCCCGAAGCGGACGAGGCGGACGAAGACACCGAGTCCGTCGATCTCTTCGAGGCGTCGGACGACGAGGCCGACGACGGCGGGGTCGACGACGTAGCGCTGGCGACCGACGAGGACGACGGCGGGGTCGACGATGTAGGGGTTGAAGCCGAGGGGGCCGACGGTGTCGCGGCGACAACTGACGACGCGGCCGACGAAACCGTCGAGGGGGAATTCGAGGAGGGTGACGACGGAGACGATACGACTGACGCAGCCGAATCCGACGGGGTCGAGGGCGCCGACGCGGGCGACGTGGCCGACACGACTGAAGCTACCGAATCTGACGCTGTGGCGGACGACGCGGCCGAGGCGGTCGAAGCGGAAGACGCGGATGAGACGGTCGAAGCGGAAGACGCGGCCGAGGCAGCCGACGGGGACGACGTGGCCGAAGCGGTCGACGCGGACGAGACGGTCGACGACAGCGCCGAGAAGGCGACCGACGAGGCCGACACCATCGACTGTCCGGACTGCGGGGCCGAACTCGACGCCGAGGCAAACTTCTGTGCCGAGTGCGGGTCGGACGTCTCGAACGTCTCGCCGGGCGACGCCGACGAACTCGACGCCTGCCCCGGCTGCGGGACCGACGTCGAGCCCGAGGACAACTTCTGTGTGAACTGCGGCGAGGACCTCGACGCCCACCGCGGGGGCGACGCCGACGAACACGACGACGCCATCGACGCGCTCGAAGCCACCAGCGACGACGGGCCGGTGGCGGTTCCCGACTCGCTCGTCCTGGAGATTGAGGGGCGGGAGATACACGTCGACGACGGCGACACGGTCGGCCGCGAGATACGCGCCGCGCTCACCGAGGCCGGGCGTCCGGACGACGAGGCCGTCCGTATCCACCGCGAACACGTGCGGTTCGTCCGCGAGGGCGAGAGCTTCTATCTGCTTGACCTGGGCGACAACCCGACCCAGCTCAACGGGAAGACGCTCCAGAAGGGCGACCGCGAGCCGGTCGCACCGGGCGACGAAATCGAGCTCTCGGGCGTCGCCTCGGTGACCGTCGGGGCGCCCTGAGCCACACGAATTAAGCTCCCACACCGGAACACCAATGTAATGACGGACCGCCCCCCTGCCGTGGAACTCCGCCGTTCCGTCGCTGTGCTCGCTACCGAGTGGTGGCTCGTCGTCGGCGGTCTCGCCGGCTATCTTGTCTTTGGGGCGTGGGTGGTAGCGACCGGACTCGCGTTCGATTCGTTCGTGCCCGGACTCGCCGCGAGGAGCCTCACGGCCGTCGGTCCCCTAACGGTGACCGGCCTGGTCGCCTTCGCGGCGGTCGCGTGGCTGGTCGCGCCCGCGATGGTCGCCGCGTGGCTGCTCGACCGACAGCTCTCGAACGTGAGCGGCAATCTGGTGGACCAGTACCGCATCGACCACCCCGGAGTCCTGCCGGCGCCGTCCGGCGTTCTCATGCTGGCAGCGACCGTCACCGCGCTCGTCGCCGGCCCGCGACCGCCCGTCCTCGCCGTCATGGCCCTCGCGGGCGTCCACCTGCTGGTCCGGACGATAGCGTTCGGCCGTCGCGTCTACAGCTTCTCCCCGAAACCGTTGTTTACCGCGATGGCCGCGGTGAGCGGACTGGCGCTGGCGGCCGCATGGCTCGTCCACGCGCCGCGGCTACCGGGCACGGTCGGCGAGCGGGTCGCCGGTGCGGGTGTCGCCTCGGTGGTCGAGACGGCGCTGGGCGCCGCGGGCGTCGGCTCGGGGACGGCCCTGGGCGTTCTGGTCGCCGTGCCGGCGCTGCTCTCGGGGCTGTATCTCGTGGTCCAGACGGTCGTCGCTGCCCGGGTCCGGTCGCGGGCGCCGCTGTCGAACCCGACAAAGCGGGCCGAGCAGCGTTATCCCATCATGCCGCCGGTCGCCGACAGCTCCCGGCCCGGACCGCCGACGCCGTCCGCTAACGATGACTCCCAACAGGCGACGACGGAGCCGTCATCCGAACCTGCTACTGACGAACGGACCGCGGATGCCGCGGACACGGACGAGTCCGCGGTGACGACCGAGGAGTCCGACGACCGTTCACACACTCGCGTGTTCACGGCCGAGGAGCCGATTCCGGACGACGAGGACGCGATGACGACCGTCGCGACCGACGCCGACGAGGACGACGACGGCTGGGTCGACGACACCGCCATCTTCTCGCCCGACGGGGCGACCGGGTCCGACGACGAGTGCGGCGAGTGCGGCGAGGAGATTCCGCGCGAATCGGTGACTTTCTGCCCGAACTGCGGCGAGCGCGTCCGGCGCTGACCGACAGCCGCCGCGGTCCGTCGCCCCCGAATCGGACGACGAGCGTGTGGTATTCGATACCGAATATGCAATATACTTAATATATGCCCACGTGAAGAATTGGACACGTCAGGAGCGCTGACGCGGTGACTCAGATGGTCAACGCCACTCCGACCCACCACGTGCCCGCCGCCTGCGCCGAGCAGGTGGTCCTCGAGGCCGGTTGCACGACCGGCCTCGGCGGGGACGCTTCTGCGGGTCGGGCCGGCGCCGCTCTCATCCGTCAGTTCCCGCCCGCCCGGTGACGTGCCGACCCGTGGGACGGCGTCGTCCGACGCCCACTGCGGCGAGGATTCGTTCTCGCTGGTCATCCACTCCTCAGTGGCCAGCGCGCCGGCGGGCCCGGCTGGCGGGCTCCTCTGGACCGGTTCGACTCCGGCCGTCGACCTATGTCGCTCCATGCGACTACCACCGTCGAGGCATCGGTCGATATCTCGCTGCGGGTCCCCCGCGGCGGGACCGAAGACCTCACCAGCGGCGTCGCCGGCGTGCTCGATGCCGTCGACGCCGTTTCGGCGGTGACCGTCGACCGGGTGACGAGCGTGCGCCCGGGCCACACGGACATCCGTGTCGACAGCGACGCCACGGTAGTCGTCGAGGTGCCGATGGAGGCCGACGCCGACCCGACGGACCCCGCCCTCCGGTCGGCGGTCGCGGCACAGCTCGTGGACGGGTTCGGCATCACGCAGGTCATCGAGGTCGAACGGGTCGACCTCGTCGAGGAGTAGTCGCGGCGCTCAGATGTCGAGTTCGACGGGCTCGTCGTCCGAACCGTCCGACAGCTCCTCCGGCTCGTCGTCTTCCTCGGCGAGCTGGCCGGCCAGCAGTCCCGTGACGCCGGTGACGAGCATCCCGAGCCCGGAGATGCGGGTCGAGCGGACGTACCACTCTTTCGGTTCGAGGTCGCCGGGGTTGTCGTAGCCCCGCAGGAGGAGCTTGCCGTTCAGTTTGATGGCCTGTTTCGGGAGGAAGACGGCGAGCAGGCCGTGTACGACCATCCACGCGTAGCCGAGCGGGAGAAAGCGCTGTATCATCAGTTCGACGTTCGTTCCCCACCTACCTGAACCCTTGGCTCACGGCGTCTCAGGCGTCGTCGGTCCACATCGCGTCCGAGAGGGTCCGCTGGACGGCCTCCTCGCCGACGGCCTGGGCCAGCGTCTCGAAACTGCTCCGTTCGATCGGGTCGCCGGCGTTGGCGACCAGCCGGGAGACGATGAACTCCGGGGTGGACTTGCCGACGGTGCCAAACCTGGGCTGGTAGTCGACGCGCAACTCCAGCTCCGGGTCCAGCCCCTCGGCGAAGATGCCGTCCGTTCGAGCGACCTCGGGCAGCGGTTCGAGGTCGGCCGCGAGGTGCGTGACGAACACGCCCAGCGCGCCCCGCTCGACGGTCAGCGTCACGAGCCCGTGCAGCAGGTTCGCGGCCGACCCCGGCTCCGTGATGGCCTCGAACTCGTCGACCAGCATCAGCGTCCGGTCGTCGCCCGACAGCGGCGGGACCACCGAGCGCAGCGTCGACTCCAGCACGCCCGCGTTGAACGAGGCGTGCCGGCGGTGGAAGACGACGGTGTCGACGACGCCGACCTCCGCCGCCTCGGCGGGGACGGGCAGCCCCATCTGTGCGAGCAACTGCACCTGACACAGCGTCTCCAGCAGGGTGGTCTTCCCGCCGGAGTTCGCGCCGGTCAGCACCGCCACGCGGTCGCCGGTGGGCGGGGCGTTGGCCCGCTCTACGTCGAGGGTGTGGTCGCCGACGGCGTAGGTCACCGGCTGGACGCCGTCGGCGTCGGACAGCGCGAGGTTGCGCGCCCGCCTGACGGCGACGGTGTCGCGGTCGACGAAGGTCGGTCGGCGGAGGTCGTACGCCAGCGCGAAGCGGGCCAGCGACACCGAGAGCGCGAGGTCGCCGACGGCCGAGACGGCCTCGTCGATGGTCGGCCGGGCCGCTTCGAGGGCCTCGCTCAGCTTTTCGGCCACCGTTTCCTCCCGTTCCTCGACGGCGGCTCCCAGCGACCGCCGGAGCTCCCGGAGCGCGGCGTCGACGAAGTCCCGCGCGTCGGTCGCGCCCTCCGGCATCGCGTCGCGGACGCGGGCGGCCTCGATGCCCGTCTCGCCGGTGACGTGACGGACCAGCGCGTCCTGGAACTCGTCGGGCCGGCGGGCGGTTTCCTTGATTGCCTCGACCACGTCGGGCGCGGACGCCGCGAGGTCTTCGACCTGCCCGTGGTGGTCCCGAAGCCGGTCCAGCTCCTCGTCGGCGCCCTCGCCCACGCGGTCCCCGTCGCCGCCGAGGCCGGCCAGCGCGGCCCGAGCGTCGTCGAGCGCGTCGGCGTCCAGCGCCGCCACTCGCTCGAAGACGCCCGAATCCACGCCGGTGGCCTGCAGGGCCAGCGCCGTCTCGACGGCCGCCCGCTCGCCGCCCGCGTCGTGGTCCGAAAAGGCCGACAGTATCGCCCGCTGGTCGCTGTCGGCGAGTCCGGCCCACGTGTCCCTGGCGGCCAGCACGTCGTCCAGCCGCGACTCCATGCGCTCGCGGGTCGGAAGCGGCGTCAGCACGCGGACGCGGTCGGCCGCGTCGTCGGTGACGGCGTACTCCTCGGCGAGGTCCAGCAGTTCCTTGTACACGTCCCGGGTGTCCCGGGTCGCCAGCAGGTCCATCGACTCGGCGGCGGTCGCCCGGCGGAGGATGCGCGTCGCCCGGCCCCGCGAGAGCCCGGCCGCGGTGAGCGTCCGCGTGTCCGCCGATTCGATGGCCTCGATGGCCCGCTCCACGCCCAGTTCCTCGGTCAGTAGCTCGGACGTCTTCGGGCCGATGCCCCAGTACTCCTCCAGTCGCATGCGCGAGCCGACGGGCGGCCCCGGTTTAGTTGTTCTCACCGCGGCTCAGAGGTTCGGAACCAGGCCGTCGAGCCGCGACCCCTCCGCGTCGCGGGCCAGGGCCTCCGCGGCGTGTTCGCCGCTTATCAGGGCCATCGGCAGGCCGACCCCCGGCGACGTGAACGCGCCGGCGTAGTAGAGCCCCTCGACTCCCGGCGCGTGGTGAGCGGGGCGCAGCGGCCCGGTCTGGTCGAGGGTGTGTGCCAGCCCGAGCGCGGTGCCGCCGGGCGTCCGGTACCGGTCGGCGAAGTCGGAGACGCAGGCCGACTCCTCGGCGACGATGCGGTCCCGCAGGTCGACCCCCGCGTTCTCGGCGAGGTCGTCGAGTATCCGGTCCCGGACCGCCGCGCGGCGCTCCGGGCCGTCGTCGAGCCCGGGCGCGACCGGGACGAGGACGACGACGGCGTGGTGGCCGTCGGGGGCGGCGCTGTCGTCGGTCCGCGACGCCACGGAGAGGTAGTACGCCGGGTTCTCGGGCCAGTCGGGGGCTTCGAAGATGCGCTCGAAGTGAGGGTCCCAGTCGGTCGGGAACACGAGGCTGTGGTGGGCGAGCGGGTCGACCTCCCCCTCGACGCCGAGGTACAGCAGGAACGCGGACGGGCCGTAGGTCTGGTCGGCCCAGTAGCCGGGGTCGCGGTCGTGCTGGCCGGGGTCGAGCAGGTCCCGCTCGACGTGGGCCGGGTTCGCGTTCGCGACGACGCTGTCGGCGACGTGGCTGTCGCCGCGCGTCGTCACGCGCAGGCCGCCCTCGACGGGGTCGAGTCCGGTCACGTCCGTCCCGGTCCGGTAGCTCACGCCCAGCCCCCGACCCAGGGCGACAAGCGCCTCGACGAGGCTGTACATGCCGCCCTCGGGGTAGTAGACGCCAAGCTCGAAATCCACGTGCGTCATCAGGTTGTACAGCGACGGCGTGTTCCGGGGCGAGCCGCCGAGAAAGACCAGCGTGTACTGCAGGAGCTGCTGGAGCTTCGGCTCGTCGAAGTGGTCGGCGACGTAGCTCTGCATCGACCCGAGGTGGGTCAGCGCCGGGGCGGCCCTGAGGAGACTCGGGTCGACCAGGTCGCGGAACCGCGCGCGGTCCTCGTAGACGAACCGGTCCATCCCGATTTCGTAGGTGCGTTCCGCCTCGGCGAGGTAGTCGTCGAGGGCCTCGGCGGCCCCGTCCTCGTAGGACTCGAAGACGGCCCGAATCCGGTCGAGGTCGGGCTCGACGTCGAGCCGGTCGCCGTCCTTGTAGAAGACGCGGTACTGCGGGTCGAGTCGGGTGAGTTCGTAGTAGTCCTCCACCGACCGGCCGAAGTGCTCGAAAAAGCGCTCGAAGGTGTCGGGCATCAGATACCACGACGGCCCGGTGTCGAAGGTGAACTCGCCGAGCTCCAGTCTGTTGGTGACGCCGCCGAGCGAGTCGGTCCGCTCGAGGACGGTCACGTCCGCGCCGGCGTCGGCGAGCGTACAGGCCGCGGAGAGCCCGCCGACGCCGCCGCCGACGACTGTCACGGTCTCGTCGGTAAGCGGTGTGTCGTCAATCATTGTGAATCGTCGCGCCGTCTCGCTTGCCGTTCAGGGGACGTACCAGATGCCGCGCTCGCGGTCCGCCAGCCCGCCCACGATGACGTGTGGCAGTGCGATGATGCTCACGAAGATGCTCCAGAACGCCACCAGTCCGGGGAGCGGGCCGGCGCCGCCCAGCGGCTGCGGGGCGATGGTCCACACGAGGGCAGCCAGCCCGAACGTGGCGATGCTGCCGGCGATGAGGACGCCCCACGCGCCCAGCGCGACCAGCCGCGGCTCGTCGGCATCGAGGAAGTCGAGCCAGCCGCCGCCGGCGTCCGCGGGCTCGTCGTCGACGGCCGTCGTTCGGGCGACCTGCCTGGCCGAGTACCACAGCGGGAAGTACAGCCCGACGGCGATGACGACGGGGACGAGCGCGAAGTACGCCACGAGCAGGAGCGTCTCGGCGGCGTCGGCGAGAAAGGAGCCGGTCCCCGCCGACCGCCAGTAGCCCAGCCCGAGGTGTGTGGCGAGCAGGGCGCCGTAGCCGGCCCCCAGCGCGACCCGTCGCGCACCGAAGTCCCCGGCGACACCGGAGAGCGCGCCGGGCTCGAAGATGCTCACCATGATGGTGCTGAAGGCGTAGAACACGTCGGGCCAGAACACCATGGGGACGACCATCACCGCGCCACCGCGGACCGCGGCGGCGAGCCACCGCTGTGGTCTCGTTCGGAGGTGGTCGGTGCCCGGCAGCGCGTCCATGACCTTCAGGCCGCCCAGACCGCCCTTCGCCATCGCGACGCTCACCGCGAGCGCCAGGCCGGCGACCGGAGCCAGGACCAGGAGCCCGACGAACAGGGCGACCGAGAGCAGGTACGCGCCGACGTACCCGCCCTGGAACGTCGCGGCCCGCCGCCTGAGGTTCTCGAAGTGCTCGTACCCCCCGTGAGGGAGGTTCATCGCGACCATCCCGAGGAGGTAGACGCCGGCCTGGACGCGCAGCGACACCTCCAGCCCGGCCACTCTGCCGGCTCCGAACCCGGCTATCAACACCAGCAGCGCGACGCGGGACACCGTCAGAGGCGTGCCGCCGGCCCCGTCAGCGGCCAGGCCGCCACGCCCGAAGCGCCGTGTGTAGGCCATATACGGAACGTGGTGCTACACGGGCATCAAACGGAAACCCAAATCGATTGGTACCACAGCCGGACCACTCAAGCCCCTGGCACGGCTACGGCGACGCATGGACGAGGGACAGGGGACGGATAGCGGCGGGCCGCTGGGCGGCGAGCCCGGTGAGCTGGTCTGTCCGGCCTGTGGCGCCGACATGGAGCGGGCGACCCCGGCCTGTCCCGACTGCGGCGAGCAGTTGGTCCCCGACGAGGTGGCCGAGCTGCTCGACGAGCGGATGGCCGCGGCCTTCGACTCGGAGGTGAATACGGCGCCGCGCTGGGCGGTCGTGCTGACCGGGCTGGCGCTGGGCATCGCCGTCGCCCCGCTGGTCGTCTACGCCGCCATCATCGCCGTCGGCGAGCTCCCGCTCGCGGTTCTGGTCGGGCTGGGACTGGCCGGCTGGCTCCTGCCCGCGGCGGCGCTCTCGCGGCTCCCGAACCCGAGCGCGGTGCTCTCCCGCGGGCTCTATCTCGTCGTCGGCGGCGTCGGCGCCGTGGTCCTCGCCATCGGATACGACGCGGTGTCAGCGGGGTCGTCGGTGGTCACTGGCGACGCCGGACTCGTCGTCGGGGCGCTGGCGCTCCCGGCGATGCTCGCGCTCCTGCTGGCTCGCCGCGTCGCCGGCCGGGCGGCCAGACAGGCCCGCGGGGAGCCGGGCCCGCTCCACGAGCGTGCGGGCATCGAGACCGAGGACGACGCTGACGACGGCTGAGACGCTGCGCGTCTTTCGCGGACCCACTCAATCCCGACAGACTCCCTCCGGTCGACTGTCGACCTTCGTCGAGCCACAGGCTCGACTCAGTCCCAGAACGACTGTGTCCGCGCGTACTCGCGCTCCTGCCTGAGGATGTCCCGGTAGAACTCGTCTTCGTCCTCGCGCAGGCGGTTGATGATTCGGGCGGCGTTGTGCGGGCCGACGCCGCGGGCCGCGAGCGCGACGACGGCCTGCTTGCCGTGGGTCTGGACGAGCGACCCCGACTGGTAGGCCCGCTCGGTCATCTTCTCCTGCTCGTCGTCCTTCTGGTCGGCCCGAACCGCTTTGACCACCTCGTCGGCCCAGGGGTTCAGCGCGGCGACGCGGGTCGAGCCACACTCGGGGCACTCGGGCTGGTCGCGCACGCGCCCGACCTGCTGCTTGCGGTCCCACTGCTTGCAGTGCAGACACAGGAGGATGACGCGGTCGCTCTGAATGCGCTCTTTTACCGTCTGGATGACCGACGCGTCGGCGTTCTCCGGCGAGAGCAGCTCCCGGCCCGAGGAGCGCCCGCCGGTCCCGACGGGCGTGTGTTCGCTCACCGTCTCCAGCGCGACCCGGCCGGACTGGAGGGCCCCGAGCAGGTCGGCCGTCTCCCCGACGGCGAGGTCCTCGTGGCGGACCTCCCGTAGGGCCTCCTCGTACATCGGGGTGTCTTCCAGCGCCGCGAGCAGTCGGTCGCGGCCGAAGTCCGTCGAGCCGCGGCCGCGCCACCGCTTCAGCGAGCCGAACTTCGTCGCGACCTGCGCGAGCTTGAACTTCAGGGCGTCGGCGTTTTTCAGGCTCAACTCGACCAGCGCGGGCAGGTGGTCGGGGTCGGTCTCCTCCAGCACGCCGACGACGTCGCCGGCGGTAATCCCCCGCGGTATCTCCAGTTCGATGCGGTAGGGGTCGACTTCCATCGCGACCGACGAGCCCGACTGCTGGCCCAGCAGCGCCGAAAGCACCCGGCCGAGCGTCTCGTTCACCTTGTGGCCCTGGCAGGCGTTGACCACGACCTCGCGGCCGTGGAACTCGACGAGGACGGTGTCCTCGTCCGGAATCGGCCCCTCGTGGCCGTCGAGTTGCGAGAGCCCGTCCGCGACGGTGTCGGGGTCGGCGTCGTAGCGGGCGGCGACGTGGCTCGCGACCGACTCCACGGGCGCGCCGTCCTGTAGCTGGCTCCCCGCGACCCGCCGCAGTTCGCCGACCTCCTGTGCGACGGCTTTCGGCACCGGAATCTCGGAGCCGGTCCAGGAGGGGACCTCGCCGGCGGGGTCCTCGATGGGCGAGACGGTGACGGTCTCCTCCTCCTCGTCGATGGTCGTGATACGCCACATCTCCCCGCGCTGGACGAACACCTCCCCCGGCGTGGCGAAGTTGACGACGAAGCGCTCGTCCAGGGTCCCGACCTGCTGGCCCGAGGCCACGTCCTCGACGTCGTAGGTCGCCTCGTCGGGAATCATCGAGAGGTTCTGGTAGAAGTACTGCCAGGTGCCCCGGCGTTTCTCCAGGGTGTCGCGGTCCTCGTCGAGCCAGACGACGTTGCTCTGGGCGAGTTCCCGGACGACGGCCTTGAACTGGTCCTCGACGAGGTCCCGGAACGGGGCGGCCCGCGTGATGATTTCGTAGGCCCGCATCGCGCGAACCTCGCCCGTGTCCATCACCAGCCCCGCTATCTGGTTGGCGACGGTGTCCAGGCTCCCGTCGTGGATGCCCGCGGGTTCGACCTCGCCCGCGCGGGCCTGCCGGGCGATGGCCATCGCTTCGAGCGTGTCGTCGGCGTGGGTCGTGACGACGGTCCCCGACGACACCTGGTCGCGGCGGTGGCCGGCACGGCCCACGCGCTGGACGAGCCTGGAGACCTGCCGCGGGCTGCCGTACTGGACGACGTGGTCGACCCGTCCCACGTCGATGCCGAGCTCCATCGAGGAGGTACAGAGCAGGGCGTCCAGCTCACCGGCCTTGAACGCCGCCTCGACCTCGATTCGGGCCTCCTTCGAGAGCGAGCCGTGGTGGATGCCGAGGTTCGTACCCAGCTCCTTGAACCGCGAGCCCAGCGCCTCCGCTGTCTGCCGCGTGTTGACAAACACCAGTACGGAGCTGTGGTCGGTAATCAGGTCGTCGATGAAGCGGACGTGGCTCGCGGTCTCGGCGTCCGTGACGAGTTCGCTGGAGAGCCGTTCGTCGCGGTCGGTGACCTGCGGGCGGACCACGGAGAGGTCGAGGCGGCTCCCGATGTCCACCTCGACAATCGAACAGGGCCGCCCGCCGGTGAGGAACTCCCCGACAGCGTCGGGGTCGCCCACGGTCGCCGACAGCCCGATGCGCTGGAACTCCCCGGCGACTTCCCGCAGGCGTTCGAGCCCGACCGTCAGCTGGGCGCCCCGCTTGGCGGCGGCGAGTTCGTGGACCTCGTCGACGACGACGTGGTCGACGTCTTCCAGCGCCACGCGGAGCTTCGACCCCGTCAGCATCGCCTGCAGCGTCTCGGGCGTGGTGACCAGCACGTCCGGCGGGTCGTCGGCCTGTTTGCTCCGCTGGTAGTCCGTCGTGTCGCCGTGGCGCACGTCGACGTCGAGGCCGAGGGTCTCGCCCCACCACTCCAGGCGCTCGCGCATGTCGCGGTTCAGGGCCCGCAACGGCGTGACGTACAGCGCACCGATGCCGAAGCGGTCGTCGGCCTGGGTCAGCGCGTCGAGTACCGGTAACATCGCCGTTTCGGTCTTGCCGGTCCCGGTGGGCGCCACGACGAGGGCGTCCCGGCCGCGGGCGAGGGTCGGCACGGCCTTCCGCTGTGGCTCGGTCGGCGTCGAAAAGCCCCGCTCTGAGAGCGCCGCTCTCACCTCCGCACCGAGCTCGGTGAAGGCGTCTCGCCCCTCCATCGCCCCATCACTCATCGCCCCCTCGTAACCGCTACAGCGGGTTAAGTACACTGTGTCGGCTGGTGGTGGCCGTCCGAATGCGTCCGCCCTACCGCCACTCTTCGAGGCGCACCGACCCGGTGGCCTGAATCCAGGCGGTGTCGTGCTGGGTGTCGTAGATAATCTCGGCCGTCTCGGTCGTAATGTGGCTGTACCGGTCGTAGTCGTCTCGTTCGGGGGTCCTTATCGACTGGTCGTCCGCCGGCTCGCTCGTTGTGGTGTCCATGGTGTATCTGTCTGTGGCTAGGTAACCGACGGGACTGTATAGCTCCGCGGTAACGGTACTGTTACCTGCCTGACCGGTCAACGTAGGGGGATATTACCCTTGGTAAACGCCGTTGCTCCGCACGGGTTCGCGTCGGGAGGGGGCGGCGTCCGGGGTCTCGGCGACCGGTGGCCTGACTGGCGGGAGTATGTCCGTCATACTTGCCGGCTCGTTCGCCTGAGCGCCGGATGGACCGTCATCCGCCCCGACGCTGTACGGCGCCCGTCAGGTCGCTCGACAGGCCGGTCCCCGCAAGCGAAATGACTTTCCTCGGCCGCGGACAAAACACGGTATGCCAGTCACTGACGAACGGGACCTCAGGGAGATACTCGCGCTGGACCGCGTCGCCGTCGTCGGCTGCTCGGCGACCCCCGGGAAGGACGCCCACGAGATACCGAAGTACCTCCTCGACCACGGGTACGACGTCGTCCCCGTCAACCCCTACGCCGACGAGATATTCGGCCGGGAGTGTTACGACAGCCTGGCCGACGTCCCCGGCGAGGTGGACATCGTCGACGTCTTCAGACCGAGCGAGGAAGTCGCCGGCATCGTCGACGACGCCCTCGCCAGGGACGACGACGCCGTCATCTGGCTCCAGTTGGGTATCCACGACGACGAGGCGGTGGCCCGCGCCGAGGCGGCCGGCCGACGCGTCGTCCAGGACCGGTGTATGAAACCGACCCATCAGTCACTGCTCGGGTGAGACACCGGCGGGGCGACCGGTTCAGTCCCTCGTCTACGCGTAGACTCCCCGTTTAGATGGCACAGGGCGGTGACGACTGTCTACCCCGCAGGCGGCCGACTCTCCGCGGGCGGAGAGCCCAACTGTTTTCCTCGCTGGCGGCCTCCCCACGGATATGAACGCAGACGAAGTCGCGGCCATCATCGAGCGGGAGATTCCCGAGGCGACGGCGACGGTGACCACGCCGCGCGACCCCGACGACGACAAGCACTACGCGGTCGACGTGGTCTCGCCGGCCTTCGACGGGAAGTCCCTCGTCGACCAGCACCAGCTCGTTCACGACGCGCTCGGGGACCACCTCACCAGGGACATCCACGCCATCGAACTGACCACCGACACGCCGGAGTGAGCGGTACGCATTTCCCTGCCGACGCTTAAGGGAGTCCATGAGCTTCGAACCCGAGACGCTCTCGCCCGAAGAGGCCCAGGCGAACGTCGAAGAGACAATCGAGAACAACGACGTCGCGCTGTTCATGAAAGGCACCGAGATGATGCCCCAGTGTGGCTACTCGCGGAAGGCGCTGGGGCTCATCGGGCAGTATCGTGACGACGTAGCGACGGTGAACGTCCTGACGGCCACGGAGGCCTACCGGGAGGCCCTCTCGGAGTACAGCGGGCGCGAGACCGTTCCCCAGACGTTCGTCGACGGCGAGTTCGTCGGCGGCAGCGACATCTTAGAACAGCTCGACGACAGCGGCGACCTCGCCGAGACGCTGAACGCGTAACTACTCCTCGTCCCGCATATCGCCGAGTTTGTCGACGAGGTCGCTTGTCGACCCCTCGACTTCGAAGGAGACGTCCCCGTCGTGTTCGTTCTCGTGGACGGCGACGCCCTCGCTGTCGTCCGCGTCCACGTCTTGGTCCTTCTGCTCGGACTCGTCGTAGCTACCAAAACCCATGTGTAATAGACGTAGCGACAGTCACTAAAGTGACTCGGTAGTCACGGCTTTCGCGGCGTGGTATCGCGTGGCTCGGCAACTGCGCCGTTCGCGGCGTGACAGTGAGTGACAGCATCCCTCCCCGGGAGGGGAAGTTTCTTATCTGTGGTTGTCTTTCGGCTAGGTACCGACATTCGATAGCCGTTCGTCTTCGAGCGGCCGAATCTCCCAACCGTCGCTTTCCCACATTCATGAGTACTGCAGACGAGACCTTAGAGAAGATCAAAGCACAGGTCGAGGCGGAGACGCCCGACGACATCACAATCGCATCTGTCTCCTTCGAGGGGCCGGAGCTGGTTATCTACACGCCCGAGGCCAAGGAGGTCGCTACCCGTGACGGTATCGTCCGGAACCTGGCACAGACGCTGCGAAAGCGCATCAACGTCCGCCCGACGCAGGACGCCCTGGTCCCCCAAGCCGAGGCCGAGAGCGTCATCGAGAGCACCATCCCCGAGGACGCCGGCGTCCAGAACCTGGACTTCGACGGCGACACCGGCGAGGTGTTCATCGAGGCCGAGAAACCCGGCCGTGTCATCGGTCGCCACGGCGAGACGCTGGACCAGATATCCGCAAACGTCGGCTGGACCCCCGAAGTGGTCCGGACGCCGCCGATGGAGTCAAACACCGTCTCGAACGTCCGCAACTTCCTGAAACAGGAGCGCAACGAGCGCCGGGACATCCTGGAGCGGGTCGGCCGCCAGATAAACCGGCCCGAGACTGCCGACGACGACTGGGTCCGTCTGACGACGCTTGGCTGCTGTCGCGAGGTCGGCCGCGCCTCCTTCATCCTCTCGACGCCCGAGTCGCGCATCCTCATCGACTGCGGCGACAAGCCCGGCGCCGAGGGCGAGGTCCCCTACCTCCAGGTGCCCGAAGCGCTCGCGGCGGGCCCCAACTCCATCGACGCCGTCGTTCTGACACACGCCCACCTGGACCACTCGGCGCTCATCCCAATCCTGTTCAAGTACGGCTACGACGGCCCGATATACACTACCGCGCCGACGCGGGACATGATGGGGCTGCTCCAACTGGACTACCTGGACGTGGCCGCGAAGGAGGGGCGGGCCCCGCCCTACGAGAGCCAGCAGGTCCGGGACGCGCTGAAACACACGATTCCGCTGGAGTTCGGCAACGTCACCGACATCGCGCCCGACATCAAGCTCACGATGCACAACGCCGGGCACATCCTCGGTTCCGCGGTGTGTCACTTCCACATCGGCGAGGGGCGGTACAACGTCGCCTTCTCCGGGGACATCCACTACACGGACACGCGCTTGCTCGACGGCGCGGTCAACGACTTCCCCCGCGTGGAGACGCTCATCCTCGAATCGACCTACGGCGGGAAAGACGACTACCAGACCGACCAGGAGGACTCCGAGCGCGTGCTCAAACGCGTCATCAACGAGGCCTACGAGAAGGAGGGGAAGATTCTGATTCCCGCCTTCGCCGTCGGGCGCTCGCAGGAGCTCATGCTCGTCCTGGAGGAGGCGATGTCGTCGGGCGACATCCCGACGATGCCGGTGTATCTGGACGGGATGATACGGGAGGCGACGGCCATCCACACCGCCTATCCGGAGTACCTCCGCGAGAGCCTGCGTGACCGAATCCTCTATCAGGACGACAACCCCTTCCTCGCCGACCAGTTCCAGCAGGTCGACGGCGGCGACGACATGCGACAGGACATCGTCGACGACGAGCCGGCCATCATCCTCACCACCTCGGGGATGGTCACCGGCGGGCCCGTCATGTCCTGGCTCCGCCTGCTGGGCGCGGACCCGGACAACACGATGGTGTTCGTCGGCTACCAGGCCGAGGGGACGCTGGGCCGGCAGATTCAGCGCGGCCAGGACGAGATCACGATGTCCGACAAGAGCGGGCCGCGCGCCGAGCGCGTGAGCCTGAACATGGACATCGAGACGGTCGACGGCTTCTCCGGCCACGCCGACCGCCAGGGCCTGGAGACGTTCGTCGAGACGATGCACCCGCGTCCCGAGAAGGTCCTCTGTGTCCACGGCGACGAGAGCTCGACCAATCAGCTCTCCTCGGCGCTGTACCAGAAGTTCAACATGCGGACGTTCAACCCGAAGAACCTCGAGACGTTCCGCTTCGTCTGATTCACGTCTCGTCGTCGATGTTGAGCGCCTTCCGGAGCCGGGCGCTGATGACCTGATCGACGATGCCCATCAGCTGTTTGTCGTCGGTGGTGTACCCCGAGAAGATACCCAGCCCCACGGTCCCGCCGGCCATCTCCCGGTGCCCGCCGGCGCTGCCGACGTCGTCGAAGGCGTCGTGGAGGACAGCGCCCATATGCACCCGCGAGTCGGTCGACCGTGCGCTTATCTGAATCGTGTTCTCGACGAGCCCGAAGACGATGGCCGTCTCGATGCCCTCCAGGTTCATCAGGTAGTCGGCCGCCTGTGGGAGCGCGTCGCGCTCGCTGGTCCGACCGACCTGGGAGATGAGCACCGACCCCGTGACCCGCCGGTTCTCGATGGCGTGGCTGATGGTGTCGACGGTCGCGCTGCTGACGGCGGGGTTGGACAGCTGGCGGACCAGCCCCATCTCGCAGTACTCGTGGAGGTAGGCGGCGGCCTCGTACTCCCTGGAAGTGACCCCGCGCAGGAAGTCGAGCGTCTCCCGGCGGATGGCAAAGAGGAGGGCGGTGGCGACGCGGGGGCTCGGCTCCATCGGAAGCGCCCGGACGTACTCGGTCAGAATCGTCGCGGTCGCCCCGACAGTCTCCTGACTGTCGACGAACCTGGCGGAGACATCCTCGACCGGGTGGTGGTCGATAACGATGTCGATATCCGTGTCGGACGGAATCCGGTTGTTCTCGCCGGCTATCGAGTGGTCCACGAGAGCGAGCAACCCGTCGGGCGGTCGGTTCCGGACCATGTCGATGCGGAACGGCTCCAGCTCGATGTCGAGCAAG
This sequence comes from Haloarcula laminariae, assembly GCF_025457605.1. NCBI lineage: Archaea > Methanobacteriati > Methanobacteriota > Halobacteria > Halobacteriales > Haloarculaceae > Haloarcula > Haloarcula laminariae. Next base: position 2,220,750 of record NZ_JAMZFY010000001.1, on the reverse strand, counting down.
TTCACGAGTGCGCGGTTCTGCTGGTGTGATATCTCCCCGCTGTAGAGGATGTGTCGCTCGTCGATGCCAGCGGCGGCGGCGATGGTGCCCAGGCCGACGGCGCTGGCCAGGCAGTCCGGGTCCGGGTTGTCGTGACAGACGACAGTGAGCGTCTCGCTGTCGTCCAGTAGGTCCCAGAGCCGCTGTGGACCGCTCACCGAGAGTTCCGTGTCGGGAGTCATCTGCGGGGGTGGCCGACAGCTGGCTCGCGGCCGGGGACTGCCTGTGCCACGCGAAAAGGTTGGGACTCGGACATAATAAACCCGGTCTCCGTGAGCGCGCCGACGCGCTGTTGCCCTCCGGACCAGGCGCGGCTTACCGCTTCCAGCGTCGCGATACCGGCCACGACCGCCGGTTCGACAGGCGTACCAAAACGTGCGTCCGGACTGCTCCCGCCGTGACGGGGACACGACACGTCGAGGGAGTCGTTCGGAACACACCGATAGCCGGCCCGGACAGGGGGCGCTGAGCCGGGGCGGTGTCAGTCGCGCTGCTCGTTTACCGTCAGCACCGGGACCTCGGAGCGTCTGACGAGCGCTTCCGCGGTGCTCCCGAGCAGGACCCTGTCCAGTCCGGTCCGGCCGCGGGTCCCCATCACCACGAGGTCGATATCGTGGTCCGTGGCGTACTCCAGCAGGTCCTCTTTGGGCCGGCCCGTACGGACCTCGGTCACGGCGTCGACACCCGCGGCCTCGGCCTCGCGTGCGACGGCCTCGGTGGCGTCCGTCGCGGCGCCTTCGAGCTCGGTGAGCAAGTCCTGCGGGACGGCGATGTCGGTCCCGGTAGCGATGTCGCCGACGTTGACGACGCTGACGGCGTGTATCGTGCTCCCGAAGGCGTCGGCCACCGAGACCGCGTGTGCCACCGCGGCCGCCGCCCGCTCGCTCCCGTCCGTCGGCACGAGTATGTCCCCGTAACCACTGCCTACCGCGCTGGCCGCCGTCGCCCGCACCGTCACCACGGGGACCGGCGACAGCCGCAACACACGCTCGGCCACGCTCCCGGTGAGATAGCGACGCAGCCCGCTCCGGCCGTGGGTCCCCATTACCACGAGGTCGATATGGTTGTCCTCGACGTATTCGAGTATCCCCTCCGACGGGGTGCCCGTCCCGACCGACGTCTCGACGGGCACGTCCATGTTGGCCTCGCGCTCCGCCAGCGCCTCCCGCTGGTCGGCCATCTGTCGCTCGACGTAGTCCCCGTCGATGCCGCCCGCCGAGAACGGGCCCGCGGCCGCCTTGACGTCGACGACCGTGAGCAGGTGGACTGTCGCGTCGAACGCCTCGGCGAGTAGCACCGCGTGGTCGACCCCGCGTTCGGCGTGCGCGCTCTCGTCGACGGGCACGAGAATGTTGTCGTACATTGTCGGGCGATTGGACCGCTTGACCCATAGTTGTGGCTGTCCCGACGGCGTCGACACCGGCCTCAGGCTGTTAGCCCAGGACGCCAGCAGTCGGGGGCGCGGCGTCAGTCCACAGCCCGGAAGACCCGCACCGTGTCGCGTTTCCGCTCGGCGGACTCCACCTCGTCGAACCCGAGGTCGGTAAACACTGCCCGCCAGTCCCGGTAGTACAGCGGCAGCTGGTCGTCGACGTGGTTGGCCGTGCCGTACTCGCCGCTCTCGTTCTCGACGGTGATGAGCAGGTCGCTCGTGACGCGGGCCAGCTCCTCGAACACCCAGGTCTCGTCGGGATGGATGTGCTGGAGTGTCTCGACGGAGAAGGCGGCGTCGAAGGCGTCCGTCTCGACGTCGTCCAGGTACGCCTCGATGGTGACCGCGTGGAACTCCCCCTCGGCCGCGAGTTCGGGGTACGTCTCGTCCAATACGTCGAGGGCGTCGGCGTTGACGTCGACGCCGGCCAGGTCGGTGAACCCGGCCTCGGCCAGCGCTGCGAGGTGGCGGCCGACGCCACAGCCGACCTCAAGCACGCGTGGGTCCGTACCGCAGTGTGTCCCGATTTTCGCCCGTACTAGCTCGCTCGTCTCGTCCGGGCCGTAGTGGGCGTAGTACGTCGGCGAGTACTCGCCGGACCGGTCGGCCCACGCCTCACGGACGTCATTAGAATCCACGTTCGGTGAGGGGACTCGGGGCGTATAGGTGTACCGACACGAGCGTTACAGCTCGACCGTCTCCAGGTCCGACTCAAGCGTGTCGACGTAGTCGTTGTACGCCTCGACGAAGGCCGAAAACAGCGGCGCGTACTCGCGGATATCGGCCGCCGACGGCGGCTCGTACTGCGAGAGGAGGTAGAGCCCGCCGGTGCCGCCGACCCGGAGGTAGGACGCCCCGTCTCGGTCCCACTTCAGTTCCCAGCGGGTCCCGTCGACCCGCTCGGTGAACGTCCCGTAGTCCCCGCCCTCGTAGCGGTGGAGCTGTCCGGCGATGCGGTCACAGACCTCGCGTATCCGGTCCAGCACGCGGTCGCGCTCGGCGACGACGCCGTCGGTGGTCGCCACCTCGGGAAAGTCCGTCGCCACGTCGTCGAGGACGCCCTCGTGTGTCGCGACGAAGTCCTCGAAGCCGGCGACGAAGGCGTCGTAGTCCCTGAGCGCGTCGGCCAGTGCCCCGGGCTCGGGGGGTTGCTTGGTCGAGATGACGTACACCTCGTCGCCACGGCCCGGGTCGTAGCGGAGATACTCCAGGTCCCCGCCCTCGTACTTGACGGTCCACTCGGCCCGGTCGGTCTCGATGGTCGCCGAGCCGTAGTCGCCCCCCTGAAGTCGGGCCAGCTGGTAGGCTATCTGTCCCGCGTGGTCCCGCACCGCAGCGACTATCTCGTCGCGACGGTCTGCGACCGCCGATGCGTCGGCGGGGTCTGCCGGTGGCCACTCTGTCACATCTGCTCCAGTGCCCCGACGGAGATAACTGTGGGGGCTGTGGCTCTTGGCGAAGTCACGGGCGCTGTTACCGCCAACTGTCCCGAACTGTCAGCGTCCGCAGTGCCGACCGGCTCAGAACGTCCAGCCGTCAGAATCGACAACCGCCGGGGGTCACACGAGCGGGCTGGCCCGAGGCGGGCCGTGCCGACTCCCGCGGCTCCGATGGCTACTCTCGGGGTTCGCGGTCGGCCGGGCTGGGGTCTTCGAGGTGTTCGGTGAGCCACCCGAGGTCCGCGCCGTCTGTCGCGGGGTTGTCCATGGCTTTGAGGAGTTCGTCCGAGGCTACCACCGTCGTGTAGAGGTCACAGACCAGTCCCTTCAGCACGTCCGGGTCGTCCGGAAGGTCCTCCGGGTTGAGTTCCGCGGGGAGTTCGTCGTTCATGTGCCTGAGAACGGATGGGGAGGGCAAAAAGTTAGCGTCGACTGGGATGAGCCCGCGGTAACCGTCCACGAGATCTTCATCGAAGGGGTAGAAAATCGGTCACAAACTGACCGAAGGATGGGTTAATTCGTTCGAGGACAACGGGGCCTGTCTCGTTCGTACTGACGAACGTCTCGTCATCTCTGGCGCTCGCAGAATCACGGGCGCTGAGGGATTTGAACCCCCGACGGTTTGGTCCGAAGCCAAGCACTCTGTCCAGGCTGAGCTAAGCGCCCTGTGTACAACAATAGACCGACGGTCCGGTTTAAACCAACCGATTCGCCCCGGCGATGTGGGTCCGACACACTGTGGGGAATCTGACACGGGAAGGAACGACGGACCGGTCGCTCTGTGGTAAATTACGCTTATTGCAGTCGAAAAATTTTTGTGTGTATCGGCGACAGGTTCAGATACTCTCGACCCGACCGCTCTCCGCTCTATGTATGAACTAGGCCCCCCGTTCAGCGGCGTATCGGTTCCTCCGGGGACGAACATCCTGCTTTCGGGACCGCCACTCACCGGGAAGCGCTCCTTGGCCATGGAGGCACTCGCCGTGGGCGCCCGGCGCGGCCACGGGACGATTATCGTCTCGACCCGCGACAGCGTGGCCCGCATGCGGGATGTGTTTGACGCACTGACCGGGGAGGAAGCGGAGGTCGCCGTCGTCGATGCGGTCACCGAGCACATCGGCAAGTCCACCGATGCCGATATGACGAAGTCCGTGCCGTCCCCGCGGGACATCGGCGAAATCGGCGTCAAGTCCTCGGAGTTCATCCAGACGTTCTACACGGAGCAACGGCGCGAGCACAACCGCGTCATGGTCGATTCGCTGACGACGCTGTTGCTGTATACGAACCTCAGGACGGTGTTCCGGTTTCTCCACGTGTTCACCTCCCGCGTCGAGAACGTCGACGGGCTTGGGCTGTACACCGTCGAGTCAACGGCCCACGACACCGAGGCCCTGTCCATGCTGGGACAGCTGTTCGACGCCACTCTCGATGTCGCTGCAGACGGGACAGCGACGTTTACGCTGCCCGACGGGGACGTTCGGACGGCGACGCTCGACGGAGCCGAGTGAAACGAGCGACGACCGAATATCCAGTGCTGGCGTGCGACCGGGGGTTATCGGCTATCCTAGTCGGTCGTGTCCGGCGCGGGCTGCTCGCTCTCGGCCGACTCGCCGTCTGCCGGCGCCTCGGCGTCCTCGATGACTGCATCGGTGAGAATCGCGTCCGTGTCGAGTCCCTGCTCCTCGGCGATGGCTTCCAGGAGCGCCCGCTGTTCCGTCTGCTCCTGGTCGATACGCTCGGTGCGGTCGCTGGTCTCCTCGACCGTGTCCCGGAGTTCCTGGAGTTGCTGTTTTTGCTCGTTCAGTTTCGTGTAGAGGTCGTCGGCCATGTCGGTGACCTTCTGGAGCTTCTTCGCTGTGGAACCAAGGCCCATGCCAGGCCGTATGTCCAGGGGCCATTTGCCGGTTTCGCTCGATACTCGCCGGCGTAACGTCGCTGTTAAGGCGTCCGCGGTCCCAGCGCGGGTATGAACGGGCTTCGGACCGGCCCGACGGTCGGTATCGTCGGGTGTGTCGCGTACCTGCTGACGCTGGTCGCGCCGTATCTCATCGTCGAGACGACCAGTGCCGTGGGCGCGTACTACGGCGCGGGGGCGCTCTCACCGGCGGTGGCGGCCGTCCTCGCTCTGCTCAGTATCATCCTGCTGGCCTCCGGGCGCGAGGGGCGGACCGACCCCAGCCTCGCCGCCGGCGCCGCACTGATGCTGGGACTTTTCGTCGTCGGAGTGAGCCTGGTGTGGGCGACGACGGTGCCGACCAGTCTGGTGCTGGGACTGACCGAGTCGACGCTCATCGAACAGCACCGCTGGGTCGTGGTGGGCGTCGCCGCTCCGATTCCGCTGGGCGCCGCCTGGTTCGCCGCCGCGCTCGACCTGTTCTGAGCCGTCCGTGGGCGACGCGGCCGTCGCCCTGCGGTTCCCCAGTTCCGAAAGGCCCTTATGCGACGGTGGCGGATTCTCGGATGGACTAGGTCGGGGGGTTTGGCCCCCCTCTGTACCCGCAGTATGGTCATCAGCGGGGACCGAACCCGGGGGCGTCCGGTCAGACGGACGCGGACCCCGTGAGCCAACGTGGAAGCCTCGTCCCGCGGGGACGGCGGTCCACGCGGTCGCATCTGCAGGGATGCGCCCGTGTGGTTAAACGATGGCACTCCGCCAGGCACGGAAGTGAGCAGCGGACCATCGAACACCCGTCGCTCGTGGGGTCGCGGGGTGGAGGAGGCAAACGGGATTACCCGCGCCCGAACGCCGGGCAATCCCGGTGTCCGTTCCATTCATACCACTTTTTGCACCGTCGTGAGCGCCGCAGCGCGGCGCTCACTCGGGCAAAAACCTGGGGAAAAATCGCGTCTTCGCCTCCCGTCGCACGCCTGCGGCGTGCGGTAGTCGGCTCGCCGCGGTCGAACCGGCTCGCTACGCTCGCCGGATGCTAACTACAAATACCGTGACTTTGTTCAGGAGTACATAGCCTGCCCTTCCCCGGGTCGCGACACAGAGGTCGCTCCCGGCCTGTCCGCTGGCGTGACCGTAGAATCACCACTGGTGTCCGTGAGAACGCCTTTGAGGTTTGCTGTGGAAAGGTCACGCATGGACCGCCCTGTCCACTACGTGCTCGCTGTCCTGTTTGCCGGCGCACTCACCGGTCTCGTCGCGCTGACGGCCCGCTCGGTTACCACATTGCTGGGAATCTTCGTTACGTACACCCTCACAGCCGCGCTCTGTTTCCGCTATCCGACACTAGTCTGGGGGGACGCGACAGCGTCGGCCCCCTCCGGTGTCTTCGGCGGCGGCGCGGTGTTCGGCGGAATGATGCTCGGAAGCGCCGCCGGGGCTGATTTCCAGTTCGGGGCTGCGATGCTCGGGCTCGGACTGGCCGGTTTCGGGCTGGCGACCGGCTACTGGATGGCCGATAGCAGTGACGTGTCACCGGCGGCATCGGTCGACGCCGAGGCCTGAGCGAACCCGCCACTCCTGACAGGGGTGTGCCGCCACGGCTCTTGCAATCTAGAACATCGGCTCACCGGCCGTCATCCTTCGGCGTGTAGCGACGGCCACAGTCCCCACAGCGGTAGACTGCTCGCCAGCCGCCTCCCGTCTCGTATCGCTTCGTGTATGCGTCGACCGCGCCACAGTCCGGACAGCGTTTCGGTGGCTTCGCCTCTGGCTCACCCATGCGTGGAACTGCAGAGTCGGTACTGTAAGCGTGTGGTGGTCACAGCGGCAGGGCCGTGAGCGCGCTCCGTCGCGCGAAGACGGGGAAGGGTAGGCTGTCGCAAAAAGTATCCGGCGGCGGAGCCGCCGGTTCGACCGCGGCGCGCGGACTACGGCGCGCCTTCGGCGCGCCACAGGAGCACGCCGCGATTTTCCCACGTTTTTGCACGACTGAGAGCGCCTGCGGCGCTCGAAGGAGTTGCAAAAAGTGGGTGCCGTTTAGTCGTCCGCGGTGACGGGGCTGTCCATCCCGGCCATCTCCAGCCCGCCGCCGATGGTGCGGTTGGGGTAGGGGATGGTGATGTCCTCCTCGTCGAAGCGTTGCTTGACGGCCGTGACGAACTCGCCGCGGGTCCGAACCCAGTCGGCGCGGCTGGGGTCGTCGATCCAGATGCGGGACTGCAGGCCGACCGAGGAGTCGCCCAGTTCCGTGAGCCGCACGGACGGGGCGGGGTCCGCGAGGATGTCCTCGTGGGCCTCGGCCTCCTCCATGATGATGTCGGTGGCCTGGTCGATGTCGTCGTCGTAGCTGATACCGAAGAGGAACTTCAGGCGGAGCTGGTCCTTGGCGACGGGGTTCTTGATGACGTCGTCGGTCAGGTTCGAGTTCGGCACCGTCAGGAGCTCGTTGTCGAAGGTGCGAACGCGGGTGACCCGCAGGCTGATGTCCTCGACGACGCCGGAGCTGTTGTCCCACTCGATCCAGTCGCCGATGCGGAACGGCTTGTCGGTGAAGATGAAGACGCCGGCGACGAAGTTCTTCAGCACGTCCTGCATGGCGAAGGCGATGCCGAGCGTCGCGGCGGCGCCGATGGTCGCGAGCGCCGTCAGGAAGTTCCCGAAGCCGGCCATGCCGAAGGCGACGGCGACGGCGACAAACAGCATGAGAATGCTCGCGACCTTCTGTATCGGCTTCCGGGCGTGCGCGTCGAGGTCGCGCCGCGCCAGCGACCGGTCGAGGATAGGGGTGACGACGACCTTGCTGACCAGGTAGACGACGACAAAGGCCCCGACGAACACGATGGCGCTCGCTATCGTGTCGGCCACGCCGGCGGGGAGGAAGTCGTCGAGTATCGCGGCGATTGCCGGGACCTGCATTATCGCTCGAACACCGCCGTGTGTCCGCGGACCTGTGCCACGTCGGCCGAGACGCGGTCGGCCAGTTCGTCCGCCAGTTCCCCACTCGTGGTGCCGCCCCGAGCCGCGCGCAGGAACTTCACTTTCACGAACTGGTTGTCCTCGAGCTGGCTGTCGAGTTCGTCCACGACGGACTCGACGCCCTTCTTGCCGACCCGGAGGGTCGCGTCCAGGTCGTGTATCCGCTGGTCTCTAGATTTCGATGGCATACGTCCACTGGACTGTGGAATTATTTAAATCCCGTACCAACGCTTATGCGTAGGGATAGCGTGACTGTGACCCGCACTCACAGGTGACGACGACGTGGCCCGACTGCGTGCGAACGCGGGCGTTGTCCCCGGGGACGAGGAAGGCGTCGCAGGCGCGACAGATGGAGTGGGAGAACCCTTTCGGGAGCCGGAGTCGGTGGCGCTCGGCGATGCGGCGGGCGCGGCGGACGTACTCGCGGGCCCGCTCGTCGCGCCCCTCGCTGACGGCCTCGCGGGCCATCGACTGCAGGCGTTCGATGCGCTCGCGGGCGATGGTCTCCTCGTCGGTCATCGGCGGTACTCGGGTTGGGGAGGGCAAACGCCTTCCGGACGACGACGGCCGCGAGCCGATATCGTTTTGCTCGCGGCCGGTGAGCGACCGGTCGTGCGCGTCCTCAACTATCTGGAACTCGAAGACCGGCTCGACCGGTCCGGTATCGCCACTTCGGTCGACCACCAGCGACGGGCGCTGGCCGACGCCGGCGTCGACGTGGTGACGACGCCCTGGACCGACGGCCATCCGGGCTGGGCCGTCGGCGGGAAGCTGGCGTTCGACGACCCGGTCTTCGAGAGCTACGACGTCGCCCACTGCAACATGATCGGGCCGGGGTCGGTCGCGGTGGCCCGCCACGCGAACCGCAACGGCATCCCGCTCGTCCTCCACGCTCACGTCACCCGCGAGGACTTCAAGGGGAGCTTCCGCGGGTCGAACCTCGTCGCACCGGCGCTGGGCGAGTATCTCAAGTGGTTCTACTCGCAGGCCGACCAGGTACTCTGTCCCTCCGAGTACACGAAGGGCGTCCTCGAAGACTACCCCGTGGACGCGCCCATACAGCCGGTCACGAACGGCATCGACACCGAACCCCTGCAGGGGTTCGAGGCGTACCGCGAGGAGTACCGCGACCGCTACGACCTCGACGGGATGGTCGTCTTCGCCGTCGGCAGCGTCTTCGAGCGCAAGGGGCTGACGACGTTCTGTGAACTCGCTCGGGAAACCGACTACGACTTCGCCTGGTTCGGCACCTACGACGACGGGCCACAGGGTTCGGCGGCGGTCCGAAAGTGGACCGGCGACCCGCCCGAGAACGTCACGTTCACCGGCTGGGTCGAGGACATCCGCGGGGCCTACGGGGCCGGCGACGTGTTCTGCTTCCCGTCGAAGGTCGAGAACCAGGGTATCGTCGTCCTGGAGGCGATGGCCTGTGGGAAAGCCGTCGTCCTCTCGGACATCCCGGTGTTCCGGGAGTACTACGAGGACGGCCACGACTGCCTCATCTGCAGCGACCGCCGGGAGTTCCGCGAGGCGCTCGAACGGCTCGAAGCGAACCCGGACCTGCGGGACCGGCTCGGGGAGAACGCCAGGGAGACGGCCCGCGAACACGGGCTCGACCGCGTCGGCGACCGGCTGGTCGAAGTGTACGAGGGGCTGGTCTAGGGGCTCTCAGCCGGCCGAACGGACGGCTCAACCTCGGCCGTACGCTGCCAGATGAGCGCTACGAGCGCGGTACCGGCGAGGACGAAACCACCGGCGACGCCGAAGGCGAGCGTGAAGCCGTAGCCGCCGAGCCACCCCCCGAGCACCGAACCGACGCCGGTCGCGAGCCCGGACAGCGCGGTGTACAGGCCCAGCGCCTCGCCCCGAATCGCGGGGGGCGCGAGCCGGCTGACGATGGCCGCGGCGGTGATGGCGACGACGGCCCACGCGACGCCGATGGCGGTGAAGAGAACGCCGTTAGCGACCAGCCCGAGGACGCCGGCGGGGACCGCGAGCCCGACGACGGCGACCGACGGGTGGAGGACTGCGCGGCCGAGCAGGCTCACGGTCTGCAGGCCGACGGCGTCGTACCGCTCGGCGAGCCGCCCGGCGAGGCCGTAACACAGCGCCGAGCCCAGGCTGGAGAGCAGATACAGCCCGAAGACGACCCCGGAGCCGTAGCCGAGCGTGCCGGCCAGATACGACGGCAGCGGCCCCCAGAACACTCCGAAGCCGGTGAAGACGGCCAGGACGGCGACGAAGTACAGCGACAGCGACGGCGTGAGCCGGCCGGCGAGCTGTCGGGGGTGAAGCGACCGGGTGAGCCAGTAGAGCCGTCCCGGTCCGACGGGGAAGGTCGCGCTGCGCACCGGGAGCCGGCGCGATCGGGCGAGCGCGCGGGCGATGCGGCCGGCCCGGGGCTGGCCCCCCGCCGCCGGCTGTGCTGGGAGCCACTTCGCGGCGAGCCCGGCCGAGAGAACCGTGATACCGGTACAGGCCCACAGCAGCGTCCGCTGGGCACCGACGACGCCGAGGGGAGCCGAGAGCAGCCCCGTCCACGCTAACCCGAGGACGAGGCCCCCGGCCCACCCCCAACCCTGGTACCGGTTGAGGGCGGCAAAGCGGCCGGGCCAGTCGCGTTCGGGCGAGCCGACCGTGACCAGCAGCGTCAGCACCGGGGCGGCCGCGCCGGCGGCGAACCAGAGGACGGCGTTGCCGGCGATGACGACGGGGACCGACCGGGTCGCCGCGACGGCCGCGATAGCGGCGGCGGCCAGCCCGAGCGCGACGAGGACGAGCGACCGCCTGTTGCCGCCGCCGTCGGCCAGCCGACCGAAGAGGAGCGCGGCCGGCGCGCCGGCCGCGGCGGCGGTCCCGGCCAGCACCCCGAGCAGTAACGTGGTGCCGCCGATACTGACGAAGTAGAGCGGAATCAACAGGGAGGTCGCGCCGAACGCGACCGACCCCAGCGCCCAGGCCACCAGCCACCGGTCACGTCCCATTGGCTGTTGCTCAGCCGCGCCGCTGAAAAATACGTCGCTCGTCGCCCACCCACCAATGGCAAGCGTTTAGCCGTTGGTCTGTCTACGCCGTCGCCATGGCACTGCCGCAGGTCGCCGCCTTCACCGACACCTACCTGCCGACCGTCAACGGCGTCACCTACACGGTTCAGACGTGGCGCGACCACTGGCAGGCCCGCGGCGGCCGCATGGACGTGGTCTACCCGCAGAGCGACCACGTCCCCGTGGCTGGGGAGTATCCCGTCCGGAGCCTCCCGTTCCCGTTCTACGAGGGGTTCCGGCTCGGGATGCCACAGATCCCGAGCAAGGTCCGCGACGCCGACGTGGTCCACGCACACACCGCCTTCAGCCTCGGGATGGCCGGCAAGCGATTGGCCCGGAAGATAGACGCGCCGCTGGTCGCCTCCTACCACACCCCGACCGGCGAGTACGCCGAGTACGTCTCGAAGACGGATCTCGTCGAGTCGGCCGTCCAGTCCAGCGCCGAGCAGTACGAGCGGTGGTATCTCGGGGGCGCCGACCGCATCATCACCCCGACCGAGCGGACCGCCGAGTACGTCCGGGAGACCATCGGCGCCGGGACGGCCGTCGAGGTCGTCTCAAACGGCGTCGACACGGACTTCTTCGCGCCGCCCGAGGAGAGCGACTTCCGGGACCGGTACGACCTGCCCGACGGTCCGCTGGTGGGCTACACCGGTCGCCACGGCCACGAGAAGTGTCTGGGCGACATCCTCACGGCCTGTGTGGGACTGGACGTGACCGTCGTCTTCGCCGGTGACGGCCCCGCTCGAGAGGACCTGGAGGACGCGGCCGCGACCAGCGACCTCGACGTCCGCTTTCTCGGATTCCTCGACCGCGAGGAACTCCCGGAGTTCTACGCGGCGCTCGACGTCTTTGCCTTCCCCAGCCCGGTCGAGACCCAGGGGCTCGTCGCCCTGGAGGCCAACTGCTGTGGGACCCCGGTCGCCGGCGTCGACGCGGGCGCGCTCAGCGACACCGTCGTCGACGGCGAGACCGGCTACAGCTACGCGGAGGGCGACATGGACGGCTTCCAGCGCGCCATCGAGCGGGTGCTCGACGAGCGCGCGACGCTCCGGGACCACTGTCTGGCCCGGCGGGACGCGGTCAGCATCGACCACGCCGTCGACCGGCTCGTCGAGGTGTACGAGTCGGTGCTCCAGTAGTCAGAACTCCGAGAGGCTGGCCTGGCCGCCGTCGTCCCCGCCGTCGTCGGCCCGGTCCCCGCCGCGACCGGAGAACGAACAGCGCCGTCGTACCCGCGGATCCGACAGCGCCTCCTTCGCCCGCCCGTCGAGCGCTGCGTAGTCGTCCCTCGCGGTCGCGGCCTCGTGGTCGTACTCCACGACGGGGTAGGGGTAGTCCGTCCCGATGTCGACGCCGCAGGCGTCCTGGACGTGGGGCGGCGTCTTCTCCGGTCGGGCGAGGTGTTCGTCGGGCAACTCGCTCAGTTCGGGGACGTACTCGCGGACGAACTCGCCCTCGGGGTCGTACTCCCGGACCTGCTTTGCGGGGTCGTACACGCGCACCGGGTGGACGCCGGTCAGGTTGCACTGGGACTGCCACTGCGTGTAGTTGATGGCCGGGTCGGCGTCGACGAGGTGGTAGTACATGAAGTCGGCCCCGGGCTTCCACCACTGTTTCAGGACGTAGACGTAAAACGTCGCGACCAGCGCCCGGGTCCGGAAGTTGATGTAGCCGGTCTCTACGAGCGCGCGCATCGCGGCGTCGACCATCGGGAAGCCGGTGCGGCCCTCGCGCCAGGCCCGGTCGAGGTCGGCGTCGTGCTCGTCCCGGTAGAGTCCCCGGAAGACGGGGTTGACCGCGCGTTCGGTCCAGCCCGGCCAGTCGGCCAGCTTCTGGTGGTAGTGGCGGTTCCAGTAGAGCCGCGAGGTGTACATCGACCGGCCCCGCGAGTCGGGCGCTGACTGGACCCGCTGGTACACCTGCCGCTCGGAGAGACAGCCGAACTTCAGGTACGGCGAGAGTCGCGAGGAGCGGGCCTGTGCGGCCGCCGGCGGCGAGACGACGCCGGGATACTCGGCCAGCCGGTCGAGGAAGGCCGAGAGCGCCTCGGTGCCGGGAACCGTGCCGCCCTGTGGGACGCCGGACTTTCCGGGGGCAACGCCGTGACGGCGTTCGACCTCGTCGACGGTTACGTCGCTCGCGATGGGGTTCGACGGGAGCGAGGCGGGACGGGGGTGCTGGTCGCGCTCGAAGTACGCCGCACACGACTCGTCCCACCCCTCGCGGGTGTCGACGGCGACGGTCCCGTCCGCGTCGCGCTCGTCCGGCCAGCGGAGCCCGTCGTCCTCGAAGACAGTGACGCCCTCCCGTCCCAGCAGCGCCCGGTCGCGTTCGAGCCCCCGCCGGGCGGTGGCGTCGCGGTTGCAGTAGACTTCCCAGCCCTCGTCCAGCAGCTCGGACAGCCGCTCGCGCGGGTCCCCCGACAGCAGCTTGAGGTCGCTCCCGAGGTCGCGGTACTGCCGGCGGAGGTCACGCAGCGATTCGTGGCAGAACCGCAGCCGAGCGTCACACGCCAGCCCGTCGTCGCCGTAGTAGCTCGGGTCGACGACGAACACCGGCGCCACGCGGTCGGCGTCGGCCGCCGCAGCCGTCAGGGCGGCGTTGTCGACGGTGCGCAGGTCGGCCCGGTGCCAGACGACGATGTCGGTCACTGTCCGTGGTAGGGCCTCCCGGAGTAAAAGCGGCGGTGGCGGTTACGTCGAGTACGACCGGCCGATGGCGAAGCCGAACCCCATCATGGCTCCCAGCACGAGGCCGAAGACGAAATCGCCCGTCGCGACGCCGTAGATGCTCCCGAGACCGGTTCCCACGGCGACGGACTTGGCCACCAGCGGCCAGCGAACGAAATCAAGGGCACTCACACCCCGACAGAGAGAGTCGGCCGGTAAAAACGTACCAGTTCGCTCGCCACGCTCTAGGCCAGCGCACTGCCCGCCCGGATGATCGTCTTCTCGCGCGACCACCTTTTTCCCGCTCGGGTGTCCTCGCTCACTCCGTTCGCTGTGGACACCACTCGCGGCAAAAACGTGGGTGAAAAAGGCCGGACTCGCGCCGTTGGCGCGAGTTCCGCTCTAGGCCAGCGCGCTGCCCGCCCGGATAATCGTCTTCTCGCCGAAGGCCGGTCCGACGAACTGGAGCCCGACCGGGAGGCCGTCGTCGGTCTCGCCGGCCGGCACCGAGATGGCCGGGAGGTTCGCCAGGTTCACCGGCGTCGTGTTGGCGTCGGCGAGATACATCGTCAGGGGGTCATCGAGGCTCTCGCCGCGTTCCATCGGCGGGACCGGCATCGTCGGCGAGGCGAGCACGTCGGCCTCCGAGAGCGCCTCGTCGAAGTCTTGTTTGACCCACGCGCGGGCGTCCTGGGCCTTCTTGTAGTACTTGTCGTGGTAGCCGGCCGAGAGCGCGTAGGTGCCAAGCAGGACCCGGCGCTTGACTTCCTCGCCGAACCCGTCCTCGCGGGACCCCGCGAACGACTCGTTCCAGTTGCCCTCGCCGCCCGACTTCCCGTAGCGGACCCCGTCGAAGCGGGCCAGGTTCGAGGACGCCTCGCTCATGGCGATGACGTAGTAGGCCTCGACGGCGTGTTCGACGCTCGGGAGGTCGACCTCGTGGTAGCTCGCGCCTTGCGATTCGAGGTCGTCGATGGCGTCCCAGAACGTCTCGACGACGCGCTCGTCGGCCCCGTCCAACAGCTCGGTCGGGACGCCGATGGAGAGCCCGTCGACGTCGCCGTCGGCGGCGTCGGCGAACTCGTAGTCGGCACCGTGGTCCCGAGCGTCCCGGGTCGTCCCGTCGCGCTCGTCGGGGCCGGCGATGACCTCCAGGAGCTCGGCCGCGTCCTCGACGGTGGGGGCGATGGGCCCTATCTGTTCCAAGCTGTTGGCGTAGGCCACGAGGCCGTACCGGGAGACGAGCCCGTAGGTCGGCTTGATGCCGACGACGCCACAGAAGGCGGCGGGACAGCGGACCGAGCCGCCGGTGTCGCTGCCCAGCGCGTAGTCGGCGTCGCCGGCGGCGACGACGGCGGCGGACCCGCCCGAGGAGCCACCGGGGACCCGCCCTTCGGCGGCGGGGTTCTCGACGGGACCGTAGGCCGAGGTCTCCGTCGTGGTACCCATCCCGAACTCGTCCATGTTGGTCTTCCCGGGGATGGTCGCGCCGGCTTCTTTGAGCCGTTCGACGACCGTCGCGTCGTAGGGCGGAACGTATCCTTCCAGCATTGCGGAGCCACAGGTGGTCTGGACGCCCTTCGTGGAGATGTTGTCCTTCACCGCGACCGTCTCCCCGGCGAGTGGCCCGTCATCGGCCCCGTCGATGGTGTCCGTGGCGATGTAGGCGTTGTAGTCGCCCATCTACGACACCTTGGGGCCCTTGAACTGTCCGGCTTCCGAGTCGGGGGCGTTCTGCAGCGCTTCCTCCTGGCTCAGACACTCCCGGACTTCGTCGGGGCGCATCACGTTGGTCAGGTCGGCCTCGCGGTCGGTCTCGGGCACCTCGTCTAAGGCCTCGAACGCCGAGAGGATCTCACCGAACTGCTCGGTGAACCGCTCGACCTCCTCGTCGTCCAGGTCGATTCGGGCGAGGTCGGCGATGTGGGCGACCTCGTCGCCGTCGACAGCGTTGTCGCTCATGGGGTTTTGGAGCAGTGGCCCGGCGGTAAGCGTTTCGGAACCGCGAGCCGAACTGTTTAGGGTGGTTCACTATGTAACAGCATTTTCGGCTGTAAACGCGAACGCTGATTCGGATAAGAAAATCGTAACTTTGCGATTCGGGAAAACTTTTAAGTCGCTCAGGCTACAACAGAAGGATACAAGAGACGTTTTTCGGGTCACCAGACCCGCCTGTACGCCCAAACCAATGACCGATACCACTATCCGCCGATACACGAGCGAGCGCGAATCTGACGAGACACAGACAGAGGAGGAGGAAGACGAGTCACTGGTCTGTCCCGAGTGCGGCGGCTCGTTGCTCTCCGACAGCGAACGCGGCGAAACCGTCTGTGAGGACTGCGGACTGGTCGTCGAGGAAGACGAAATTGACCCCGGCCCCGAGTGGCGCGCGTTCGACTCCAAGGAGAAAGACCAGAAGTCCCGCGTCGGCGCCCCGACGACGAACATGATGCACGACAAGGGGCTGTCGACCAACATCGGCTGGCAGGACAAGGACGCCTACGGCAACTCCCTGTCCTCGCGCCAGCGCGAGAAGATGCAGCGCCTGCGGACCTGGAACGAGCGCTTCCGGACCCGCGACTCCAAGGAGCGTAACCTCAAGCAGGCGCTGGGCGAGATAGACCGCATGGCCTCGGCCCTGGGTCTGCCCGAGAACGTCCGCGAGACCGCGAGCGTCATCTATCGGCGGGCCCTCGACGAGGACCTCCTGCCGGGCCGCTCCATCGAGGGCGTCTCGACGGCGTCGCTGTACGCCGCCGCCCGACAGGCCGGCACGCCCCGGAGCCTCGACGAAATCGCTAACGTCTCCCGCGTGGGCAAGGACGAAATCGCCCGCACCTACCGCTACGTGGTCCGCGAGCTCTCCCTGGAAATCCAGCCCGCCGACCCCGAGAGCTACGTCCCCCGCTTCGCGTCCGACCTGGACCTCTCCGAGGAAGTCGAACGCCGCGCCCGCCAGCTCCTCCAGAACGCGAAAGCCGAGGGCGTCCACTCCGGGAAGTCCCCCGTCGGACTCGCCGCCGCCGCGGTGTATGCCGCCTCGCTGCTCACGAACGAGAAGGTCACCCAGAGCGAGGTCAGCGAGGTCGCCAACATCTCCGAAGTGACGATTCGGAACCGCTATCACGAGCTGCTGGAAGCCGAAGACAGCGTCCACCCCTAGCTTCTGTCCGTCTTTTTCGCTGTCGGAGAAACGGCGGCTCCGAGCCCGAAACTTCGAAACGTAATTTTTCACGGGGCGCGTCGACCGGGCCATGGAGACGACTCGCCACTTCGTCGCGACCGTCTACGCCGTCCACGACGGGGCCGTCGCGCTACACGAACACGACAAACTGGGGATGTGGCTCCCCGCCGGCGGCCACCTCGACCGGGACGAACTCCCTCACGAGGCCGCGCTCCGGGAGACCGAGGAGGAACTGGGCCTCGCCGTCGACCTCGTCGCCCCGCGGGAGGCCATCGCGAGCGAGACCGTTCGGTCGATTCCCCAGCCACAGCACTTCCTGGTAGAGGACATCAACGTCGGCGAGAACGGCGAGGTAGGCCACCAGCACATCGACTTCATCTTCTACGGCGACGCTCCGGGCCGTGACATCCAGCCCGGTCCCGGCGAACAGCCCGCCGACGACTGGACGTGGTTCACCGCCGAGGAACTGGACGCCCACAGCGACGAAATCCCGGCGGACGTGGTGGAAATCGGCCGACGAGCGATCGAGACGGTCGAGTAGCTACGCCGGCTCGGTTCCCCAGTCGATGGCCGTCCACACCCGCTCCCAGAGGTAGTACAGCAGCGTCTTGGCGACGGCCGCGGTGAAGCCGATTTTCACTGACGACCCTATCTGTCCGGTGTAGAAGAAGGCGATGGCGAAGACAACCGACGTGGCGAACAGCCGGTAGCTTATCGCCTTGACCATGGACCGCCGATGCGTGGCCACAGAGGGTCACCTCCGGTAGCTATCCCGGCATACGTGGCCGAACAGGACTATCGAAGCGTACGGACTGACTGTCATTCAGGCGACTGTTCTCAGCCGTCAAACTAAAAACTAATTATATTTAATTACTCGTGGCTAACAGTCGACCGCCGACAGCGGACGCCAGTGGCTGCAGTGGCGACGGAGGTTCAAGTACGAACGCGCGGACAGGCCAGCCCATGCTCTGACAGTTGCCACGGACCGGCCAAGCGACGCTGGCGGTCGACCGGTCCGTGAACCCCAGCGACCGTCCGTTCGTTACAGGAGCGACTCGATGTACTGGGTGACGTGGTCGTCCATCCGCCGTTTGTAGCCGGCCTGGCGGGCCAGCCGGTCGAGTTCGCGAGCGGCAAGCGAGCCGTACTGGGCGGCTTTCTTGTCCCGCATCGCGATGGACTCGGGGAGCGAGTGCAACGCGGCCTGCCGGAGCGCCCACTTGCGCGTCTCGCCGTCGACGAGCATCTCGTCGTCCAGCCTGAGCGCCGCCGACACGACGCGGTCGTGCAGTATCGGTGTCACCGGCTCGACGCCCGCCGCCCGCAGCGCCAGCACGTCCCGCGGGAGCTGTTCCGGGAGCGTCCGGACGACCTCTCGCTGGGCGCCACGGACGGTGTCGGCCTCGACGCGGGGGTCGTCGGGCGCCTTCTCGACCTTGGCGTACCCCCCGAACAGCTCGTCGGCGCCCTGGCCCAGCGCGAGGCGGTCGAACCCGTCGGCGGCGACGCGCTCCGCCGTGAGATACAGGGGGAGCGCTATCTGGACCGACATCGCGTCGGTGCGGCCGGTCGCGGCGGCGATTTCGGGGACGGCCCGCTCGATGGCGTCGTGAGTCAGTTCGACCACGTGCAGCTCCCGGTCGAGTCGCTCGGCCGCCGAACGGGCCGCCCCGACGTCGTGGCTCTCCGGGAACCCGGCGACGTACAGCGGCGCGTCGAGCCGTGCGGCCAGCAGCGCCGAGTCGACGCCGCCGGAGAAAGCGATGGCCAGGCCGTCGGTGTCGACGGCGTCGACGCTCGTCTCGACGGCGTCCCGGACGCGCTCGACGGCGGTCTCCCGGTCCTCGAACGGTTCGGGGTCGGGGAGCGTCCAGACCGCTCGGAGCTCGCCGGTACCCAGGACGTGCCCGGCCGGGAACAGCTGTGGCTCCGTCAGGTCGGTGGGGTCGTCACTCCAGTCCGGTACCGTGCCCTCGGACTCGCCCGCATCGACGAACAGGGGTTCCCGGCCCAGCACGTCCCTGACGAGCGCCCCGTCGAGTTCGCCGGCGAAGCCGGCCGTTCCGGGTAACGGTTCACCACTCGTCAGCGCGTCGCGGACGACACTGTCGGTTGTCCCCCGCATCGCTCACTCCAGCAAGCCGTTCAGACGGCTCGTGATTCGGCGTTTGACGCCGCCGGCGGCCTGTCGGAAGCTGATGCGCCACGGCGTTCGCTCGCCCTCGACGGTCGTGCGCCCCTCGCGGATAGCGTCCAGAATCGCGGCCACCGACGCCTCGTCGGCGTCGACCGTCGTCACCGCCTGGCCGACCATCTCCGCGATGTGAGCGTCGCTGCCGGCGGTCATCGGGAGGCCGCGGCGCCTGGCGAACCGCTCGGCCTGTCGGTTCGAGTGGCCGGTGAGCAGACGGGAGTTGTACACCTCGATGGCGTCGGCGGTCGCGAGTTCCGCCTTCGATATCTTGTCGAGGACGCCGTGGCGCGACTCCTGGAACGGGTGTGGGACCACGGCGAGGCCGCCCTGCTCGCGGATGCGGTCGAGCGTCTCCGCGAACGACAGCCCCGGCGGAATGGCCTCGGTGATGCCGAGCGCCAGAACGTGGCCCGCCTCGCAGGTGACCTCCATCCCGGTGATGCCGACCAGCCCGTAGTCGGGGGCCAGTTCGGCGGCTCGAAGGCTGGCTTCGATCTCGTCGTGGTCAGTGACGGCCAGGGCGTCAAGTCCCACTGCGCGGGCCTGCTCGAGGAGCAACTCGACGGGGTCTCGGCCGTCGTGGGACAGCGACGAGTGTGTGTGAAGCTCGACCGTCAGCACGCCCGTCGATAGCAATGGCTGGGGCAAAAGCGCCCCGGTCCGCGCTTCAGTCGGATTCGGCCCACCCGAACCGGCTCGCTCCGCTGACTTCCTCGTCGGTGAGATAGCACTGCGGGTCGGGCGCGAAGGGGTCGTTCTCGACGGTCAGCGCGCGGAGTCTGGAGGCGCCGCGACACACCTCGGCGTAGCGGCAGTCCGCACAGCGGCCCGAGAGGTGGGCCTCCCGATTGCGCAGTGCCCGGAGCAGCGGGTTCGACTCGTCCTCCCAGATGGCACCGAAGGAGCGGTCGCGGACGTTCCCCAGCGAGTATCCCTGCCAGAACTGCGTGAGGTGGACGTTCCCCTGGTAGTCGATATCGGCGACGCGCTCGCCGGTCGGGTCGCCGCCGTTGACCCGCAGATACTCGTAGACCTGCCGGGCCTGCGTCTCGCCCATGTGCTCCTGGGCGTACTCGACCAGGTAGGCCGCGTCGGCGTAGTTACCCACGAGTAGCGTCTCTATCTCCTCGCCCCGGTCGTGGTAGTCCCGAGTCATGTCGCAGACGCGCTCGACGGCCTCGCGGCGGTCGGCCGGCGTGAGGTCCGCGTCGACGATTTCGGTCCCGCGCCCGCCGTAGTCCAGGTGATAGAAGCAGAAGCGGTCGACGCCGACGTCCGTCAGCATGTCCACGACGCCTTCGAGGTCGGCGGCGTTGCGTTCCGTGATGGTGTAGCGCAGCCCGGTCTTCAGGCCGGCGTCGAGGCAGTTCTCGATGCCCTGGACGGCGCCGTCGAACGCGCCGTCGACGCCGCGGAAGTCGTCGTTTCGCTCCGGGAGGCCGTCGACCGAGACGCCGGCGTATTTCAGTCCGGCGTCCTTGAGCGACTCGGCGCGTTCCTCGGTGATGAGCGTCCCGTTGGTCGACAGCACCGGTCGGACGCCCACTTCGTTCGCATAGACGATCAGCTCTTCGAGGTCCTGGCGGACGAGCGGTTCGCCGCCGGAGAACAGCACCACCGGGGCGCCGTAGTCGGCGAGGTCGTCGAGCAGCGCCTTCCCCTCGGCCGTCGAGAGTTCCCCGTCGGCGATTTCGGTGTCGGCGGCGGCGTAGCAGTGGTCACAGTAGAGGTTACACTGCTTGGTGACGTTCCAGACGACGACCGGGCGCCGCTGTTTCCGGTCCCGAATCTGGCGTTTCGTCGACTCCTCGGCGGCGTCGTACCGCAGCCCGTCGCCCTCCGCGTCGAGGTCGGTCAGCAGCTTCGAGACCGATATCATTCGGCCTCCCCCCGGAGCGTCTCGGCGTCCATCTGCCCCTCCTCCATCGTGGGCGTCGCCCCGTCGTCGCTCTCCCCGGCCGCCGCGCCGACGCCGAGGTCGCCCTCCTGTACCCGCACTGTCTCGTCGGCCGGACAGAGCCACAGCGCCGCGGCGGCGTGGCCAAACAGCGTCGCGGCCTGTTCCCGGGCGACCGCGGCCGTCGGCGCGCTCACGCTGCCGGCGTGCGTGAGCGGCTCGGACTCGTTCTCGCGACAGAACACTTCCCACTCGCGACTGGTGGCCCCCCTCGGCGCGTCGACTGTCTTATCGTCCATACTGGTGTCAGGCACTGTCCGGAAAAAACGCTGCCAGTGCGTTCTCACGGACTGGGAACCGTCGGAGGACGTCCCGACCCGACCCGCCGACGGCCCGCGGGGTTCGATGTGGTCGGTCATACGTGGGCGTTCGCGACGGGGGGCCAAACCCCCCGCCGAATGTTCTCGCGCCGACAGAAGCGTTCTCGGTTGGCGGGAATCGCCGGGGCGTTTATAACCTGCACCCGTCCAAAGACTCATCAGCATATCTCGACCACTGCCGTCGTAGCCCGGCCGGAGACGGTGAGACTAAAGGCATCCGGACAAGAACGAATTTCAAGGATGGTCCGGGACCCCGTAGCTGACGAGGAGGCGCCGGAACTAACGACGGTCCTCGATGCGCTGGACGACGAGGACTGTCGTGCTATCGTCAGCGTACTTGCAGAGCCGATGACCGCGAGCGAGATATCGGAGGAAAGCGGGGTCCCGCTTTCGACGACCTACCGGAAGCTCGAACTGCTCACCGACTCCTCGCTGCTGTACGAGGGCGTCGAGGTCCGGTCGGACGGGCAACACGCCAGCCGCTACGCGATCGACTTCGAGGAGGTGGTCATCTCGCTGGACGAGGTCCGCGAGTTCGAGGTCGAGATATCACACCGGGCCCGGTCGCCGGACCAGCGCCTGGAGAACCTCTGGTCGGAAGTTCGAAAGGAGACATAACCATGGTACACATCCCAAGCTCTCAGGTCGGCATCGTGGTCGCGGAGACACTCACCCTCATCATGGGGGGGCTCATCACCTACTTCTCGTACAAGACCTACCGGCGGACTGGCGCCCCCCAGCACAGGTGGCTCACGCTCGGTTTCGGCATCATCACCGTCGGCGCGATTCTCGGCGGCGTCCTCGACATCATCGTCGGGCGGTACTTCGGCGAGAACCTGCTGTACACCAGCGTCTTCATCTCCAGTACGCTGACCGCGGTCGGCCTCGGCGTCATCCTCTACTCGCTGTACGTGCGGTAGCGTTCCCAGTTTCTGACAACATTGTTAATCGTATTTATTTTAGCGAGCCGGTATCGGACGATATGGTCTCCCTCAGCACGGTCTTGCTCGTCGTGGCCAAGACGCTCACCCTGGCCTGTGGTGTCGTGTTGACGACGCTGACCCACAGGGCCTACAAGCGGACCCGCTCGACGGCGATGCGGGTCCTCTCGCTCGGCATCGGGCTGGTGACTGCCGGGGCGGTCCTGGCGGGGAGCCTGAACCAGCTGGCAGGGGTCCCCCTCGTCGTGAGTACCACGGTCGAGAGCGTCTTCACCGCAGCCGGCTTTCTGGTGATGACCTACTCGCTGTACTCGGACCGCCTGGTCGGGACGTGACTGGCGGCGACGGTATCGGACGCGGCGGCAAGCGGACATCGAGCGATTAGACCGCACTGGCCGACGGAGGGGACCGTTCCGCGGCCCAGCGGAACGCGCCGAAGGGGTGGTGAGTCCGTCGATGGGACGCCGTCGAAGCGGGCCGGGACAGTCGGCGGAACTGTCCGATTACTCGAGAAAGCGGTCGCTGACGTCGTCGTCGGGGAGCATACACCGGTCCTTCCGGCCGAACACGTCGTAGCGGTTGGCGGCGACGACGTCGTACAGCGCGTCCCGAACCGACTGGGGCACGACGCGGGCGGCTGCCGCGGCCCGGTAGGGCCACCCCAGCAGTTCGGCGAGCCGGATGACCGCCGCCGACTTCCGGTACACTTCGCCGTCCTCGACGAGGACGACGCTGTCGAGGTCGCTCGGCGGCAGTCCGTGACCCGCCAGCAACGCCTTGCCCGCCGCCGACTGCAGCGGGGCGAACCGAATCCGCCCCTCCGGGTCCCGCGGGATGATGAACTGGACGACGCCGTTACAGAGGTTACAGACCCCATCGAACAGCAGGACCGGGCCGTCCCCGCCCGGCGGCTCGCTCTCGCTCACGCCCTCTCCTCCGGGGCGCGTCTGCTCGGTTCGGTGACCACGTCGAGCCCGGGGCTGTAGAAGTAGACGGGGTCGGCCTCGGGTCGGTCGAACCCGTCCGCCGAGCAGAGCGTGTCGGTCTCTACTTCGGCCGTTGCGGGGTACAGCGTCCACGGGTCGTGGGACACGTCAGTGTACCGGAGGCTGCCGTCGGGGGCCTCCGTGTAGAAGCGGTAGCGCTCGACGAGGAACTTTCCGAGCGGGTCCTCGGGCGCGCTGAAGGGCTCGCCGGTCGGCCAGTAGGTCGCCTCGTAGCGGGCAGGCCGGGCGCCAGGGTGTTTGCGTCGACTGCTGAACCGGACGCGGCCGTCGGCCCACTCCAGGGAGATGCGGGCGTAGTAGTACGGCAGGTGATGGAAGATTCGGGCGCCGACGACGCTGCTTACGCCCTGTGCGTCCAGGCTGAAGAAGTAGACGCTGGGCTCGCCGTCGCGGGTGACGTAGGTGCGGACGTTGAGCTCGGGGAGCGGGACGCTGGCCCAGGCCGGGAACCCCTCGGGCCGGACGTCGACGTTGGTAAAGGGGACGACCGAGAGCCACGCCGCCCCGTCGAACGTATCGGGGCTGAGCGGCTCCGGTAGATGTGCGTCCATCAGAGCCGGGTCGACGGGCCAGTTCTCGAAGAGGAGATGTCGCCACCCCATCTCCAGCGGGAGGACCATACGTCCGGTTCGGGGCCGAACGGAAAAAGCGCTCCCGTCGGCTCACAGCGAAACGCTGAAACGACTGAGCGCCCACTCGGTCGTATGACGAGCCCCGATATGGACGCCGACGCCTGCGAGAGTGTCGCCCTCGCGGTCCAGGAAGCTCTCGCTCAGCACGGTTACGAGCGCCTGACGACGGCGAAGATAGCCGAGGCATACGAGAACAGCGAGGCGGGGCTCTACTACTACTTCGACAGCAAGGACGAGATGATCGCGGCCTTCCTCGATCTGGCGGCGGACCACCTCCGGGAGGACCTGCTGCGCGTCGAGACGGAGGACCCCGAGGCGGCGATACGTGACGCCTGTGACTTCCTCTTCCGGACGCCCGAACACGAGTACGCCGGCATCGCCGTCGCTATCATGGAGTTGCTCTCGCACGCGCCGTACAACGAGACGCTCCGGGCGCCGCTGCTGGAGCTCGAAACCGCGTGTCTCGACGCATTGACCGACATCGTCGCCGCCGGCGTCGAGCAGGGCGTGTTCCGGGAGGTCGAGCCCCGGGCCACCGCCGCGTTCCTGCTCGCGGCGGCCGACGGGTCCACCGGTATCGCCGTCGCCCTGGAGATGGACGTGGCCGAGGACCTCCGGGACGGCTGGGAGGCCTACGTCGATAGCCTGCTGGCTGACCCGGCCGAGTGAGCGGGCCACCGACGCGGCCGCATGGAAAGCGATTTAGCCGGGCGGAGGCCAGGCACACCTAATGAGCCTGTCCGACGCTGACCACGAGCTAGTGGTCGAAGAGATCGGTCGGGAGCCCACGCGAGCGGAGGCCGCGCTCTTCGAGAACCTCTGGAGCGAACACTGTGCCTACCGTTCCTCGCGTCCGCTTCTGACCGCCTTCGACAGCGAGGGCGACCAGGTCGTCATCGGTCCCGGTGACGACGCCGCCGTCGTCTCCCTGCCGACCTACGACGGCGACGAGATGTACATCACGCTGGGCGTCGAGTCCCACAACCACCCCTCCTACGTCGACCCGTTCGACGGGGCGGCCACCGGCGTCGGCGGCATCGTCCGTGACACCCTCTCGATGGGCGCTTACCCCATCGCGCTGGCCGACTGCCTCTACTTCGGCGACTTCGAGCGCGAACACTCCCAGTACCTCTTCGAGGGCGTCGTCGAGGGTATCTCCCACTACGGCAACTGCATCGGCGTCCCGACGGTCGCCGGCTCGGTGGCCTTCCACGAGGACTACGAGGGCAACCCCCTGGTCAACGTCTCCTGTATCGGCCTGCTGGAGCCCGAACGCACGATTACCGCCGAGGCCCAGGAGCCGGGCAACAAGCTCGTCCTCGTCGGCAACTCGACGGGGCGGGACGGCCTGGGCGGGGCCTCCTTCGCAAGCGAGGACCTCGCCGAGGACGCCGAGACCGAGGACCGGCCGGCGGTCCAGGTCGGCGACCCCTACGCCGAGAAGCTGCTCATCGAGTGCAACGAGGCGCTGCTCGACGAGGAACTGATAGAGTCGGCCCGGGACCTCGGGGCCGCCGGCCTCGGCGGCGCGTCCTCCGAACTGGTCGCGAAGGGCGGCCTCGGCGCGCGCATCGAACTCGACCGGGTCCACGAGCGCGAGCCCAACATGAACGCCAGGGAGTACCTGCTGGCCGAGAGCCAGGAGCGGATGGTGTACGAGGTCGCGCCCGAGAACGTCGACCGCGTCGCCGAACTCGCCGAGCGGTTCGACCTGGGGTGTTCCGTCATCGGCGAACTCACCGAGCCCGGGACGAACTACGTCTGTACGTTCGAGGGCGAGACGGTGGTCGACGTCGACGCCGAGTTCCTCGGCGACGGCGCGCCGATGAACGACCTGCCAAGCGAGGCCCCGCCGGTCCAGGAGCGGGACCTGCCGACGATGGACCTCGCGGCGGCCTTCGACCGCATCGTCGCCAGCCCGAACACGGCCTCGAAGCGGTGGGTGTACCGCCAGTACGACCACGAGGTCCAGGTCCGGACGAGCGTGCTGCCGGGCGACGACGCCGCTCTGCTGGCGATTCGCGAATCGGGCACCGGCCTCGCGTTCTCGGCCGGTGCCGACCCCAACTGGACCGACGCGGCGCCCTACGACGGGGCCCGCGCAGTCGCGCTGGAAAACGCCACGAACGTCGCCGCGAAGGGCGCAGTCCCCCACGCCGCCGTCGACTGTCTGAACGGCGGCAACCCAGAGAAACCCGACGTCTACGGCGGCTTCAAGGGCATCGTCGACGGGCTCGCGGACATGTGTAGCGAACTCGACGTACCCGTCGTCGGCGGCAACGTCTCCCTGTACAACGACTCGGCGACCGGCCCCATCCCGCCGACGCCGACGCTCGCCCTCGTCGGCGTCAAGGAAGGGTACGACGCCCCGCCGATGTCGCTGTCGGGCGAGGGGACCCTGGTCGTCGTCGGCGACACCTCGCTGGAGGGCGAGACCGACCCCCGGCTGGGCGGCTCCGAGTACACCGCTCTCTTCGGCGGTACCGACGCGTTCCCCGAACTCCCGGCAAACCCCACGGGACTCATCGAGACCGTCGCCGAGGTGGCCGACGAGGACCACGTGCTGGCCTCCCACGACGTGAGCCACGGTGGGCTCGCTGTGACGCTCGCGGAGATGGTCCACGACGACGCCGGCGCCAGCGTCGCCCTGGAGACGGTCGACCGCGGGACGCGAAAGCGGCTGCTGTTCAACGAACAGCCCGGCCGCGTCGTCTTCGAGACGACCGACCCGGCCGCGGTCCGGGAGGCCTTCGACGGCGTCGCCCCGGTGACCGAACTTGGCGAGGCCGACGGCTCGAACCACCTCGAAATCACGGTCAACGACGACCGGCTCCACTACGACGCCGCGGAGATAGCGGAGCTTCGCGACACCATCGAGGACGAACTGGCCTGATTACTCCGTTTCCGGACGGACCGCGACACCCTCGACCTCGTCGGGGACGAGCCGCCACCCTTGGACGCCCTCGACGCGCTCGTCGTCCCCGAACGCCGTCGAGAACCAGGGGTTCTCGTCCAGCGACTCGACGAGCCGCGTCCAGTCCCTGTCGGTCACGCTGACGGGTTCGAGCGGACCGGTGACCGCGACGGACTGCCAGTCGAACCGCGCCTTGATATCGGTCACGAGCAGCCGCGCCGTCTTCCCGTCCTCGGCGAACTCGAACTTCTCGCTGTCCGGCCCGCTCCGGACGAACGCGAAGAAGACGTCCCCGTCGTCGTAGCCGAAGGAGACCGGAATCGTGTACGGCTGGTCGTCCGCGGCCAGTCCGAGTATGCCATGGTCGGCGACGGTGAGCAACGCCTCGACGTCGTCTTCGGCCATCGGCTCGCCCGTCCACTGTGCGTAGGGGTCGGTAGCCATACCGTACCAGTCAGACCCTTGTGACTTCAAACGGCGTGCCCGGTCCCACTGTCTGAGAATATCTAGCGGGAACGGTACCCAGCCCGGGACTCGGCCGTGAGCCGGACTGTGGCCGCTGCTAGCTGAGCGGGTCCGCAGAAACCGACCGCCTCGCTAGCTGTTCCGGGCCGAAAGTCCCGTCAGACGAGCGCGAGCGCGACGCCGAACGTCAGCGCCAGCCCGACGAGCGCGACCGCGGCGCCCTGTCCGACCTGTCCCATGGTGAAGTCGCTCTGGGGGGCTGTCGACCGGAGCGGCGGCGCCGCCGCGGGCAGTTCGACGTGTTCGGGGTCGTAGTCGGGCCGGTCCTCGTCGTGATGGTCGTCTGCCATACCGGACGGTGTGGGGGCGACTACCTGTAACTATCGGATTCACCCCGGCCGCCGAGACGAGCCAGGCTGGGAGACGACAGCGAGCCGGCACGAGCCCGGCCGAGCAGTTGCGTCAGTCGAAACGATGAAACGGCCCTGTAGCGAACCGACAGGCAATGACTCTCACCAAGCGTATCATCCCCTGCATCGACGTCGACGTCGACGAGAACGGGGACGCGGCCGTCTACACCGGCGTGAACTTCGAGGACCTGGAGTACACGGGCGACCCGGTCGAGATGGCCAAGGCCTACAACGAGTCGGGGGCCGACGAGTTCGTCTTCCTGGATATCACCGCCTCCGCCGAGGGCCGCGAGACGATGCTCGACACCGTCTCCGCCGTGGCCGACGAGGTCTTCATCCCGCTGACGGTCGGCGGCGGCATCCGGACCCCCGAGGACATCAAGGAGACGCTGCGGGCCGGCGCGGACAAGGTCTCGATAAACTCGGGCGCCATCGAGAACCCGGACCTCATCGAGGCGGGCGCCGCGGCCTTCGGGAGCCAGTGTATCGTCATCTCGCTCGACGCCCGGCGGCGCTTCGACGAACAGGGCGAGCAGTACGTCGAGGTCGACGGGGAGTCCTGTTGGTTCGAGTGTACGGTCAAGGGCGGCCGCGAGGGCACGGGGCTAGACGCCGTCGAGTGGGCGAAGGAGGCCGAGCGCCGGGGCGCGGGCGAGATTTTCGTCAACTCCATCGACGCCGACGGGACCAAGGACGGCTACGACATCCCGCTGATGAAAGCGGTCTGCGATGCGGTGTCGACTCCCGTCATCGCCTCCTCCGGCTGTGGCGGGCCGGAAGACATGGCGGAGGTCTTCGTCGACGCCGGCGCCGACGCCGGGCTGGCGGCCTCTATCTTCCACTTCGGCGAGTACTCTATCGCGGAGACCAAACAGTACCTGGACGAACAGGGCATCCCGGTCCGCCTCTAGGGACTACTCGCTGAGCGTGACCGTCAGGTCGCTGTCGACGGTGACGGTGTAGCCGTAGTAACGAAACGTCACTTCGACCGTCGAGCGGCCCGCTCCGCCGACGATGGCGTCCAGTTCGTCGGGCTCGATAGCGTCGTACAGCGGGGTGTCGAGCTCCAGCGGGTCGACGCCGGCCCGGCTCGCGACCGCAGCGATCACGGTCTCGCTGGCCGACTGTTGTGCCGCCGTTGCGGTGGGGTTCATCTACTGTCACTCAGGTCGGGTGAGAGAATAAACACACGGGAACATCTCTGCCCACCGTATTCGCAACAAACGTCTGACGCGAACAGTCCGAGACACCGGCGGTGGCTGCCCACGCCACGATGCCTTTGTAGCTCGGTCACCTAGGTCTGGTGATGGAATGGCGGTGTGAGTGGTGCGAGAAACCACACGAGGAGAACGACCCGCCCTGTGACAACTGCGGGCACGGCAGCTTCGAGAAGGCGGTGACCCAGGTCAACCACGAGGTCGTCCCCGGCGGGACCGTCTGGGTCTGTCAGGACTGTGGCCGGTCCCACCAGCGCAACTCGCCCCCCTGCAAGCGCTGTGGCGGGGCGGACCTCCAGTTGCGCGAGGGGCCCCCGGAGACGGACCCGCTCGACGAGATAGGGACCGGCTGGCGCGACGTTCTCGAACCGCGGTACGTCGCCGGCTACGCCGCCGTCGCCGTCCTGCTCGGCGTCCTCCTGCTGTCAGTGGTCGGCGTCATCTCGCTGCCGACCGTCGGCGGACCGTCCGGCCCACCGGCGGTGCCCGAGGCTCCGGGGAGCGCCGACAGCGTCGGCGGGCTCTCGCTCACCGGGGTCGAAGACGCCTACGTCGCCGAGCTGAACGAGCGACGCGAGAGCGAGGGGGCCGGCGCACTCGACCGGAACGCCACCAGTGACGAGGCCGCCGCGTACTACAACAAAGCGACCGTGGCCGCCGTCGCGGGCGACGGCGAGCGGCCCGACCGCGAGGCAATCACCCGGTTCGCCCTGCCGTGTGACCGACCGACGCTGGTCAGCTACCGGGTGGCGCCCGAACGGACCGGCCAGCCGGTGGGCGAGTTCGAGAACGAGAGTCAGCTGGCGACGGCGCTGGTCGACAGCTACGTCGAGCGGGGTAACGCCTTCGAGCGCGGCGACACCGTCGGCGTCGACGTCCACGTCGCCCCGGACGACACCGTCTTCGTCACGTACGTCGTCTGCTAGAACTACGCCGCGGCTTCGAACGCCTCGGTGAGGTCATCCGCCTTCTCGATGACGCGGTCGGTGCCGGCTTCGAGCGCGTCGAGGGCGTCGACGGCCTCCTCGGTCTTGATGGTCAGGACGGGGTCGGTCTGCCCACCGGACTGCTCGGGATTGACGTCGTAGGTCGCCGCGGTGACGCCCTCCGTCTCCAGCAGCGCCCCCTTGATGACGTTCATGAACGTGTGGTCTTCACCCGCAATCTCGATAGAGAGCTCCGTATCCGACTTGTCGATGACGCGCAGGTCCATACCGATAGCTACCGGTGCTTGTACCCATCAACGTGTCGCTTCTCCGCAGGCTCGACGCGCCCGGTCCAGACTCCCGCTGGGAGTACGCTTTTGTTCCGCCACGCTGATTGAGAGCGCATGAACACCGTCTCGGGCACCGGACTGGTGCTCTCGGCCGGCGGGGTCGCCGGCTATCTCGTCGGCCTCGCGGCTCCGTTCCCCGGGCGCGCCTTCTCACTGACGGCGGTGATGGTCGGCGTGACGCTGTTTGCGGTCGGGCGCTCGGACGCGCCGGAGGCCACAGCGTGATATCGGCGCTGGTCTACGCCGACGAGGAAGCGGTCGCCTACGAGGACCTCGCCGAGGCCCGCCGGGCCGTCGGTACCACCTGGGTCCACGTCGCGGACCCGGCCGACGAGGAGATAGCAGCGGTCCAGTCGGCCTTCGACCTCCACCCGCTCGCTATCGAGGACCTGCGCGACGACGTGCGGGCCAAGACCGAGGAGTTCCGGGAGTACACCTTCGTGTTGCTGAAAGCCATCAGCCTCACGCCTGGCGAGACGACCTTCGAGAAGGAGGTGGCGGCCAGACCGGTCGGCATCTTCATTGGCCGCGACTGGGTGGTCACGCTGGGCACCGGCCCGCCGGGACCGATACAGCGGGTGATGGACGCCGCCGAGCGCGGCGACGAGCGGCTGCTCCAGCGGGGGCCGGACTTCACCGCCTATCGCGCCATCGACGTCATCGTCGACGCGTACTTCGACCTGCTCGACGAGATAGAGACCGACATCGAGGAGATAGAGGAGGAGGTGACGGTGTCGACTGACAGCGAGACCATCGAGAAGATAAACGACGTCCGCCGGGACCTGTTGTCCTTCCGCAAGCAGGTGTGGCCGGCCAGGGAAGCCGTCGGCCTGCTGGCCAGGGGCGACCCGAAACAGGTCCAGCCCCAGACGGAGAAGTACTACCGGGACATCTACGACCACCTGGTCCAGATTGTCGACCTGACCGAGACCTACCGCGACCTCGTCTCGGGGGCCCGGGACATCTACCTCAACACGGTCTCGCAGTCGACCAACGAGGTGATGAAAGTGCTCACCGTCGTCGCGACCATCTTCATCCCGCTGACCTTCGTGGCCGGGGTCTACGGAATGAACTTCGCCGACAGTCCCTACAACATGCCAGAACTGGGCTGGACGTTCGGCTATCCGGCAGCGATGCTCGGCATGACGCTGATGGGCGTCGTCATGCTCCTGCACTTCCGCCGGCGCGACTACCTATAGCGCCAGCGGGACCAGCAACACCCCCATGAGCGTCGCCCGCCGACAGCCCGTCGTCGGCGGCACGTGACCGACGAGCGTCGCGACAGCGAAGACGCCGACGCCGAGCGGCCCGGCGAAGACGGCCGACAGCCCCAGCAGGCCGACGAGGACGCCGACAGAGAGCCTGGCCGGGTCCAGCCGCCCGACCGTCCGGAGATAGCGGTCGCCGAGGCGGGGGACCAATACGGCGGCGGCGACCGCCGAGACGGCGACTGCGGCCAGCAGCGACGGCAGTACCAGCGGGACGCCGGCGCGGTTCAGCGCCACCAGCACGCCGGTGCGGGGGTCGCCAAAGACCACCAGCGCGAACAGCGCGAACACCGCCGTGGCCGTGTTGACGCCGCTGGTCGTCACGACGAAGGCTCTGGGGCCGCGCTGTGCGGTCAGGCCGAGCGCCAGCGTCGCGGCGACGGCGCTGGAGACGCCCGGGAGATAGCCGACGACCGCCCCACAAAGCGTCCCGACCGTCGCCAGCGCCGCGACCGTGCGCCGCGGCGTCGTGACTCTCGCGTCGGCCTGTGGCGGGACGCCCTCGCCCTCGATAGCGGCCAGTAACACCGGCGCACCGAACAGGCCGGCAAACACCGGGACCAACACGTCGGCGACAGGCAGAGCCCCCGCGACTGGGGCGTCGAGCACGGCGAGTCCGAGGCTGCCGCTCGCGCCCAGCGAGAGCACCGCGCCGATACGACGGTCCCAGCCCGGCTCCGAGAGGACGAGCAGCGCCGCGATAGCGCCGAGCACCGGCGGAAGGTGCGCCGCGACGAGCGGATAGACACGGACCATCAGCCACGTCACGGGGACGGCAAGCGGCACCGCGAGCGCCACCGCCCCGCCGCTGCCCAGCGCCGAGAGCCGTAGCGCTTCCCGACCCCGCCCTTCGATGACCAGCCGGTGGCTCGGCAGCGCACCGGCGGCCATCGCCGGGTCTGGCACACCGAGGGCCAGCGCCGGCACCACGTCCAGGAACGTGTGGGTCACCCCCGCGGCCAGCATCGCCGCGCCGACGTACACCCGCGGGCCGGGCACCGACCCGGCCGTCGCCGCCAGCAGGAGCGCGAGCGTGTTGGCGTGGAGCCCGGGGACCAGCCCGCTTACCGTCCCGAGTCCGATACCCCCGCCGATGGCCGCGAGCAGGGCGGCGGCGCCGACCGGGTCGGCCGCGAATCTGACCGGGAGCATGGCGAGGGGTGGACGCCCGCAGGTATTTGAACCTCAGTGAGGACGGCCACAGTGCGATGTGGGCGGCGCTGTCGCTGGGCGGTGGCGTCGAAAAAATTGCGGGTCGGAGTCGACCGGTTTAACCGAAGAGCTCGCCGAGGCCTTCGCCGTCTGCCTCGTCGTCGTCGTCATCGTCGTCGGCTTCTTCCGCTTCGGCGACCTCTTCCTCGGACGGCTCGTCGTGGTCGGCCTCGTCGTCGCCACCCTCGGCGGGCGCGGCGGCGCCGCCACTGGCGGGAACAGGCGCGGCGGCGGCCTGCTCGACGGCCTCCTCGATGTCGACGTCCTCGAGAGCGGCCACGAGGGCCTTGACGCGGGACTCCTCGACGGAGACGCCGGCGGCTTCGAGCACGTCGGTGAGGTTGTCTTCGTTGATCTCTTCGCCCGATTCGTTCAGGATGAGTGCAGCGTAAACGTATTCCATTGTTCTGTGTTGGTGTGGTTAGAACATCTCCCCGAGCGCGTCGCCGGCGTCGCCGTCGTCTTCGTCGTCCTCGGCCTCGTCTGTCTCGGCCTCGGCGTCGTCGGCGTCGTCCTCGGAGTCTGTGTTCTCGGTCTGGTCGTCGGCCTGTTCGTCTGCTGCCGGCGCGGTCTCCACGTCCTGGAGTTCCTCGGGCAGCGCGTCCGGGTCGTCGATGGCACCAGCCAGGGCACGCAGCTGCGCGTCGGCCTTGCTGATGAGGTCGGGGACGACCTCGGGGTCCTCGATGGCGGCCGAGAGCGCGAGGCTCTTGGCGTCGCCGGTCGCGGACTGGAGCATCGTCGGGAGCGTGGTCGCGGTCGGGTACTCGGCGTTGACCGAGAGGTTGAACGCCCGGCTCGCGGCCGCGGCGATGTCCTGCTCGTACTCCTCGACGTCGAGTTCCAGCTCTTCGGGGGCGAAGAGCACGCCGTCGGAGAAGACCCCGCGGAGGTCGAGTCCGACCTCCTTGGGTTCGATGCCGAGCTCGTTGAGGACGTTCGCGAGGTCCTGCGAGACCTCTCCGCCCGCTTCGAGCACGGTCGAGTCCGAGAGGACCTGAATCGACCCTTCCTGGATGCGAGCGTCCGCGCCGATGGACTGGAGCTCGCCGACGAAGGGCCCGGGGTCGACGCCGGTGTCGCCCTCGGGAACGACGATGTCGTTCGGGGCGATTTCGCCGGCACCGATGGGCGCGGGCGTCTTCGAGGATTCCAGTTCCTGGTACAGCGAGAAGGGGTTGCTGTCGGTACCGATGAGTCCGACCTGACCGGCGATGTGCTCGGTCAGCCCTTCGAGGCCGTCGTTGACCTCTTCGAGGGCGCGGACCAGCAGCGTGTTCCGGGAGACGCGAAGCTCCGCGGTGCCGTGGAGGTCACGGCGCATGTCCTGGAGCTGTCGGGACGGAATCCCGGCGATGTTGACGACGCCGACCGAGTCGTAGGACTCGATCATCTCGACGATGTCGTCGACCTCTTCCTGCTTCCACTGTGGGATGGTCTCGGTCTTTCGCTCGCCTTCGGCGCTCATATCAGGCCACCTCCACGGCGGGGCCCATCGTCGTCTTCACGTAGACGGTGTCGATGTTGAGCGGCCCCTTCTCGAGGTCCGCGTGCAGGCGGCGGACGATGACGTCGATGTTGTCCGAGATGTCCTCGGCGGACATGTCCTCGGCGCCCACGCGGGTGTGGAAGGTCCGACGCTCGCCGCTGCGGAGCTGCACGGTGTTTTTCATTCGGTTGACGACCTCGACGACGTCGTCGTCGGGGTCGAGCGGTTCCGGCATCTTCCCGCGCGGACCGAGGACGGTCCCCAGATAGCGACCGATGTCCTGCATCATGTCCTTCTCCGCGATGAAGAAGTCAGTGTCATCGGCCAGATCCTTGGCGGCGTCATCGTCGTCGCCAAGCTCTGCGAGTTCGTCCTCGTCGAGTACGTCGTCTGCGGCTTCCTCGGCACGGAGGGCTGTCTCGCCCTCGGCGAAGACCACAATGGTGGTCTCCTGTCCGGTGCCAGCGGGAAGAACGACGGACTCGTCGACGCGGTTCGACGGGTCGTTAAGGTCTAAGTCGCGCAGGTTCACGGCGAGGTCGACCGTTTCGCGGAAGTTCCGCTCAGGTGCCTCTTCGAGTGCGCGAGAGACTGCGTTCTCAATTTCCTGGTCTGCCATTGTTCACCTCCGTAGTACGCCAAACGGCTTCTACGGGTCAGTGAAACAGGCGGATGCCTGTCTCGTCGGAGAAGAAGCCTATCGGAAACTTAAACCCGTCGAACCGCCGTTCGGCTGGAGCGGGCGAGGACAGGCGCCGCCGCTCACGGGCGGTGAAACCGGAGAAGACGGCAGATACGTAACGACTCAGGCAGACGCCTGCGCCGCGAACTGGTCGTCGTACTCGCCGCCGTCGATGCGCTCTTTGAACTCTCGGGGGTCGTTGCCCTCGATGGTGACGCCCAGCGAGGCGCAGGTGCCGACGACTTCCTTGGCGGCGTTCTTCAGGTCGTAAGCGAGCAGGTCGGACTGCTTTTGCTCGGCTATCTGCATGACCTGGTCGACGGTGAGGTTGGCGACGAACTCCTCGTGGGGCTCGCCGCTGCCGGTGTCGAAGCCGGCCTCGTCCTTGATGAGCTCGGCCGTCGGCGGGACACCGACCTCGATGCTGAAGCTCCCGTCGTCGTCGTAGTCGACGGTGACGGGGACCTCCGTCCCATCGAACGCTTCCGTCTGGTCGTTGATGTCCTGCACGACTGCCTGCACGTCCACGGGTGTCGGACCCAGCTCGGGACCGAGGGGCGGGCCAGGGTTGGCCTGCCCGCCGGGGACGAGCACTTCGATAGTTCCAGCCATGTCCAAGCAATCCCTCTCGGCGGTTTAAAGGATTGCGTTTCGGGGGGCGCCGCGTGAGGGCGACACACGGTTGGCACAGTGGGGATGCGGTGCTGTCCCAGTAGCGTACGCTCGCCTCAGGCGAGCGGTTTCCCCGGACGCGAACGTGGCGAGTCCGGCCTTTTTCATGAACGGTTTCCGAGGAGTGGTCACCACGGGCGACCCGACGACGAAAGAGACCCGGTCATGCGAAGGTCACGCCGTTCATCGCGAGGAAGTCGCCGGCGTCCTTGATTTCGACCGGAGAACCGATGATACGGACCTGTTCGTCCTCGGTGCGGACGGTGACGGTAAACCGGGATTCGAGCTCCTCCCGAATCCCGTTGAGCGCACCCGACGGTAACAGAATCTGCGTGCTGTCACGGAATCGGTCCGCGTTCACCATTATCGGATGCTGGAAGCGGACTTCCTATAGGTGTGTCGAAATCTTTGCTCGTGGCCCTGTCAGTCCCGGTCCTATCAGGGGCGGCGTCGGCGAGGGAAGAAAGCCTTATTCGGCGCGCGCGGCCGACGTACACACAATGGGGCTCGAAGACGAGATTCAGGAACTCGAAGACGAAATCGCCAGTACGCCCTACAACAAGTCGACAGAGGCGCATATCGGTCGGCTGAAATCGAAGCTCGCGGAGAAAAAAGAGAAGCTGGAACAGCAGTCCGGGTCGGGCGGGGGCGGGGGCTACGGCGTCGAGAAACACGGCGACGCCACCGTCGCGCTGGTCGGGTTCCCAAGCGTCGGCAAGTCGACGCTGTTGAACGCCCTGACCAACGCCGAGTCGGAGACCGGGGCCTACGAGTTCACGACCCTGGACGTCTATCCCGGCATGCTCAAACACAAGGGCGCGAACATCCAGATTCTCGACGTGCCCGGGCTCATCGAGGGCGCGGCCGGCGGGCGCGGCGGCGGCCAGGAGGTGCTGTCGGTCGTCCGGACCGCCGACCTCATCGTCTTCATGGTCTCCGTCTTCGACATCGACCAGTACGACCGCCTGAGCGAGGAGCTGTACCAGAACAAGATTCGCCTCGACGAGGAGCCGCCGCGGGTCAACATCCGGAAGAAGGGGAAAGACGGCCTCTCTATCAACAAGGCCGCCGACCTCGAACTGGAAGAGGAGACCATCAAGGGGGTCCTGCGCGAGCACGGCTACGTCAACGCCGACGTCACCATCGGCGAGTCCGTCGACATCGACCGGCTCGTCGACGGCGTGATGGACAACCGCGTCTATCTCCCCTCTATCGTCGCGGTCAACAAGGCCGACCTCATCGAGCCCGACTACGTCCCGACCGTGGAGGCCGAACTCGAAGAGCGGGATATCGACCCCGACGACGCCATCTTCATCAGCGCCGAGAAGGAGAAGGGTCTGGACGGGCTCGTCGAGCGAATCTGGGAGGAACTCGGGCTCATCCGCATCTACATGGACAAACCGGGCCGGGGCGTCGACCGTGAGGAGCCGCTGATTCTCCGCGAGGGCGCCACCGTCGACGACGCCTGCGAGAAGCTGGGCGGGAGCTTCGACGACCGGTTCCGTTTTGCCCGCGTGACCGGACCGAGCGCGCAACACGACGAACAGCAGGTCGGCCGGGACCACGAACTGGCCGACGAGGACGTACTGCGCATCATCGCCCGCCGATAGCGAGTCGACCGACACATCGCGTGTGCGCACGATGATTCATTACGTTGGAGTCCTCCAGTCCGGTATGGCCGCTGACTCCCGTCGTCGCCTCGGCGTCGTCGCTCTGTTGGGGCTGTGCCCGTGGACCGTCCTCGTCATCGGGAGCGAACTGACGCTGGTCTTTCCCGCCGGGCTGGTGAACACGAACCCGCTCCAGTTCGTCTCGATATACGACTTCTTCTTCAGGTTCACCGAAGGGGTGCCCTCGTTTATCGAATCGTGGCGCACCGGCGTCCTCCTGTATCTCGTCGCGCTCGCGAGCGTCGTCTCGGGCGTCGTCTGGCGGGAGGACCCCCGGATCACGGCGCTGTCGCTGGTCGGTGCGGCGCTCTCACAGGTCGGCGTCCTCGTCGGCTTCAACCGCCGGTTGGGGTACGTCGCACTGCCCGTCGGGACGGTCGGGATGCTGGCGGCGGTCTGGTGGTACTACTGGCCGCTGTTCGGCGCGAGCGAGAGCAGCCCGTGACAGAGCCGTCGATACGCTTTTCGCCGTTCGGGACGACGGTTCGACCATGCTGACACTCGACCATACGATGATGCGTGTCGAAGACCTCGAAGCCTCCCTCGACTGGTATCAGGAGCACCTCGACTACGAGGAGAAGAGCCGCTGGGAGGCCGACACCTTCACCAACGTCTTCCTCGGGCCCGAGGACGTCCACGAGGAGGGGGCGCTCCTCGAACTGACGTGCAACCACGACGACCGCACGTACACGCACGGGGACGCGTGGGGCCACATCGCGGTCCGGGTCGAGGACGTCTACGACGCCTACGAGGAACTGATGGACGCCGGCGTCGAGGACTACCGCGACCCCGACTCCTGTGGCGGCTCCTACGCCTTCGTGAAGGACCCCGACGGCCACGAGATAGAAATCGTCGAGCGCGACCACGGCGCGAAGTGGAGCCTCGACCACACGATGTTGCGCGTCGAGGACGCCGACAAGGCCATCGGCTGGTTCACCCGGAAACTCGACTACGAGATGTTCCGCCGCTCCGAACACTCCTCTTTCGCCCTGTACTTCCTCAAGCCCCGCGACGCCGCTGACGAGGCGATGTCGGTCGAACTGACCTACAACTACGACGGCCGCAGCTACGAGCTGGGCGACGCCTGGGGCCACGTCGCGGTCAGCACCGACGACCTCCACGACACCTGGGAGTCGCTCATGCAGCGCAACGCCGAGGACTACCGCGACCCCGAGAGCTGTGACGACCGCTACGCTTTCACCAAGTCCCCCGACGGACACGAAGTCGAGATCGTTCGGGAGTAGCGAGACTTCGAGCATCGCGAGAAGTCTCGTACCGGAGCGGGGAACGCAGTGACCCGCGGAGGCACAAGTGAGGGCCCTCGACGGAACGGCGACGGAGGGGCCCGTGGAGTAGCAGACTTCAAGCTTTGAGAGATGTCTCGGACAGGAGTTGGGAACTGCGTAACCTGTACGAGGTGGCGAGGACCGCCGAGTCCACGTTGACGGCGTAGCTGTCACAACTGTTCTCGCGCGTGTGCGCGAAAAAGCCTCGTTGCAGGACTTAGCAGAACATCACCGTCTTATCGTGGTACTTTAACCCACGGTGTCGGACACGCGAATGACACCAATCCGGAAATAACCACAAAGCCCTTATACTGACATAGGAGGCCCTGTTGGGCCCGATTTCGGGCATGGTAAAATTTGACATCCCACGCGACTGACCACAAAGCATTTATAACATCCGGCTCAGGTTACATCCGTACCCCTACCCATGGCGCCAGAAGTGAGTACACCGGTTCGGTCTATGCGCGGTCGCGGCGACCGCGTTCCGACCACGTGGAAAACGGCTGACGCCGCCCGATAGCAACCAACAACTATGACAAGCAATTCAGACAAACTCCGCAGCCTGATTCTGGCTGCGCTGATGGTCTTCTCGGTATTCGCCGGGACCGTCGCGCTGACCGGGAGTGCCGCTGCTGAGGTTTCAGGTAACGCTAGTGCCTCCACCTTCTATGGTGGTCAGGAAATAAAACTCAACAGTAGTACCGCTGGGGTTGAAGACAACAAAGAGTATCAGATTCGAGCAGTCGACACCAGTGGCGATAACGACAAAGTCGGCAGCCTCCGACGGACGATTACGACCAATGGTTCGAGCTACGCCTCGTTCGAACTCGACGGTCGACTGAGTGAAGGTGACTTCACCATCGTTCCGGCCGACGCTCAGACCAACCCGATTGACCTCGACGGTGACGGCAACCGGTCCGAGGTTGCTGACGACCAGTTCGAGGTCGTGACTCAGGACCTCTCTGCCCAGTTTGACGACGAATCCGTCGGTAACGACGGCGACCAGGCTGAGGTCGACTTCGAAATCGAATCTAACGTCCGAACCTCCTACGCGGTCAACGTCTCCGCACAGGATGACCTAGACGTTGGCGAACTCAAAGATATCTTCGTCAACAACGGGCCTTACGACCTCGCCCCTAACGACATCGCCCCTAACGGGGAGAACGAGTTCCCGGACGCTGACTCCGAGACGATTACCATCGTCCGTGACGCCACTGCCACCAACCCGACCGCAGACGGTGAGGAGACCGTTAACTTCCAGGACATCGACGCAGGGTCCTACACGTTCGTCACGAACGTGACGGATACCAGTGCGTCCGACACTGACACTATCGAAGTCACCGACACTGGTGACGAGACGACCGGCTTCGGTGACAACGTCTACTCCGACCAGGTCGGTGACGTCGTCAACATGACCATCGAACTGGAGAACACCGACACCGCAACGGTGCAGGTCGGCGACCAGAGTGAGGACGGCTACGCGGTCGCTGCGGAGATTGAGGACGAGAACGAAGACGGCGTCGCCTACGTTGAGTTCAACAGCTTCGAGGCTGGCTCCGGTAGCGGTGCCCTGAGCGCCGGTGACGACGACACTGACGTCAGTCAGGTCGGCAAGACCGGCTTCTCCGGGACTCCCGGCGTTGACGCTCTCGAGTCCGGTGACTACAGCCTGTTCGTCACCGCAGACACCCCGAAAGATACCTACGAGTCCTCTGACGCGGACGCTCGTGGGACGCTCTCGCTGAGCGAAGGGACTGTCGACAACCTTCAGATGTGGACCGTCCCCGAAGACGCGCTGAGCGACCTGCAGAGCGCGGACGCGGAAGATGTCTCCGGCTACGCACAGGCAGGGAACCTCACCCAGACCAGCACCATCGCACAGGGCGACGGTGTCGTGGTTCAGGTTGAGGCCTCCGGGCTCGAAGGTGCCTTCACCGGCACTGACAGTGCGTCGGATTACGAATCCATAGTCGGTAACAACTCAGTCGCCACCAACGAAAGCGCTGAACTACCCGCTACGCTCGTCTTCGAGACCCAAACGGGTAAGAACAGCCAGGGTAACAACGATGTCACCTTCGGAGAGCTCAACAATGTGTCGAACATTGAGGTTCTCTACGACGATGACAACGACGCACACTACGTCACCTTCAGCAGCGACGACTTCATTGATGCAGTCAACGCTGAAAACAACGACTCGAGCACTGACCTGCACTCGGACGGTGACGACTACATCGCTAACTTCACGGTCTACGACGAAAACACCGAACTCTACGAGGACACTACCACTGTCGATCAGGAGTACACCGTAGAGGACCCGGAGATCGAACTCGACACCAACGCTGACGACGAGATCGTTCTCCAGGCCGGCCCCGGTCAGGAAGTCACCGGTGACACGAACCTCGCACCTGGCACCACTATCGAGGCCACTCTCGACAGTGACGCCAGCGGCGACCCGTTCGTCAAGCGGCCCGAAGCGACCGTCGAGTCTGACGGTACCTTCACCGCTGTCGCTGACTTCAGCGACAACAGCGCCGGCTCCGAGTTCACCGCTGAGGCAACTGCCTCTGACTTCAGTGGCAACCTCGATTCGACCAGCGACGAGTACGACGGTCGCCTCACCGAGTTCACCGGTGAGCCGGTGACGGACACGCCGGACGACGGCACCGACTCGCCGGACACGGACACGCCGGACACGGACACGCCGGACACGGACACGCCGGACATGGACACGGACACGGCAACCGAGGAGACGACTGACGATGGCGGCGAAACGACCGAAACCGCAACCGGCGGTAGCGGTCCCGGCTTCACGGCCGCGTTCGCTCTCATCGCTCTCGTCGCCGCGGCGCTGCTCGCAGTCCGACGCAACAACTAACGGGACCGCCCCGTCCTTGACTTTCGAACTTTTTTGTACGCTCGTCCGGTAGCGACAGCGCCCGTTACACGCGCTCGTCCAGCGCCGGTTAGCTATACGACGGCGGCCAGCGGGACGTTCCCGCCCGCTGTCTCCGGCTTGGTACTCACAGACAACGACAAAGCATTTAGGCCGGATTGGCAAAGATATCTCAATGATGCTCCCGGTACTCCAGTCGACCATCACCGCTGGCGGGGTTACCTTCGACCCGCTCGTCTGGTCGGAGCCTCTGATGTGGGTGGTGCTCGCGGCCTTCCTCGGCAGTGCCGTCGTGGGCCGGTCCGACAGGGAGTGGGCACGCCGGGTCGCCGTGGCCGGCTGGGTCGCCTTCGGGGCGTTCTGGCTGGTCCTCATCCCCCATTTCATACTAACGCAGAAGAGCCTCATCGAAGGAGTTGGCAGCCTCGCGGCGGTCCCGCTGTCGGTGTGGGCGGGCTACCAGCTGTGGCAGGGCCGGGACTCGCTGTTCGCCCTCACGCGGGCGGTGGGGATGATGGGACTGGTGTACGTGCCCTTCCTCACTATTGCTCCCTTGCGCGGGGCTCTCGTCGAATCCGTCGCCGACCAGACGGCGTTTCTGCTGTCGCTGCTGGGGGTCGACCCGCTCCTCGTCGACGGGCTCTCGTACAACGGCGTTCCGATAGCCGACAAGCCCTACCCCTACGAGAGTACGTTCTGGTTCGAGGGGACGACACAGCCGATAACGT
Source organism: Haloarcula laminariae (assembly GCF_025457605.1). Taxonomy (NCBI): domain Archaea; kingdom Methanobacteriati; phylum Methanobacteriota; class Halobacteria; order Halobacteriales; family Haloarculaceae; genus Haloarcula; species Haloarcula laminariae. The sequence continues at coordinate 2,178,840 of NZ_JAMZFY010000001.1, read as the reverse complement.
ACACTATCATACTGGCCTGTACGGGCATCGGTAGCATCGCTATCTTCGCCGGCGGTATCCTGGCCGTGTCGGCGCCCTGGCGGCGCAAACTCCGGGCGCTGGCGATGACGGTGTCGGTCATCTACGTGCTGAACTTAGTGCGGAACGTGTTCATCGCGGTCTCGTTCGGCGAACAGCGGATGCAGATTCTCCCCGGCTTGGTGATGACGGTGTTCGGACTGGACGACCCACAGATGGTGTCGTACTACGTGGCGGACAGAATCCTCGCACAGACGGGCTCGGTCCTCGCTCTGGTGGCGATCACCTACTTCCTCGTGCGGGAGCTCCCGGAGATAACCGTGCTGGTCGATGACTTCCTCTTCCTGGTGACCGGAAACGAGTACGACCTAGCGGCAGCGTTCGATACGGGCGCTGACACAGTGGACGACGCGGCCCCGACCGACGACTAGGCGTCGGCGATAGCCGACAGCGCCTCGTCTTCGATGGGGTGTAGGTCCCCGGGTATCACGAGCAGGTGAAGCGGGTCGCCGAAGTCACGGGTGGCGAGATTCGCCAGCGTGTCGGCGACGACCAGCGGGTCCGGGCTTCCGGCCCGGGCGACGACGACGGCGAGTTGCTCGGGGAACTCGGCACTGAGCAGCTCGGCGGCCCGGTCGGCTGTCATGTACGTGTCGTCGCTCTCGGCCCAGTGGGGGTCGTCGACCTTGATGTCGAGGTAGACGAGCGTGTGGAGGTCTCGCTCACGGTTGTCCTCGATGGTCGCGACGACGCTGTCGGGGACGCCGTCGCCGCCGTGGGCCTTCTCGAAGGGCAGCGTCGTCGCCTTCCCGAAACGGTAGTTCTGGAGGCCGGTGAGCGAGCCGGCGGCCGTCTGTGCGGTCGTTCCGTGGACGATGCGGGTCTCGATGCCACGCTCCTCGGCGCGGATTCGGAGGTCGGTGTGTGTCGTCGAGACCATCGTGTCGCCGGCGGTGAGGAAGACGACATCGGCCGACTCGGCGGCGTCGAGGACAGGTTCGGGGTCACGCTCGACGCCGGCGCGGTCACGGACCTCGATGGTCGTGTCGTGGAACCGTTCCAGGGAGTCGAGGTCCGTCCCGACGAGCCGGCTGGTGTAGAACTCCGCGAAGACGCGGTCCGCCTCGCGGATGGCGTCGCGCCCATCGATAGTGACAGAGCGCTCGTCGTAGAGGCCGAGACCGACGAAGGTGAGCATACCCCGAGTCGGTCGGCGCGGGCCATAAAGGACGCGAAGCGTCAGGCTTACCGCTGGGGGCGGGCGAGGGGAGCGTATGGCCGTTCCCTGCGTTCGTGTGGCCGTCACCGAGGGCGAGGCGACCCGACAGCGCCTCGCCGATGCGGACCTCATAGACGACGGCTACGACATCACCGTCGAAGCGGACACGCTGTACATCCCAGTGACGGAAGCCGCCGCGGTGCCGGAGACATTCGAGGTCGTGGCCTTCGACGCGCCGGTCCGGGAGGGACAGACGATGCCCGCCGACGAGCTGGGGTTCGACCCGAGCTACGAGCGGCTGGGCGACCTGGTCATCATCGACGAGGACGACCCGGACAGGGCCCGGCGGATAGCCGACGCCATCGTCGCCTCGGACCTGCCCGTCGAGGGGGTACTGAACCGCGCCTCGAAGATAAAGGGCACCGAACGCGTCCGCGACTGGGAGGTCCTGGCCGGCGACACCACCGAGGTGCTCCACCGGGAGTACGGCTGTGCGTTCGAGCTCGACCTGGCCGAGGTGTACTTCTCCCCGCGGCTGGCCACCGAGCGCCACCGGGTGGTCGAACAGGTCGAGGAGGGCGAGCAGGCCTTCGACATGTTCGCCGGCGTCGGCCCCTTCGTCATCCCGTTCGCGAAGCGGGGCGCGACCTGTGTCGGGACGGACATCAACGAGCGAGCTATCGAGTACCTCCGCCGGAACGCGGAGCGAAACGGCGTCGCCGACCGGGTCAGGGCCATCTCCGGCGACGTCCGGCAGGTCTCGACCGACTACGAGGGGTGGGCCGACCGCGTCGTGATGAACCTCCCACACAGCGCCGACGACTTTCTGGAGACCGCAGTCGGGCTTGCCGGGGACGACTGCAAGATACACTACTACGACATCCAGCCCGACACGGACCCGTTCGGACCGGGCGAGCGGGCGATACGCGCGGCGGCCGAACCGGCCTACGAGGTGTCTATCGAGACCCGCCGGACCGTGCGGTCGTACGCGCCGGGCGAACACAACGTCGTCATCGACGCTCGGATACGGCGGTGAGTTCGCCGGAGTGACAAAAGTTACGGGGGCAGCAGTTGAACCTCCGCGCAACGGGACCTGACGGTCCCTCGGATATCATGTACCGAATACTCCTCCCCGTTGATACGGACCCGGATCGTGCCCGCGGACAGGCCGCCTTCGTCGAAGATATGCCGACCGACGCGGCGAACATCGAGGTCGTCGTCACCCACGCGCTCCCCCCGGACGATGTCGAGGACCCCGAGGACTTGGATAACCTGACCGACATCGAGACCGTCACGCTCGCGCGGGACTACCTCGAAGAACGCGGCTACGACGTGACACTCGCCGCGGGGCGACTCCCGCCGGCCGACGGCATCCTCGATATGGCCGAGGACCACGATGTCGACCAGATCGTCATGGGGTCGCGAAAGCGCTCCCCGACCGGCAAGGTCATCTTCGGTAGCGTCTCCCAGCAGGTGTTGCTGGAATCGCCCGTCCCCGTCACTATCGTCGGGACGCAACTGGCCTGAGGGCGCCGCCGATTCGCAATCCTTATTGCGGTTATCGGCACTATCCTGTATTGCTGAGAGGCACACTGTGGACGTGCTGTCGGAACGCGTGCTTGGTCGAGTGTGCCAACGCGCCGGTGTAGCTCAGACTGGCAGAGCGAATCCTTCGTAAGGATTAGGCCGAGGGTTCAAATCCCTCCACCGGCTTCTTTTCCGCCGAGCGAATCCCTGAGTCGGCAATTCGTTCCGGTGATTCCAATCAGGGAAGGACTCCGTCCAGACCGTGCTATCCCCACCGGCTCCCTGCTGTGAACCGATCCCGAGCAGGGTCGTTTCGGCCGCTGTCGCGGAACGGCGCGACAGCCGACTGCTGTGGCGCCCGAATATTTTAGTTACCAGTATGACATGTTCGGGTCGTGGCTCAGTTCACTGCATTCACACGCGACGAACGAACGAACGCGGCTCTGGCGTGGGTACTGATAGGCCTGCTGACGCTCGACGCTGTCGGGAGCCTTCGTACCGGCGACGTGCTCTGGGCCGGGTTGACGCTGCTTGTCGTCGCCGTCGCGGTGGTGCCGCCCCTGGCGGTACGGGCGTGGACGGTGATGGTTCCGTGGCCGGTGGTAGCGCTCGGTGTCGCCGCCGCGGCCGTCCAGTCGTTCGGTATCCACTCGGAAGCGGCGGGCTATCTGGCCGTCGCGACGCTGGCGCTGCTGGTGGTGGTCGAACTCGACGCGTTGACCCCGGTCGAGATGAGCCGACGCTTCGCGGTGGGCTTTGCCGCGCTGACGACGCTCGCCGTCCAGGGGTGGTGGATCGTCGCACAGTACGCTTCGGACCGGTGGCTGGGGACCACGTTCCTGCGGTCCCAGCGGGAGCTGCAGTGGGATATCGTCCTCGTGACCGGCGTCGGTGTGGCCGTGGCGGCGTGTTTCCAGTGGTACTTTGACCGGACCGGACACGTCGGCTCCGCCAAGCGACCCGCGGTTACCACAGATGACGCTAACTGACGCGCTCGGGCTGTCCGCGGCCGGGGAACGGCGCCTGGTTCGCGTGTTGCAGGTCCTGCTCGGCGGGCTGACCGTGTACGGCGTCGTGACGTTCCAACTGGGGATGGCGGCGAACGCGGGCGTGGCTCTCGGCGTGACGCTGTTGCCGGCGCTGTTGCGGCGCGAATACGGGTATACGATGGACGCCGGGCTCGTCCTCCTCATCACCGTGGCCGTCGTCCTCCACGTCGTGGGCGCGCTCGGTCCCTACCGGTGGGTCTCCTGGTACGACGAGATAACCCACACCGTCTCGGCGGTGCTCATCGCGGGCATCGGCTACGCCGTCCTCCTGGCGTTCGAGCGCCACTCGGCCGCGGTCGAGGTCCCGGCGGCCGTCCGCGGGGTGTTCATTCTCGTGTTCGTCCTCGCCGCCGGAGTCGCCTGGGAGGTGCTTGAGTTCACCATCGCCGAGCTGTCGCGCGTTCTCGGCGTGGGGTCGCCGCTGGTCGTCTACGGCATCGAGGATATCGTCACGGACATGGTATTCAACACCGTCGGCGCCCTTCTCGTCGCTGTCTGGGGGAGCGGCTACTTCGACGACTTCGTGCCGCTCGTCCGCCGGTGGCTTCGGTCCGTAGACGAGCGGTAAGACCCGCTACCGCTCAGTCCAGGAAGTCACGCAGGACGGCACCGAAGCCGGCTGCGCCGATGGCGAGCGTCAGAATGCCGCCGATACCGGTCAGCGTCAGCGCGCCGTTGATACCGGCCCCGACGAGCAGCGGCTTCGTCCAGCCGTCGTCGCGCCCGACGAGGCGCTCACCGATGGCGAGAAAGGCGATGGACGCGCCGACCGCCCAGACGATGTACAACACCAGGACGAGCGGAATCGCGACGAAGATACCGATGATGGTGATGACGAGCACCAGTACCACGAGGGCGAAGAAAATCAGCGAGACGAAGCCGTAGATGAACGAGCCGACCGGCTCGTCTAGCAGGGTAGCCATCTTCCGTTCGGTGTAGTCCGGGACGACGGCGACCAGGATTGCGCCGACGACGAGCGTGGTGACGAAGGCGCCGACGGCGCTCCCGGCCAGATTGAGGAGCGGACTGCCGACCGATTCCACCGGTTGGCCCGGCCCCGGTCCCATCTGCAACGCGGCCGCAATCGCCTGTGAGGTAGCTGACATACCGGTGGAGACGAACGGGGCGGTAAAAAGCGTATGCCAGATGGCCCCGTCTCAGGGGATGATGACCGCGCGGCCGTCTATCTCGCGTTCTTCGAGCTTCACCGCTACGTCGTTGACGTCCTCGAGGTCGTAGCGGGTGGTGTGGAGGTCGACGGCGCCGCGTTCGACCAGCGCGACGAGCTCCTGGAGCTCGGCGTAGCGGCCGACGATGTTGCCCTGGAAGGCGAACTCGCCGTTGACCAGCGCCTGTGCGGGCTCGTGGATGTGTCCGCCGTAGCCGATGATGTGGTGGTCCCCGCCGGCCGCGGTGATGTCGGGCGCGAGCTGGGTGGTTTCGTCGGCGCCGACGAAGTCGAGCACCTGCGCGGCGCCGACCCCGTCGGTTATGCCTTCGATTTCACTGGCCACGTCCTCGCTCGTCGGGTCGATAGTGTAGTGAGCTCCCAGGTCGCTGGCGAGGTCGCGGGCGGACTGTTTGATGTCGACGCCGACGATGTCGGCGGCGCTCATCGCGTCGAGACACTGCAGCCCGATGTGGCCCAGGCCGCCGACGCCGATGACGACCGCCGCGTCGCCGGGGTTGAGCTCCCGGACGGCCTTCTTCGCGGCGTGGTAGGCGGTGATGCCCGCGTCGGCGTGGGGCGCGATGTCGGCCGGGTCGACGCCGTCGGGCAGCGGGATGACCGACCGCTCGCTCGTGTGGAGCTTGTCGGCGAAGCCGCCGTCCGTCGTCAGCCCGTTGAACGCGTCGTTCTCGCAGTACATCGTCTCGCCCTGCCGGCAGGGACGGCACGTACCGCAGGTCTGGACGGGATGGCAGATGACCTGGTCGCCTGGTTCGACCAGCTGGACCTCCTCCCCGACGGCGACGACGGTGCCGGCGTTCTCGTGGCCCAGCGTCATCGGCAGCGGCTGTGGGACGTACTGTTCCCACATCCCCTCGATGATGTGGTTGTCCGTCTGGCACCAGCCCGCGCCCTCGACCTCGACGATTACGTCGTCGCTGTTTGTCACCTGGGGTTCGTCTACCTCGTCGATAGAGAGCCCGTCTTCCATCTCGTCCGTGTACTCGTGTAATCTGGCGGCGCGCATCCCCTGAACGTTCGGGATAATTCGTTATAAAAATCAGCTGTTAATTTCCCGGTCGGAGCCCCGAAAGGGGCGTCTCGGCCTTTCACGGCTGCAGCGCCGCCCGGGGACGGATAAATGCCCCTCTCAGCTGGGGCACAACAGCGAGTATTCGGACACCCGAACGCACGGATATGGTCACAATCAAGGCCGTGAGCGACAGGGAGGACAGTGTGTAGCGATGGGGTTTCGGAACGCCTGGCACCGCGACGACGCAACTGTCACGTGTATCGCCTGCGGGGAGTCGGTCGACCGGTCGGCGGCCCGCGAGTACGACAAACACGGCGACCGCTGGGAGCGCGAGGGGAAGTCCTTCGAGCACCTCTGCAAGCCCTGTGACCGGGCGCGCTGTCACCGCCCGCGCGACGGGCTGGAGGCCCGTCTCGTCGAGGCGGCGGAGGGGACGGACTGTCCCGAGGCGTTCGTCGCTCGGTATCTCGCGCTGGCTCGTGAGGACTGCTCGCCGGTTCAGGAGGAGTGACCGGAATCAGTGCGTGAGCACGAGGAGCCCGTCGTCGGTCCGGGCGAGACAGAACGACGTGCCCGGGTCGCCGAAGCTCGCCGTCCGCTGTTCGGTGATAAACAGCCGCTCGAAGGGGTCGCCACAGGACGGACAGGCAAATCCCTCGCGGTTCGCCAGCGTCATCGTCCCGCGGTCCTGTTTCAGTAGTTTCAGCCCGTGGCGGTAGTCGTGGACGTCGAAGCCACCGCTGACGTCTAGCTGTTCCATACACGTCCGACGACCCCGCGGTGCTTAAGCGTTGTACGGATTGCCGCTCCGCGGAACGCGGCGACGATACGCCGTCTCAGACCAGGTTCGCGCCGACGTAGAGGACGACGACGAGGAAGACCCAGACGACGTCGACGAAGTGCCAGTACATCGAGGCCGTCGAGACCGAGGTGTGGCGCTCGGCGGAGTACTGGCCGTACCAGCCACGGACGAAGACGATGCCCAGCAGGACCGCGCCCATCGTGACGTGGAGTCCGTGGAGCCCGGTCAGGCCGTAGAAGGCCGAGCCGTAGATGCCCTCAGAGAGGGTAAAGCCCTCGTGGACGATGAACTCGTAGTACTCGTACACCTGCCCGCCGATGAAGACGATGCCCAGCAGGAGGGTCACGCCGAGCAGCTTGGTGAAACGGGAGCGGTTGCCGTTCCGCAACGCGACGTGACTGTAGTGCAGCGTGACGGAACTCGCGACGAGAATCAGGGTGTTGACGACGACCAGCGAGCCCCACACGCTCGGGATGTCGGCCGCGAGCCAAACGTCGGACCCGCGGATGAAGAAGTAGTAGACGAAGCCGGCCCCGAAGGTGGCCACCTCCGTCCCCAGGAACAACAGCATCGCGAACTTCAGCGCCCGTCCGGAGTGGTGGTCGGTACCCCGCTCCCAGAAGTCGACGACGAAAGCGTGGTAGAGCCAGCCGTAGATACCGGCCAGGAACAGGCCGATACTGGCGACAGTGACGCCGGCGCCGGTGGTCGCGCTCACGAGCGCGCTCTCGCCCATCGAGAGGACGAACAGCGCCGCTCCAACGTATATCCCCGACCCGCCGATAGCCGTGATGAAGGGCCACCAGCTCGCCTCGCCGAAGCCGTGTGGCCAGTCCTCCGTCGCGGGGAGGTGGTGTTCGTGGCCTCCCTCGTGTTCGTCGGTCGTGCTCATACCGGCCCCTTACGAGCGAATTACTAAAAGCCCATCCCATTGGTCGCGAGGTGCCGACGGCGGGAGGTGCCTCGACGGAGCGATGCCGCGGAGCGACCCGGGCGTCGAGTACTGTGAGACATCTCGGCGGCGAGCCTCAGAGCAAGCGACGGGCCGCGGCCGGGTCGATGTCGGAAGCTACACGGGCCCCAAGACTCTAGTGCCACCGATGAACACGCGTCGACGCCGCGTCGGCGGCCGGCTGGCGGGCGCGCTCGTGCTGTTGCTGGCGGCCGGGACCGCCTCGGCCCACGGGGGCAGCCTCGCCGGGGGCGGTCGCGAGTCGATTACGGTACCGACCTGGCTGTTCCTCTCGACGGGCGGTGCCGCCGTCGGCGCCTCGTTCCTGCTCGCCTCCTTCGTCACCGACCGCTCGTTTATCGAGCGCATCCACGACTGGGGGGTCCCGCTGACAGTAAGTGAGTCGCGCCTCCCGGAACTGTTCGCCCGTACCGTCGGGCTCGTGGGGTACGTGGCCGTCATCGTCGTCGGCTTCGTCGGCCCGCCGACCCCGCAGACGAACCTCGCCATCCTGCTGGTGTGGGTCGGCTGGTGGGCCGGGCTCGCCATGACGACGTACCTCGTCGGCAACACCTGGCGGGCGCTCAACCCGCTCGACACCGTCGCGCTGGCGCTGCCGTCGCTGGACCGAGAGTACCCCGACCGCGTGGGCGCTTGGCCCGCCGTGGTCGGCCTGCTAGCGCTCATCTGGCTCGAAGTCGTGAGCCCGCTGGCCGACGACCCGCGCCTGCTGGCGACCGCAGTCGTGGGATACAGCGCCCTGGCGCTGGCTGGGGCCGTCGTCTTCGGCCGCGAGACGTGGTTCGCCGAGGCGGACCCGGTCGAGCGCGTCTTCCGGTACTACGGTCGGGTCGCCCCCATCGGCTACGACGAGCGCGGTCTCCGCCTGCGCCTGCCCGGGATGGACCTCTCGTCGCCGCTGCTGGTCGACGGGCGCGACGAGGTGGCCTTCGTGGTCGCCCTACTGTGGGGGACCACGTTCGACGGCCTCGTGGTGACGCCGGCCTGGCGGGACCTGACGCGGCCGCTGGTCGACGCCGGCCTCCCGGCGCAGCTGCTCTACCCGCTTGCGCTCGCCGCCGGGTTCGGGCTGTTCCTCGGCGCGTACTGGCTCGCGGTCCGGCTGAGCCGGCGCGCCGCCGCCACGTATCTCACCGCCGAGACGCTCGCCCAGCGGTTCGCCCCGCCACTGCTCGCCATCGCCGCGGGGTATCACCTCGCACACTATCTGGGCTATTTCCTCGTACTCGCCCCGGCGCTGGGGGTGGCGCTGCTGTCGCCGCTGTCCGACCCCGGCGCGGTCCCCGTCTACGAGCCGCCGGGCTGGTTCAGCGGCGTCGGCATCGCCGCCGTCGTCGTCGGCCACCTCGTCGCCATCTGGGTGGCCCACGCCGTCGCCTACGACGTCTTCCCGTCGCGGCTCCAGGCCGTCCGCTCGCAGTACCCCTTCATCGCCGTGATGGTGTTCTATACGATGACCAGCCTGTGGGTCATCTCCCGGCCGGAGGTGCCACTGCCCTACCTATGACCGACGACTACCACGTCCCCGACGGCGCAGAGGTCTACGAGTGTCGCTACTGCGGGCACCCGTACGCTCGCGAGGAGTTGCTCGCCCTGCACCGCGGGCTGGACCACCCCGCGGAGCTGGGCGACGAGGAAATCGAAGCGTTCCGGGCGGCCCACGACGCAGAGAAATCGGAGCTGGGGGCCTTCCGACTGCGGGCGCTCGGCGCGCTCGTCGTCATCTACTTCTTCCTGCTGATGATTTACGCGCTCGTCTGAGCGCCGAAAACAGTGGAGTCTAGTTGCCGCTGTGTTCGAGGCCGCCGATGAGCTCGTCGACGTTGTCGGACTCGTCGAACTGCTCGGGGTGGACGGCGACAGCGATGATTACGTCACCGTCGTGTTCGAAGCTGACGACGTGGGCCTGGACCTCCACCTCGCGGCCCTCTATCTGGGTCGTCGCGGTGAACTGGGTGACGTTGCGCTCCTCGCCGAGTGACTCGACCGTCCGCGTGTCCTGCTGTTCGAGGTCGTCCAGCGTTCCGGTCTGCTCGGCCACCTGTTCGAGGATGCGTTCGTTGGACCAACTCGCGGCGGGGTTGAGCGTCCGCCCGGCCACCGACGCCCCCGGCGAGGAGACCACGACGAACCGCTTCATGTCCGCGACTTCGGTATCGCCGCCCGACTCCTCCGCCAAGGCGTCCTGAACCGTCTCGTTGTTCGCCAAGGTCTCGTTGTTGGCCAGGGTCTCGTTACCCGAGGCATCCGCCAGCGAGCCGCTGCTGGTGTACCTGTTGACCTGGTTCACGATGCGGATGGTCCGCTCCTGCCCGAAGAAGCTCACGTCCCGGGTTATCGTCCGCTCGCTGGAGTTGTTCATCTCGTACCCGGTCGAATCCAGCGCGCTGTCGCTGACCGTCCCTTCGCTGGCCTCGAACTCCACTGTCTCGCCCGTAATCAGGCCGACACAGCCGGAGGAGACGACCAGTACGGCCACGACGGCTGTCAGAATAACACGTCTCATACCAACACAACCCTGTTCTTTGTTTATAAGTTTCGTGGCTATCCCGGCGAGCGAAAGTCCCCTCGACAGCGGCGCGCTCGCGTCAGTCGCCGAGGCGGTAGGTCGGCCCCTCGTCGGTGTCCTGGACCTCGACGCCCATGGCTTCGAGTTCGTCGCGTAGCTCGTCGGCCCGCTCGTAGTTGCCCGCCGCCCGCTCGTCCTCCCGGGCCTGCAGGACGAGTTCGACGAGGTCGCCGGCCAGCGAGACGTCGCCGTCCTCGCCGCCGTCACCGAAGCCGAGACCGAGGACGCCACGGCCGAACTCCTCGAAGGTCTCGACGACCTGCCGGAGCGCCGCGTAGTCGTACGTCTCGCGGTCGTCGACGTACGCGTTGACCGCCCCCGTCAGGTCGAGCAGCGCCGTCGTCGCCTCCCGGGTGTTGAAGTCGTCGTTCATCGCCGCCTCGAAGGTCTCGCGGGCCTCGTCGACAGCGTCCCGGAGCCCCTCGTGGCTCACGGTGGCGTACGCGTCGACGCTGTCACAGGCCTCGACCGCGCGCTCGTAGCCGCGTTGCAGTCGGTCCCACCGCTCCTGGGCCTCGCCGATGGTCTCCTCGCTGTAGGTGGCCCGCGAGGTGTAGGCCGTCGACAGCAGGAACGTCCTGAGGACGTCCGGGCCGAACTCGTCGACGGCCTCGCTGACGGTGAAGAAGTTCCCCAGCGAAGAGGACATCTTCTCGCCTTTCGTCTCGAGCAGGCGGACGTGGAGCCAGTAGTCGGCAAACCGCTCTCCGGTCGCGGCCTCGCTCTGTGCGACCTCGTTCTCGTGGTGGGGGAAGACGAGGTCCTGCCCGCCGACGTGGATGTCGATTGTCTCGTCCAAGTGGGTCATCGACATGGCCGAACACTCGATGTGCCAGCCGGGCCGGCCCTCGCCCCACGGCGAGTCCCACGTCTGGGCCGTCTCGCAGGCCTCCTCGGCGGGGGCGGCCTCGGGGTGCTGGTGTTCCTCGATGTCTTCGGGCGCGACGCCGCCGGCCTTCCAGAGCGCGAAGTCCGCCGGGTTGCGCTTCTCGCCCGTGGCCTGGCCCTGGGATTCGAGGTCCTCGACGGACTGGCCCGACAGCTCGCCGTAGTCCTCGAAGCTCGTCACGTCGAAGTAGACCGAGCCGTCGACCTCGTAGGCGTGGCCGCTCTCGACGAGGCGCTCGACGAGCGAGATGATTTCGGGGACGTGTTCGGAGACGCGCGGATACACCTCGGCGCGGGAGAGGTTCAGCGACCGCATGTCCTCGATGACCTGCTGGACGTAGTGGCGCGCGACGTCGGCCTCGCTCTCACCGTCTTCGCCGACGCGGGCGACTATCTTCTCGTTGACGTCGGTGAAGTTCTCGACGTGGTGGACGTCGTAACCCAGCCACTCCAGCCAGCGACACATGACGTCGACGTGGACCCACCCGCGGGCGTGGCCCAGGTGGGGCGGGTCAGACGTCGTCAGCCCGCAGTAGTACAGCAACACCGAATCGGGGTCGCGTGGCTCGAACGGCTCTGTCTCGCCGGTCAGCGTGTTCGTCACGCGCAGCGTCATTAGCTGTACCCACCGGACCGGGCCGCTTCAAGGCGTCGGAACCGTTCGTTTCGGTCCCCGGCTACCGCCCCACGGCGCTCTCGACGACCCGCAGGGCGTCCGGTCCGTCGCGCCGCTCGACCACGACGACGAGGCTCCCCTCGCCCACTCCGGCGGCCCTGACGGCGATGTCCCCGGCTCGCAGGCAGCCGAGTACGTCGGCCAGTGCCGGCGGCGACACGTCGCCGCTGGCGACGATGCCGGTCAGCGAGCCCGCGCCCTCGCGCAGACGGATGTCGCCGACGACGAGGGCCCCGTCGCCGTCTTCGACGCGGCCGAGGCCGCTCCGCATCGAGACGCGGGCCTCGCTCTCGTGGACGGGCTCGTCGGTCAGTTCGTCGGCGAAGCGGCGCAGCGCGGTGGCGACGGCGTCGGTGTCCCCCTCGACGTCGAGCGTTCTGGCGGCGGCGGTGTAGTTGACCACGCCGGCCCGTAGGGCGTCGTAGAGGAACGGGCGCTCGCGGACAGCGTCGCGCGTGGCGGCGGCGAGTGACATACGGTATCCCCGGCGGGGAACGCACAAAAGTGTCGCCGGAACCGGTCGCACTCTCTCGGGTCGACGTGCCACACTGTCCGGGAGCGCGGTCACGCTCGACCGTCAGTCGCCCACACAGAGCCGACAGCAACCGCAGCGAAGCTTTTTGTCGGATACCGTCAAAAAGAACGAACGACACGTTATCCGAACGGGGGGATATCGCGTGGGAGGGCAATCAGTGGGCCAGATTAGCAACGTCACCAGGGGGGACAGCGAACTGCCGCCGGCGCTCACCCGGACCGCAAAGGAGGGACTCCGGTCCGGCGAGTACCTCGCGGACCGGCCGGCGATAGACGCTGTCGCGGAGGACGAGACCGTAGAGTACGTCGTGACGAACCGGGAGCGGGGCATCGAGATAGAGCGCGAGACGACCACGCGCGTGGTGCCGGACAGCCGGTACGAGACCGTCGTGGTCGTCACGGACCGGCGGGTGATCGCGCTGGTCGGCAAACTGGGCGGCGACCGGAAGCTCACGCTCGACATCGCGGAGATAACCGACGTGGCCACGACCGCGGACCGCCGGGAGGGGCGTCTGACACTCGACTGTGCCGACGGGCCGACGTGGCGTCTCCACACCGAGGCCGACGGTCTCGGGGCGGTCGCTGACTACCTCCGGCGCAGACGCGAAGCGTGTGCGACTGCCGGCCGCGTGGGCACCGCGACACGGTCGCTACGGGGGCTGTTCGAGACGACGGTCGACTCCGCGAAGTCGCTCGAACGCGACCGGGTGGCCGAGCTGATACCGTCGCTCGACGACCCACAGCGCGACGGGGACGAGCGAACCGACACCGCCGAGCCGGAGCCGACGGCGACCGATAGCCGCCGCTCCGGGACGGAGCCGACCCCGGGGCCGGAGAAGCCGGACAAGGAGACGGCGATAGACGAGATACTGCAGGCCCTGGCAAAGACGGACTGGCGGGCCCGGGGCGCACAACCCGAGAGCCCGTTCGACCTGCTGGCCGAGCGCGAGGACGAACTCGTCGGGGTCGTCGTCCACTGCCCCGACGACGGCCGCCTCGACCAACAGGCGATACGGGAGTGTGACGCGATTACTGGGGCCGGTGGCACCGACACGGCGATGCTGGCGACGACGGGGACCATTAGCGAGGCCGACGCGCGACTGGCCGCGGACCTCGGGGTCCGCCTCCGTAACGTGTCGACGATGCGCGACACCGCCGACCCGCCGACGGTCGAGGCGGTGAGGGAGATGGTCAGCGAGGTCCTCGGAACGGCCGGCTGGGCGGTCAGCTCGGCGGCGTCGGGACCGTTCGACCTGCTCGCGGACCGCGGTGACGAGCTGATGGGCGTCGTCGTTCACAGCCCCGAGGCCGGGACCGTCAGGGACAGCATCGAACGCTGTAGCGTCGTCACCGGCGCCGCCGGCACCGACACGGCGATGCTGGCGACGACGGGGACGGTGCGGGCGGCCGACGAGCGACTCGCGGAGGAACTCGGCGTCCGGCTGGTCGAGTCGGACTCACTCGCCCCGCGTCACGTGACCGAGGTTGCGGACGAGTAGGCCGGCCGCGTCCCCGACTGACTCGCTCGTCGCAGGGCGAAGCCCCTAAGGCCGATTCCGCCCAATGGCCCGTATGGATCAAGCGCTCGTCATCGCCGCCCACGGTTCACACCTGAACGCCGAGTCGAGCACCCCCACGTTCTCGCACGCGGACACCATTCGCGCGACCGGCGCGTTCAGCGAGGTCAGGGAGTCGTTCTGGAAGGAGGAACCGCACTTCCGGGAGGCCCTCCGCACCGTGGACGCCGGGGAAGTGTATCTGGTACCGCTGTTCATCTCCGAGGGCTACTTCACCGAGCAGGTTATCCCGCGGGAGTTCCGCCTGGAGGAGTGGGACCCTGAGCTGTGGGACTCCGACGGCACGAGCGCCAACTCCGCCACGCTGACCGCCGCGGACACCGACCAGACCGTCCACTACTGCGGTCCCGTCGGTACCCACGACTCGATGAGCGACGTCATCGTCCAGCGCGCGAAGTCGGTGACCGACGACCCCGACGTCGGCGACGGCTTCGGGCTGGCCGTGGTCGGCCACGGCACCGAGCGCAACGAGAACTCCGCGAAGGCCATCGAGTACCACGCCGACCGCATCGCCGAGATGGACCGCTTCGACGAGGTAGAGGCGCTGTTCATGGACGAGGACCCCGAAGTCGACGACGTGACGGACTTCTTCGAGAGCGAGGACGTCGTCGTCGTTCCCCTCTTTATCGCCGACGGCTACCACACCCAGGAGGACATCCCCGAGGACATGGGGCTGTGTGAGGACTACCGCGACGGCTGGGCGGTCCCGGAGACCGTCGACGGCCACCGCATCTGGTACGCCGGCGCCGTCGGGACCGAACCGCTGATGGCCGACGTGGTGCTGGAGCGGGCGGCCGACGCCGGCGCCGACGTGAGCGCGGCCATCGAACAGGTCCGCGGGGAGAGCGGCGCGGGGTCGGCCGCCGGCGACTGAAACGGAGTAGTATTGGATTCACCGGTCGCCGCCGGCTCGGGTCGGCGGTACCCGGAACCGCTCGACGGTCCCTCGGCAACGGCCGTGGGAACCGACCCGCTTTTTTCGCCCGAGTCCCGTGGTCCAGTATGAACGAGGACCCGGTGGACGCGCTGGTGGCTACCGCGCCGGACGGTATCGACTTCGACGGCCTCCGCGTCGAGGAGAGCGCCGGCGGCTACACGTTCGAGACGCCCGCGGCGACGGCGGACGGGCTCGACGAGGCCGCGCTCCGCGATACCGCGGCCGAGGACCCGCACGTGGGGAACTGGTACTTCTGGCACGCCGTCGCGCCCCAGACGGACGCTCGCTGGGCGTTCCTTCGCTGGCTCGAAGGGGGCGGGGACCAGCCCGTTCCGGAGCGGTACGAGGCGCTCGCGGACGGACTGACCACCGAGTGGGGCCAGCTCCGGGTCACCGTCTCGCTCGACGGCCCGGCCGGGCGCAGCTACGACCTGCGACACGTCGACGACGCCGGGACGCCGGCGGACGAACTGGACGCCCACGAGGCGCCCCTGGACGCCCGCGAACTCGCCAAGCACGACGACGACGGGGCGTACCGGCCGCTGAAGACCGCCCCCTCCCTCCGGACCGGCTGGCAGTTCCCCGACCTCGGCGCCGCCGACGTCGTCGAGGCCGTCCACGCGTTCTACCCGGCGACGGTCCAGAACTGGCACCGCGAGCGCGAGGGGGAACTCGACATCGACCACTGGCACGAGACCGTCGAGCGCCAGACCGGTATCTACGGCGTCGTCCGCACGTGGGACCGCGGCGAGGGGTACGAACACGTCAACTGGGTGGCCGAGGCCTGCTGTGACGACTCCCAGTGTCTGAAACGGCGGGAGTGGGACTACGACGAGGAGACCGAGCTCGACGTCGACGGCGGCGACGGCGCCTTCCCCTGCCGTGAGCCCTGTTCGCTGGTCATCGCCGGGGCCCGCCAGTGGACCAAGCTGGAGGGCGAGCAGTCACAGACCTACGAGTTCGAGCTGACGCCGAGCGAGAAAGAGCAGGTCGAGGAGATAATCGACGCCGTCGCCGACGGCCGGGCCGACGACATCCGCGAGGCCGACGTCTACGACGGGGCGAACCGCTACCGGACTCGCTTCCTGCGGGCGAAGCTGTTCGACGACGACGGCAATCTCGCCGGCGTCGAGACCGACGAGTAATACGGAAAACGCCGGTGATTACGCCGGGGCCTCTTCCCGCATGTCCGGCGGGAGGAGGTTCGGGATGCCGTCCTCGATGGGGAACCGCTCGCCACACTCCGTACAGGTGAGCGTCCCGTCGAGAATCTCCTCGCCGTCGCGCTCGGAGACGTCGAGGTCGAGGTCGTGTTTGTCCAGCGGACAGCAGATGATGTCCATCAAGTCCTCTTTCATACCCGCTGGTCGGGTCGGTGGGAATAAAAGGATACTGTCTGCCGACACCCCGAACGCTTTCAGACGGGGCGCTCGCGGACTATCGTCTCGCTGCGGCCGGGCCCGACGCCGAGCGCGTAGGCCGGCGTGTCCAGTTCGTCCTCGATGTACTCGACGTAGGTCCGCGCGTTCTCGGGGAGCGCCTCGTACCCCTCGCTCGCGACCGTCGCCGGGTCGAACTCCGGCCAGCCGTCGAAGCTCCGGTAGCTCGCCTCACACCGGCTCCACTCCTCGGTGGTGGCGGGCAGCGTGTGGCGTTCCTCGCCGTCGAGAGTGTAGGCGTGCCCGACCTTGACTTCGTCGAGGCCGGCCAGCACGTCGATGTGGTTGATGGCGAGGCCGGTAAAGCCCGACACGCGCGCGGCGTGGCGCAGCATGGGCATGTCGAGCCAGGCGACCCGCCGGGGGCGACCGGTGACGGTCCCGTACTCGCCGCCCTCCTCGCGTATCTGCGTGGCGAGCTCCTCGTTCTCGCCCCCGCCCTGCTCCTCGTAGCCGGGCGTGTCGCCGACGACGCCGCCGAGCTCCGTGGGTAGGGGGCCGCTGCCGACGCGGGTCAGATAGGCCTTGACGATGCCGACGACTTCGCCGCCGCCGACGACGCCGGGGCTGAGACCGGTCCCCGTGGTCGCGCCGCCCGCGGTCGGGTTCGAAGACGTGACGTAGGGGTAGTTCCCGTGGTCGATGTCGATGGTGGTCCCCTGTGCGCCCTCCAGCATGACGTTCTGGCCGTCGGCCATCTTCTCGGTGAGGAAGACGCTGGCGTTTACCGTCATGTCCTCGGCCTCGAAGCGCTCGCCGTACTCGCGGTACTCCTCGTAGAGGGCGTCCACGTCGAACGCGTCGGGGTCGTCGAGGTCCTCGACGGCCACCCCGTAGACGTCCTCGACGACGGCGCGCTTCTGCGGGACGACGTACTCCAAGCGCTCCCGGAGGACGTCGGGGTTGCGGAGGTCGCCGGCCCGGATACCGCGCCGGCCGACCTTGTCCTCGTAGGTCGGGCCGATACCTCGGCCCGTGGTGCCGACCTCGCTGTCGGATTCGCTCTTGACTGTCTCCTCGATACCGTCGAGCACGCGGTGGAAGGGGAAGATGATATGTGCGCGCTCGGCGATTCGCACGTCCGGGTCCAGTCCGCGCTCCTGTAGCGTGTCTAGCTCGTCGAACAGTGTTCGCGGGTTGACGACGCAGCCGTTGCCGAGTACGCCGACCTTGCCGCGGATGGCCCCGCTCGGGACGAGGGAGAGCTTGTAGGTCTCGCCCTCGTGGACGACGGTGTGGCCGGCGTTATCGCCGCCCTGATACCGCGCGACGACGTCGATGTCGTCGCCGTACAGGTCGACGATGCCGCCCTTGCCCTCGTCGCCGAGCTGCGAGCCGACGATGGTTACGGTCATCGCTCGGACGTTCCCGCCACCATGATAAACAGATTACGGTCTCACAGCAGTGACTGGCCGCGGTCCGCGGGACTCGGAACGGGCCCACGCCGATGCCGGGCGTGGTCGGATACGCCAACACATTCCATGTGAAGTGTTACGACGCTTTTAACACCCATCCCGTCGTAGCGTGAAACCGGCAAGGCCGGGTGGACGAGGGTAACTTTTAAACCCACCCAACACAAGTTAACAATTGCCATGATAGACAGGCTTGAGAAGGAAGTCGACATGTTGGAGCGCCACCTGCAGGTGCTTCGCATGGTAATAGAGAACGAGCCTATCGGGATCGTGAAGATGTCCAACGAGACGGGCTACCCACACCACAAGGTTCGGTACTCCCTGCGAGTCCTCGAAGAGGAGAACCTCATCGAGCCCTCCAGCCAGGGCGCTATTACCACGGAACAGACCGGCGAGTTCGTCGACGACCTGGACGAGAAGATCGACGAGATCATCGACAAGCTCAACGGAATGAAAATCGACGACGCCGCAGAGATAGAGAGCTAAGCGGTCTCTTTCTAGAGTTCCGGCACCGCGAGGTGGAACTCCTTGTTTCGCGCTTCGAGCAGACAGAGGTGGTAGCCGCCCTTCCGCGAGAGGTTGACGAAGCTCTTGCGCTTGTCGCGGCTGAGCAGACCGCTGGACGTGGCCTGTTTCGCCGTCTCCAGGGCTTCGGGCTCGAAGAAACTGCTCGTGACCAGGAACGCCGCCGCCAGCGAGTCCGAGGCGTTGCCGACCCGCTCGGCGTTTCGCACGATGTCGGTCATCTGTCCGTCGGTCGCCGGCTGCCGGGAGTCGTTTATGTTGGCGACCACGAGCGGATTGCCCATCCGGTCGCGGACGACCACGTCGAAGGTCTCCTGCGAACGGTGTTCCTGCCCGTCTTCGGTGTAGGTCACCGAGACCTGGCCGTTGAGTTCGGCCCGGTCGATATCCGGGAGGGCGTCGTAGAGCACGCCCATCTCGCTCTCGTGGCCCGTGTCCCTGATCTCGTACAGGAGGCTCCGGACGAACCAGTCGACAAAGCGGTAGTGGATGCTGTCGTGGAGGAACGTCTCGAACGCCTCGCCGTCGACGGAGGCGTCCTCGGCATCGAACTGGGTGTGATACTCCAGTCGGAGGTTCTCCTCGACGGACGCCCTGTCGGCGCTCCCGTCCTGCGCTTTCGCCAGGGTCGCCTCCCCCTTCGAGTGGTAGCGGACGAAGAGGTTCGTCCCGTCGATGGCCTCCGCCGCCGACAGCGCCCGCCCGCTCGGCGCGGGCCCGCCGGCCGCCTCAAGCTCCTCCTCCAGGCGCTGTATCTCGGCGCGGGCCTCCTCCAGTTCGTCGGTCAGGCGGTCGCGCTCGGCGGCCAGCTCCTCGTTCTCGGCGGAGAGGTCCCGAATCTCCGCTTCCAGGTCCGCGATTTCGGCCTCTCGCTCCTCCAGTTCGGCCGCCAGTTCCGGGCTGGGTTCGGGCTGTGGCTGCTCGGCCGCCGGCTCCGCCGGCCGGGACTGGTCCGGTTCTGACGCCGCCGACACCTGGTCCGTGGCGCTGTCGGACTGTGGCGTAGACGTTTGCGGGGATGTCGCCGGCTCCGTGGCGGCCGGCTGCTGTGTCTCCGTCGCCTGTGGGGCTGTCGCCGGCTCCGGCGTGGAACTCGACCGCTCGGGGTCCAGCGAGGGAATCGACCGGGTCTCCAGCGCCCCCGCGGCGTCGCTGTCGGTCGCCGCGGGCGAGGGCTGGCCGTCCCCGCTCCGTTCGTCCGTCACTGCGCGCTCGGCGGTCTGGTCCGTCCGGGGTTCGGCCGCTCCGCTCGGTGTCGTGGTGTCCTCGACCGGTGTCGCGGCGGCGTCCGCCGCCCCCGCGTCGTTCGGCTTCGGTTCGGCGGTGTCGGGGCTCTCGGTGGTCGGCCGCGCGGAGTCCGTGTCCCTCGCCGTCGGCCGCGCGGACTCCGCATTCCCCGCCGACGGTTGCGTGCGTTCCGCCTCCCCCGTCGTCCGCTCGGCGGTCTCGGTTTCGCTCACTGCGGTTTCGGGCGTCTCCGCCTCCGGCGATGCTTCCTCCTCAGCGTCGGCGGCCGACGGCTCCGCCTCGGTGTCGGCCGCCCGGGGGGTCGGCTCGTCGCGCTGTTGTCTGTCGACAGCCGCCCCCTGGCTCGCGCCGGCCGCTTTCGAGCCGGGCGGGCCGGCCGCGCCGCCCCCTCGCTCGGGGCCGTCCCCGGACGCGCTCTCGACCGGCTCGTTCGCCGGGGGCTGCTCGCTCGCGTCGACCGCGCTCTCGTCGGCGGCCGGTTCCGTTCCGGGGTCGTCAGCCGTCGTCTCGTCGGTCGTCGCGCTCCCGGCCGTTTCGTCACCGGCGTCGTCGGCCGGGGTGGCCGCCGTCCCGCCGGCCGCGGCGGTAGACTCCCCGTCGTCCGCCGGCGAACTCGGCTCGGGGATGTCGATGGGCTCGATGCTGGCCGGCATGACCTTGTAGATGCCGACCTCCCCGTCGGCCTGCTCGTAGGCCTCCTCGTCGGTGATGAGCCGCTGTGAGTTCCCGACCCACGCCACGCTCATCGAGTGACCCTGGTGATAGACCAGATAGTAGTCCCCGGAGAGGACGTTCTCCGACAGCTCGACGTACCCGGTGAAGTTGCCGTCTTCGAGCGTTTGGTCGACGTCGGTAATCGGGGTGTCCTCTGTGTAGTACTGTGCCCGCGGGTCGCCGGCCTGGTCCTGCATCACGACGAGCAGCGGCAGGGCGTCGTGCGGTGCGGCCCGTGCGGTGCCGTCGGCGCCGTCGAAATCCTCGATGTCCCCGTCGAGAATCCCCACGACGGTGCCGTTCAGCATGAACAGCTGTGTGGGGCCGGCGATGACGGCGCCGGAGAATTCCTGGTCCGAGAGGGAGTGGAGCCCGGCGTACCCGCCGTCGAAGGGCACCGAGTCCCACTCGGATACTAGCTCTACCGTGCGCATACTCATTACCTCCACCAAGCCCCATGGCAGACAAATAGTTTGTGCCCCGTCCTCCGGACAGGAGTCCGATGGGCCTAAGACGCGCCACGACCAACGGCTGGTATGAAAGAGCAACCCGGACTGAGCGACCAGTACCGGACGGCGAGTCCGTGGCCGGTGTTCATCGCGCTGGGGCTTGTCCTCTCGGAGATCGGCGTCTTCATCGGCCTGTTTCCGATCGCCGTCTTCGGCCTCATCCTCTTCGGTGGGTCCATCGCCGGCATCCTCACGGAGTCGGGATACGTCACGCACCCGTGGCCGACGCTCGTCGGCGTCGGCGTCGTCCTCGCTCTCGTCGCCGCGGGGCTGGCCGTCGCCTACCTCCCGACGGCGTCGATTACCGTCGCCAACATCGGTAACGGCCCCGTGTTCACGCGGCTCGTCGCCGTCGCGGTCGCCGGCATCGTGATGGTGGCGGCGGGCGGCGTCGGCTCCGTCATGGAGCGGACGAAGGTCTGAGACAAACCAACAGCCTATTTACCGCCCCGCGTCCAATCGCCTGCTATATGGCACTGTTCGGGTTCGAAAAGGAAACGCTGCTCGACCTCACTGTCAACGTCATCCCGCTTGGTATCATCCTCTTTTTCATCGCGGCCTTCGCGGTCGTGAGCCCGTTCGGTCTCGATCCGGTGTTCAGCGGGCTGCAGTTCTCGCTGATGCTCACGATGTTCCTCCTGCTGGCCGTGCTCACGTACTACGCCGGCCGAGCCGTCGAGGACGCCGAGGAAGCGGCCGACCACGCCGCCATGGAGGAGCCAAACGCCACGACCGGGACGCTAGACGACGAGGCGGCCGACGAGGACGCTCAACCGGGCGCCGAAGACGACGAGTTGCCCGAGGCGTAACCCAGCGGGGACGCCGGAACCGCCCCTTTCATTATCACTCAGTCCTGACGTGCGTCTATGGCTGTAGGAGACCTAGTGCTGACGGGGTTGATGGCCGTCCTCCTCGTCGGCATCGTCGCGTTACTCACGCGCATTGAGAACTGGCGGTCGTACACGCCGTTAGCCGGAGGTGGAACCGCGACCGGTGAGGACGCCGCCGTCCTCAACCGTGAGAAACCCGCGGGCATCATCCGCTGGCTGACGACTGTCGACCACAAGGACATCGGACTGTTGTACGGGCTGTACGCCATCATCGCCTTCGCCGTCGGGGGTATCATGGCTGTGCTCATCCGCGTCCAGCTCGTCGTCCCGGGCGGGGCGATACTGGGCCCGAACGCGTACAACTCCATCCTGACGAGCCACGGCATCACGATGCTGTTCCTCTTCGGGACGCCCATCATCGCGGCCTTCGCGAACTACTTCGTCCCGCTGCTCATCGGGGCCGACGACATGGCGTTCCCGCGCATCAACGCCATCGCGTTCTGGCTCCTCCCGCCGGCCGCGCTGCTCGTCTGGGGCGGCTTCTTCCTCGCGCCGGTCACGGAGAACATGATTGAGCCGGCACAGACCGCGTGGACGATGTACACGCCCCTGTCGGTCGAGCAGGCCAACCCCGGCGTCGACCTGATGCTGCTGGGGCTGCACCTCTCGGGGGTCGCCGCGACGATGGGCGCCATCAACTTCATCGCGACCATCTTCACCGAACGCGGCGACGACGTCAACTGGGCGAACCTCGACATCTTCTCGTGGACCATCCTCACCCAGTCGGCGCTCATCCTCTTTGCCTTCCCGCTGCTCGGTAGCGCGCTGGTGATGCTGCTGATGGACCGGAACCTCTCGACGGCGTTCTTCGCCGTGGAGGGCGGCGGCCCGCTGCTGTGGCAACACCTGTTCTGGTTCTTCGGCCATCCCGAGGTGTACATCCTCGTGTTGCCGCCGATGGGCCTCGTGAGCCTCATCCTCCCGAAGTTCTCGGGTCGGAAGCTGTTCGGCTTCAAGTTCGTCGTCTACTCCACGCTGGCCATCGGGGTGCTGTCCTTCGGCGTCTGGGCCCACCACATGTTCTCGACGGGGATGGACCCGCGGCTGCGGGCCTCCTTCATGGCGGTCTCACTCGCTATCGCGATACCCAGCGCCGTCAAGACGTTCAACTGGATCACGACGATGTGGAACGGTCGGCTCCGGCTGACGAGCCCGATGCTGTTCTGTATCGGCTTCGTCTCGAACTTCATCATCGGCGGCGTCACCGGGGTCTTCCTCGCCTCCATCCCCGTCGACCTGGTGCTACACGACACCTACTACGTCGTCGGCCACTTCCACTACGTCGTCATGGGCGCCATCGGCTTTGCCGTCTTCGCGGGCATCTACTACTGGTTCCCCGTCTTCACCGGCCGGATGTACCAGCGCACGCTCGGGAAGGCCCACTTCTGGCTCTCGATGATCGGGACCAACCTCACCTTCTTCGCGATGCTGGCGCTTGGCTATCTCGGGATGCCGCGCCGATACGCCACCTACCAGTTCGACGGCGCTATCGCGCCGCTGGCGCAGGTCAGTACCTTCCACATGGTGGCGACTGTGGGCGCGTTCATCCTGCTCGTGGGCCAGCTCATCTTCGTCTGGAACCTCGTCCAGTCCTGGCTCGAAGGGCCGAAAATCGAGGACGGCGACCCGTGGAACCTCGAACGCGACGGGTTGCTCGACAAGGAGTGGGAGTGGTACGACCGCAAGCTGGAGACGGCCGTCACCGACGGCGGCGAGGACGAGGAGAAGTCCGCGCTGACCGACGGCGGGACGCCACAGGACGACTGAACGAGCCGTCCTGGCAGCCCGGGTTGTTTTTTGCGGTTCGGACGATCAGGTCGCGCCGGAGACCAACACGATAGCGGTGATGAACATCATGATGGCGATGCCCGAAAGCACGATAAACAGGAGCTCCTTCTGAGACATAGGCCCGCTTCGGGCCCGAAGTGAAAAAGGCTAATCGTCTCCCGCCCCAGATTACAGTATGAGCGAGCGTGTGACCGAGACGTCCGGCGAGAAAGTCGTCGTCCAGATGTACGTCATCATCGTCGCGCTGGCGGGGGTGATGGGGTTCGTCCTGGGGACGATTCGGCCCGCGGACCTCCAGCCGGCGCTGTTTGGCGTCATCGCACTGCCACCGACGCCGTTCGGTGTGGCCATCTACGGGATGGTGACGGTCGGTGTCGGACTGGGTGTCCTCCTGGGACTGGTCGTCTACGTCTCGCGGCGGACCGACGACGCGGCCGGACGCCGGAACCCCGAGTAATCGCGGCGCGCTTCCGACCTCTGTGGTCGTCAGGGCCGCTCGCCGTCCCCCTACTCCTGCAATCGCTCGGTCTGTTCGACCAGCGGGTGCCGGGCGTAGTCGACGACCTCGATGTCGCTGATGTTTTCGAGGCCGGCCTCGGCAGCCGTCTCGGCCATCCCCAGCTCGACGGTCTCGTCGAGAACGATGATGTTGGCTTCCATCTCGCCGATATCGAGCCGCTCGGCCGCTTTCACCCGGTGGTGGCCGTCAGCCAGGTAGAGGTGGCCGTCGTTGTCGATGACGACGAGTGGCTCGGCCAGGCCGCGTTCGAGTTCGTACACCCGCCCCTCCAGTTCGTCGGCGTACACCGTCGGCTGGGTCGGCGTGAGCGCGGCGAGGTCGACGGTCCGCCGCTCGTCGTGGGTGGTGATGTCGTGGATGTTCGCCAGCGTCCGCCCCAGCTTCTCGACCTTGTCGGGGGTCGCCCGCTCGATCTGAGAGCGGACGACGTCGGCGTTGGAGATGATGCCCACGAGGTTCCCGGCGTCGTCGACGACCGGGAGCTTCTGGATGCCCGACCGGAGGATGACGCGGGCGGCCTCCTGTACCGCCATCTCCGGCGTCGCGACGATGATGTCCTCGCTCATCACCCGGAACATGGGTTCGTGGTCGGCCGCCATCAGGAGGTCGCTGGCGCTGACGAACCCTTCGACACGTCGCCCGTCGGTGACGGGGAAGCCGCTGAACTCGTCGCTCTCGGCGATGCGCTGGGCCACCTCGCCGACGGTGTCGTCCAGCGCGACCGTCGCCACGTCCCGCGTCATGTACTCTCCGACCGTCGGTCGACCCGAGTCTCCCATCACCGTGCCATTTCCCAGCGAGGGGCAAAAAGACTCGCCTACGCGGTGTCGTGCTCGTCGAGCGACGGCCGGCTCAGCTCGGGGTACTCGGCGGACGCGAACTCCGTCCGGCCGCTCATCCGACCCAGCAGCCGATGGGAGCGGGAGTCGACGGCGTCGAGGAAGCGGTCGTTGACGACCGATTTCACGATGGTGTGCAGCGACTCCTCGCGGTCGTCGACGCTGTCGAGCACGCCCAGCGTTATCTGCGCCCCGGCCATGTCCGCGTGGCCGCCGGCCGACCCTATCTGGCCGAACGCGTCCCGGAGCGCCTCGCCGAGGTCGATGTCCGCGCCGCGGGCCCGCGCGGAGACGTAAATCGTCCCGTCCATGACGCCGTAGACCATCGTCGCGTGGATGCCCTCCAGGTCGAGCAGCTGGTCGGCGGCCTGTGCCAGCGCGTCGCGGTCCGAGAGCTTGCCGACACAGGAGAGCAACACGGACCCCTCCTCCTCGCGGTTGTCGATGGCGCGGCCGATGACCGAGAGCGTCTCGCCGCTGACGCTGGGGTCCTCGATGCGCTGGAGGGCGGCCATATCGGCCCGCTCGACGAGCTTCGCGGCGGCCTCGAAGTCCTCGGCCGAGACCTCCCGGCGGAAGTCCTTCGTGTCGACGCGGATGCCAAAGAGCAGCCCGGTCGCGATGGGCTCGGACAGTTCGACCTCCAGCCGCTCGAAGTAGTCCACGAGGAGCGTGCTCGTCGCCCCGACGCCGCTGCGGAGGTCGACGTAGCGGGCCTCGACCGGCAGCCGCGGCGGGTGGTGGTCGATGACGACGTCTATCGGGAGGTCAGACGGGAGCTGGTCGTTGACGCCGGGGCGGGAGTGGTCCACCAGCGCGAACCCGTCGTACGGGTCGAGCGCCGCGTCGTCCGCTGGGTCCAGATTGACGAGGTCGTACTCCAGGAGATTGACGAACGCCCGGTTCTCCTGGTGGGAGATGTCGCCGTAGTAACACAGCGACACCTCACAGCCGGCCCGGGCGGCGAGGTCGCCAAGCGCCACGGCGCTCGCGATCGCGTCCGGGTCGGGGTTGTCGTGCGTGACGACCGCGAGGTGGTCGTCGATGTCCCGCAACACCCCCTGGAGTTTGCGGGTGCGGGCCCCCGCCTCACCGGCGCTCCGCTGCAGCCGGTCAGCCAGCACGGTTTCGGGGTCGACCACGCGGTCGGCGACGCTGTCGAGCCGACCGCGCTGGGACTCGGTCGACCCGTAGCCGGTGTAACAGAGCAAAAAGGCGTCGGCAAACAGCTCGGCGGTCGCTTCGGCGGCGGCGACGTTCGCTCCCGGGTCGTCGCTGGCGACGACCACCGTCGCCGGGTCGATGTCCAGCTCGTCTATCGCTGCCCGGTCGAACGCGTCCGTGACGGTGACGGAGACACCGTCTTCCCGGAGCGTTTCGGCGCGGTGTTCGTCGCTCGTCAGGACCCACAGCTCCTCGTGGTCACCACTCACTGCGTCGATTACGGCTCTCGCGGTCGACCCGGCGCCGACGACCAACCGAGACGGCATAGTTCTCCTCTTCTCCGGAGCGTCTAAAAACCCGTTATTTCAGCCGTTCCTGTAGGAAAGAGGGATGGGCGGCCGTGACGCCGTCGAGTTCGAGTATCTCGTCCTCGATGACGCCGGCCAGAGAGTTCCCGTCGGTCGCGCGCACCTCCGCCATCAGCATGTGGTCCCCGCTGGAGGTGTACAGCGACTCGACGGCGTCGATATCCGACAGCTGCCGGGTCGCTTCGACGTAGCGCTCGCTGGCGACGTCGATGCCGACCATGGCAATGGACTGGCCCGAGAGCTTCTTGGGGTCGACGTCGGCCGAGTAGCCGACGATGACGCCCTCGTCTTCCAGTTTCTCGATGTACTTTCGGACCGTCGGCTTCGATACCTCGGCCCGGTCCGCTATCTCCGCGTACGACGCCTGTGCGTCCTCCTCCAAGACAGACAGTATCCGACGCTCCGTAGACTCGACACTCATAGAGGTATATTTATGATGGGTGAAAAAATATCTTCCGAATCAGTAACCCCAGTTCGAACCCGCCGGGACTGCCGACGAATTCGGCCTCCGGGATTACTTGTGGTGTTCGAGGAGGTTGTCGTAGGTCCGCTCCCACTCGGCGTCCTCGTCGAAGTACCGCTCGGCGAGGGGCTCCTCGGGCATTTCGCCGATAGCGCGCTTCTCCTGTCCGTAGGAGGGGCGCTCGTCCTCGACGTACATCCGACCGGTGAGCACTTCACCCTCGTAGAGGCGCTCCTCGGTCTTGCGCATCATCTCGGCGGCTTCCTTGCGGTCCGAGACGTCGAAGTCGAACTCGTCGGACTGCTGGACGTCCGTGTACGGGACGTAGTGTTTCGCGTCCTTGTTCCAGGTCGGACACTGGGTGAGGAAGTCGATGTGCGCGAAGCCGTCGTGCTCGATGGCCTCGGCGATGATTTCCTTGGCCTGATTGGGGTTGACCGCAGCCGTGCGGGCGATGTAGGTCGCGCCGGCGTTGAGCTGCTGGCTGAGCGGTCGAATCGGGGACTTCGCGGAGCCGTGAGGCTGGGTCTTTGACTTGTGACCCTTCGGCGAAGTCGGCGAGGTCTGGCCCTTGGTGAGCCCGAAGATCTCGTTGTTGAACACGATGTAAGTCATATCGTGGTTCTCACGGGCCGTGTGGATTGTGTGGTTGCCACCGATACCGTAGCCGTCACCGTCGCCGCCGGCGGCGATGACCTCCAGCTCGGGGTTGGCCAGTTTCGCGGCCCGGGCGACGGGCAGCGAGCGGCCGTGGATGGTGTGGAAGCCGTAGCTGTTGAAGTAGCTGTTGAGCTTCCCGGAACAGCCGATACCCGTAAAGAGGGCGACCTCGTCGGGGTTCTTGCCGACCTCGGGCATGGCCTGTTTCAGCGCCTTGAGGACACCGAAGTCCCCACAGCCGGGGCACCAGGTGGCCTGTGGCTCGATGCCTGGCGTGAACTCGTCTCTGTCTATCTCGCGGTCGTCGCCGATTGCGCTGAATGCACTCATAGGTTAGTCACCTGCCGCTGGCAGGTACTTCATGTTGGTCGCGGCGAGTTCCTCGCCGTTGATGCTGGACTCGAACCCGTCGACGATCTCGGCGGGCTCGAACGGGTTGCCGTTGTACTTCAGCAGGCTGGACAGCTTGTCGCCGTACTTGCCGATCTCCTTCTGGGTCAGCCCGCGGAACTGGGCCGTGGCGTTCATCTCGACGACCAGCGCCTGGTCGACGGAGTCGAGCCACTCGGAGACTTCCTCGACCGGGTACGGGGCCATGTCGGAGACGCCGAGCGCCTTGACGGAGTGGCCGTTCTCGTTGAGTCGGTCGACGGCCTCGAAGGCCGTGTCCTGCTGGCTCCCCCAGACGAGGATACCGTAGTCGGCCTCGTCGGGGCCGTAGTAGGCCTGGTGGGAGGCGTTCTCGTCGAGGTCGGCGCGGATATCGTCGAGCTTGCCCAGGCGGCGCTCCATCTGGGCGATGCGGTTGTTGGGGTCCTCGCTGATGTGGCCCTCCGGGGTGTGCTCGTTCCCGGTCGCCAGATAGCGGCCGTCCTTCTGGCCGGGGACCGAGCGGGGGCTCACGTTCGAGCCGTCCTCGGGCTCGTGGAGGAAGCGCTGGAACTTGCCCGACGCGTGGTGGGCGGCGTCCTGAATCTCCTCCTCGGTGAGGACGGAGCCGGGGTCGGCGTTTGGCTCCTCGTCGAAGTGACTCGCCGGCAGGTTCCGGAGTTCGCCCTGAATCTTCTGGTCGTAGATGACGATGGCCGGAATCTGGTACTCGTAGGCGATGCGGAACGCGGCGCGAGTCTGCGTGTAACACTCGCGGATGTTCGCGGGCGCGAACACGACCCGCGCGGAGTCGCCCTGTGAGGTGTACAGGACGTGTTCGAGGTCGGCCTGTTCGGGCTTGGTCGGCATCCCGGTCGAGGGACCGGCGCGCATCGCTTCGACCAGCACGATGGGCGTCTCGGTCATCTCGGCCAGGCCCAGCGGCTCGGACATCAGGGCGAACCCGCCGCCCGAGGAGCCGGACATCGCCTTCACGCCCGTGTGGGACGCGCCGAGGGCGAGCGCCGCGGCGGCGATCTCGTCCTCGACCTGCTCGGAGATACCGCCGAACTCGGGCAGGTGCTGGGACATGATGGTGAAGACGTCCGTCCACGGCGTCATCGGATAGCCCGAGATGAACCGACAGCCCTCGTCGAGGGCGCCATAGGAGATAGCGTTAGAGCCCGAAAGAATGACCTGCTCCTCGTCGTGGGAGCCCTCCGGGACCTCGATGTCGTGGTCGATGTCGAGTTCGGAGGCGGCCTCGTAGGCGTCCTGCAGGACGTTGAGGTTCGCTTCCTGCATGTCGCCGGACATGTTCTGCCTGATGAGCTCCTCGAACTCCTCGGTGCCGATGTCGAGGATGGCGGCGGTCGCGCCGATACCGGCCGTGTTGCGCATGATCTCGCGGCCGTGTTCCTTCGCGATTCCGCGGAGGTCCATCGGAACGACGTGCCAGCCGTTCTCCTCGGCGGCCTCTTCGAGTTCGATCTCCTCGACGTCTTCCTCGTCGAGCAGCCCCTCGTCGTAGAGGAGGACGCCGCCCTCGCGGAGGTCGTCGAAGTTCTCGTACAGCGGCTTCAGCTCTTCCTTCCCGTAGTAGGCCTCGTCCTGCGGGTTCCGGGCGAAGGAGTCGCCCAGCGCGAGCAGGAAGTTGTAACCGTCACCGCGGGACTGTACATCCTCGTCCTTCGCGCGTACTTCGACGTACGTGTGGCCACCGCGGATACGCGACGGGTAATGCCGGTGTGTGAAAACGTGAAGTCCCGAACGCATCAGGGCCTTCGCGAAGTTCTGACTGGTCGAGTCGATTCCGTCACCGGAACCGCCCGCGATTCGCCAGATTAGTTCGTTGTCTGTCATTGTGAAATCCTCGGCCCCAGCTGTGGTGCCGTATCGGTTGGTTGGGGGGCCACGACTAAAGATTTTCCACTATATCAAGGTCCATTAATCGTTATTATTCCAACGAAGGCACCCAAGTTCGGGGGAACGATGATGATTAATTTTGACTGTTTTCGGCGCCACGAAATATTCTAATACCGATAGGTCATCCGCTCGGCAGGTCCGGACCTATGCTGGGACTGTCAGCGGGCGCGGGTCGGTCGGCCAGTTGGTCCCCCGCTCGTCGGAAGGCCTAATGCCGTTCCTGACTTCCTTCCGACTCGAATGTCGCTCAGCGAGCTCATCGCCGGCGTCGCGGCCCACGAGCGCACGCTCACGGTTTTCAACGCCGACGCGTCGGTCGTCGAGGACCTCCGGGACCGGTTCGCCGACCGGAACGTCAGCGTCGTCAGCGAGACGACCGGTAGCGGCCGCCCCGGCGAGTTCCTGACGCTCTCGGACGGCGACGGCGTGTACACGGCGACCGATATCGACTCCTTCTACGACTCGCTCGACGACCGCGACAGCGTCCTTGGCGGGGACGACGCGGCCGGTCTCCTCGATTACCTGGACGAGACGCTGTTTACCTCCTGGTCCATCGGGCGGATGGTCGCCGCGTCCCGCGAGATAGAGGACCGCGCCTGGCGGGTCGGCGAGGGGGCGCTGCACGCCGGCTTCCAGACGCTCTCGACGCTGCAGGGCGAACGGGACCTGTACGAGCGGCTCGGCGACTCGGCGGTCGACGTCCACGCCTACGCCGTACCAGACATCGACCCGCCGGCACACAGCACCTTCCGGCTCCACCTCGACCGGAGCGAGGAGATAGCCAGGTCGTGGTTCGTCGTCTTCGACGACGGCGCGAGCGACGACGCGACTACCCAGAAGTGCGCGCTGCTGGCCGAGGAGCGCGACCCGCGGGAGTTCTACGGCTTCTGGACGTACGACCCCGCGACCGTCGACTACATCGTCGACCACCTGGAGCGGCGGTACGGGCTGGTCGAACAGTGAGCGCCGCCGAGGCCACGGCGTACCGCATCGCCGAGACCGATCAGCGCGTCAACCCCGTGGAGTTCGAACTCCACTTCCAGTTCGGGCTCTGGACCGTCGTCGACCGCAGCGACGACCGATGGCTGGTCCGGACGCGGGACGGCGAGACGCTGACTCTGCGCCCGACCGACTGACTCCCCACCTTACTGTCGTACCGAGCGAACTGCACTCGCGGGACCGACGTTGCGTCTCAGTGGTCGCTATCGCTGACAGACTCGAAGACCGACAGGTCGTGGCCCAGCAGCGTTTCGGCGCCCGTCCGGCGCTGGATGTCCCGACAGCGGGCCAGGCTCTCGCGCCAGGCCGCGTTGCTCCACAGCAGGCTCGTCGCCATCGGCTGGCCCGCGTAGTTGGCCTCGACGTAGGCCTCGTCGCCGACCACGAGCAACGGGTCGTCGGGGCGTTCGATGAGCGCCCCGAGCAGCCCGGGCGTGTGACCGGGGAGATGGAGGAGTTCGACGCCGTCGGCGAGCTGATAGCTGTCGCCGTGGACGACCTCCCAGTTCAGGTCGCGGTCGAAGTCACTGGCCAGGTAGGCGATGGAGCCCTCGTCGGTCTTGGCGCTGTAGTAGGCGTAGGGGAGTTCCTCGCGGTGGACGTAGATTGGCACGTCCGTCCCGGCGAAGTTCGCCAGACCGCCAGCGTGGTCCAGATGGAGGTGGCTCATCACCACGGCGTCGATATCGTCGAGCGCGTAGCCAGCGTCGGCCAGGTCGCCTTCGAGGGCATGGTCGGCCGCGTCGACGTGGGCGAAGGCCCCGTACAGCGGGTCGGGCCAGTAGCCGTCGCCCGCCTCTGGGTGTGAGCCGGTGTCCCACAGTATCGTCCGCTCGGGCGTCTCGATGACGAGGTTCCAGACGACGTACTCCTCGTACTCGTGGTCGGGGTCTCGATTCGAGGCCGTCGCGACGCTCGCCCCGTCGACGACGAAGCTCCGGTCGGCCATGACGCGACCGCGGTCCAGGAACGTGACTTCGGGAGACTCCATACCGGGTGTAAGGCGCGTGAAGAGAAAAGGGTGGGTCCGAACTAGTTGTGGTCGCTGTCGGGCTCTACTGGGGCGTCTGCCGGTAGATGAGGTTGCGCTGGATGTCGTTGGCGCCCTCGTAGATGACCGGGATGCGGGCGTCCCGGAACACCCGGGAGATGCGGTTCTCCAGCAGCACCGAGCGGCCGCCGTGGAGCTGCATCCCCATCTGGGAACACTCCGTGGCGGCCTCCGTCGCCGCGGTCTTGGCCAGCGCGGCCCAGTAGCCGGCGTTCTCCTGGTTGGCGACGCGCTCGGCCGCGTCCCAGGCCAGCGAGCGGGCCGACTGGAGCTGCAGTTGCATGTCGGCGAGCTTGTGCTGGACGGACTGGAACTCGTCGACGGTGCGGCCGAATGCCTCGCGGTCGTGGACGAACTCCCAGGCCTCCTCGATGGCCGCGGCGGCGAGGCCGACGCCGTGGCCGGCGACGATGACCCGCCCGTGGTTGAAGAACTCCGCGAGCATGTAGAAGCCGGCGCCCTCGACGCCGACGAGGTGGTCCTCGGGGATGCGGCAGTCGTCGAGGACGATGTGGGCCTGCTTCGAGGCCCGGAAGGCCATCTTCTCCGGGATGTGCTCGGCGTGGTAGCCCTCGGCGTCCGTGGGGACGATGAACATCGAGTAGTTGCCGTAGCGGTTGTCCGGGTCGTCGCCGGTCTTCGCGTAGAGGGTGATCCAGTCGGCCTCGACGCCGTTGCCGATCCAGTACTTCTCGCCGTTTATGACCCACTCGTCGCCGTCCTTCTCGGCGCTGGTCGTCATCCCCGCGAGGTCGCTTCCCGTCTCGGGCTCGGAGACGGCGAGGCCGGTAATCTGCTCGTTCTCGGCGACGGGTCGGAGGAATTCCTCGGCCTGGGCCTCGCTGCCGTGGTCCTCGACGATCTCGGCCCCGAAGCTCGCCAGCTGGAGCGTCAGCGCGATGCCGGCGTCGGCCCGGTAGAACTCCTCGGCGATGGCGAGCACCTGCTGGAGGTCGTACCCTTTCCCGCCGACCTCCTCGCCGAGGTCCTGGCCGACGAGGCCAGCGTCCATCCCCGCTTCGAGGACTTCCCAGGGGTACTCGCCGGACTCGTAGTAGTCGGCGGCGACGGGCGCGATGTGTTCCTGGGCGAACTCGCGGGCCTCGGCTTTCACCGCGCGGGCGTGTTCGGGAACCGGATGCTCCGAGAGTAACTCCATGCTCGTGTTCATGTGTGGTGTCACCATATACCTCGTGGAACTTCGAGAAACCCCACTGGCGTTGTTGTCTCCGCGAGTGCCACCGCAGGGTCGGGCGAATCCCGCCGGTAGCTGTCCACTGGTATGGCCGCACAGAACTGGACGCAATCACTGCGGTCACGCGCTCCTCTGGGACGTTGTGGCAGTCCTTCGGGCGCTCACCTGCGACGACGGGACTGCGCTCGTTCGGTCGAGCCACCCGTTCGAGCGGGACCGGCTTTCAGACCTCGATTTCCTGCATCAGGCCGACGAGTTCCTCCAGTTCGGGGAACGTGTACACCTTCACGTTGATGTCCGACTCCAGGGCGTGGACCCGTGAGTCGAACATCAGCGCCATCTCGTCGTCGCGGTCCCCGACGAGCTGGTCGACCATCCCGCTGCCGGGGCCGAAGGTGAAGTTCGGCGTCGAGATGTCGATGGTGGTGTCGAGAACGTTCGCCCAGCCGTCGATGAACCCGCTGGTCATGATGTTGCCGATCTCCTGGATGGCCGACCGCTCCATGTCGGTGAAGCCGCCCGCCTCGCTCGTCTCGCCCATGTCGCCGATCATCCCGTGGGCGAGGTCCTTCGCGCTCCTGGCGTTGAACAGAAAGAGGATGTAGCCGTGGGGTTTCTCGACCATCTCGATGCTGATGCCGATCTGCTTCTCGTCGCCGATGTGGGTCTTGATGTCCGGAATGTCGATGAAGTTTATCTTGGTAATCTCCATCTCGGTCTCCATCCCCGTCATCTGGCTCAGATGGTTGGCGACAGTGTTGCCCCCCTCTTTGGCCATCTTGTTGAAGAGCCCCAGCTTCCGTATATCTATCATCAAACTCATTGGCAGTTGCTCGGTGGTTGCCAGGCCTGCCACATAAGCTATACACCCCAATTTTCGATGCCGAGAATCGGAGTCACTGGGCCGGGTCCGTTCGTCGGCTCAGAACTGTTCGGCGGTGTCGATACCGATGACGACGCCCTCCTCGTCGCTGTCGAAGTTGTCGTCGCCTTCGACCGACGCCGCGAACATGAGCTTGGCCTGCTCGGTGTGGGCGTAGCGGGTCGCCGACTCGGCGGGTCCCTCGAAGTCGAACTCGCCGAGGAACTCGTCCCAGACCGCCTCGTCGACCCGGTAGGCCCGAACCCCGTCGACGGTCACGTACTCGCGTTCCCGCTCCAGATTCGAGTGCCGGCCGATGAGCTCGGCGTGGATAATTTCGAGGGTACCAAGCAGTTCCTCGGGGTCCATCTCGGCTTTCCCCGCCGTCCGCTCGATGACCGCCCCGCTCAGTCCGAACCTGTCGGCCGTGGACTCACTGTCACTAGCTGTCATATGTCAACTATCGGCACGGAAGGGGTTGGGTCTTCCGGTGGGCCGGTTACGCCACCCGAACACTGACGGCGACCCCTTCTCCCAGCGGGAGCAGGCCGGTCTCGAAGTCCGGGTCGTCCCGGACGTGTGTCAGATAGTCCGCGATACCGCGGCTCCCGTCGCTTGCCTCGACCGACTCCCCGGCAAGCAGCGCCCGGATGTCCGCGAAGTCGAGGGGCACGGCCTCGATGACGTTGTCCGCGGCGACGACCCCGCCGACCGGGACCTTCCCCCGGACCGCCTCGAACGTCTCGACGTACCGGTCTTTCTCGTTGTCGAGGAGGACGACGTCGAAGGGGCCGTCGTACCGGCCGACGATGTCGGTGGCGTCCCCGTGTTCGAACACCGCGCGGTCGGCGTAGCCGCCCCGCCGGAAGTACTCGCGGGCGGCATCGAGTTCGTCGGCGTCGATTTCGGTGAGTACCAGCTGACCGTCCGCGGGCAGCGCGGGGGCCATCCAGTACGCCGAGTAGCCAAAGCCCGAGCCGAACTCGAAGACCCGCTCGGCGTCGGTCAGGCGGGCCAGCAGGCGGAGCCACGCGCCGACGGCGGGGCCGACCGTCGGGAACCCCTCGCGGTCGGCGCGGTCGTCCATCTCCGCGATGACGTCGTCCGGCTCCGGCGCGAGTGTGCGTGCGAACTGCTCGGTGACCTCGGGAAGCGGTGTCTCGTCCATACCGGCAGTGCGGGCGACTGCCCGGTAAAGCCTCGGTCGGGGGTCCCGAACCCACCCGTCTCAGTCGGACTCGACGCCGGTAATCTCGAACCGGGCGCCGCCGGTCTCGCTGTCGGTGGCGCGAATCCGCCAGCCGTGTGCCTCGACGATTTCCCGCACGATTGCGAGGCCGAAGCCGGTCCCCCGGTCGCTCGTCGAGTAGCCGGACTCGAAGATGCGGTCGTAGTCGCCCTCCGGGATACCGGGGCCGTCGTCGGCGACGTAGAACCCGTCGCTCAGACCGCCGACCGTGACCGTCACGTCGTCGCCGTGTTCGACCGCGCCCTGACGAGCTTGTGAGTCAGGACCCGTGGAACCGTGTTCCACGGCGTTCCGGAACAGGTTCTCGAGCAGCTGTTCGAGCCGGCTCCGGTCGGCCCGAAGCGTCCGGCTGACATCGCCGACGAGCGTGGCGTCGGCGGTCTCGACGTGGTGCCAGCAGTTCTCGACGAGGTCCGAGAGGTCGACCGTCTCCGGGTCGGTCACTTCCTCCCCCTCGTGGGCCAGCGCCAACAGGTCGTCTATCAGTATCGTCATCCGGTCGTGCATCTTCGCGACCCCGCTGAGATGCTCGCTGTCACACTCCTCCCGGGCCAGTTCGAGGTGGCCCTCGGCCACGGTCAGGGGGTTCCGAAGGTCGTGTGAGACGATGCCCGCGAACTCCTCTAGGCGCTCGTTCTGCCGTTCGAGCTCCCGCTCGTGTTCGATGTGGTCGAGCGCGGTCGTCGCGTGTGTCGCGGCGACCTCCGCGAGCGAGACGTCCACGTCGTCGAACGCGTCGGGGTCCGGCGACCCGATGAGGAGCACGCCGTGGTCGTCGAGCGGAACGGCAATCTGACTTCGGACGGACGTGTTCGGATTGAACCGGTCGGCTACTGTCGATATGTCGCTGTAGACCTGGGACCGGCCCGTCTCGAAGGCGTTCCCCGCGATTCCTTCGTCGGGTGCGATGGTCGGCGGTTCGCCGACGATTTCCTCGGTCCGGTCGGTCCACGCCGCCGGCACCAATCCGCCCTCGTCCTCGTCGTAGAGGTGGAGCCCGTTGGCCGGCATGTCGAGAACGTCGCTGATAGTGTCGACGGTTATCTCGGCGACTTGCGCAGCCGTGTCGGCCCGCATCACCGACTGTGCGGTCTCGTGGAGCGCATCGACGGCCAGTTTCCGCTGTTCCCGCTCGGTGATGTCCGTAATGAACCCCTCCAGCGCGACCGGCTCGCCGTCGTCCGCATAGACCCCCTGACCGCGCTCCCAGACCCACTTGACCTCCCCGTCCTCGGTTCGGATTCGATAGGTGACTTCGAACGCCTCGTGTGCGTCGAGCCCGTTCTGGACCGCCGAGGACCGCTCCTCCCGGTCGTCCGGGTGGACCACGCCCTCGCCGTACAGCCCGTCGGTGCGCTCCAGCTCGGACGCGTCATAGCCGGTTATCTCCCGCACGTTGCCCCTGATCTCCTCTGTCGGCCGTCCGGGGTCGTTTCGACACCGGTACACCATCCCGGGAAGGGTGTCGATGAGTCGTTGCAACCGTCGTTCCCGCTGCTTTCGCGCCGTGAGGTCCCGGCCGATACCGATGAGTCCGACCCTGTCGTCGGTGGAAGTCAACTGCGAGCCGGTGAACTCGTAGGGGATGTGTTCACCGTCCGCCGTCAGGAACTCCGACTCGACGGTCGTCTCGCCGGTGGTGAGCGCCTCCTCGATGGCGTCGGCTATCTTCTCGCGTTCGCCTTCGGGGAACAGCTCGATTGCCTGTATCTCCGCGAGCTCCTCGTCCCCGTAGCCGGTGACGGCCGAGAGCTGGTCGTTCCACCGTCGGAACGTCCCGTCGGCGTTGAGGACGTAGAACACGTCGTTGAGCGAATCGAGGGCCTGCTCGATGAACTCGCGCTCCTCCCGGAGGCGAGCCCGAACGTCGAAGGAGTGGAGGACGTGGGCGATGTCCCTGCCGAGTTCGGCCAGGAGCTCCCGCTCGTTCTCGTCGAAGGAGTTCGTTCGCTCGGCGTAGACGACGAGCGCGCCGTACAGGGTGTCCTGATATTCCAGCGGGACGGCGGCCGCCGCCCGGTAGCCCCGTTCGATAGCGTCCGCACGCCACGGTTCGAACGCGGGGTCCTCGGCGATGTTCTGCGAGACGGCCACCCGCCGTTCGGAGATCGCCGTCCCGACGGGGCCCTGCCCAGTGGGGTCGTCGTCTGTGGTGACAGTGACCGTATCGAGATATCCGTCCTCCGTACCCGCGGATACCTCGGGCTCGACCTGGCCCGTGTCCGGGTCGACGTCGCCGATCCACGCGAACAGGTACGGTTCGGACGCACTGATGATCTCACAGGCACGCGCTTTGACCTCCCGCGGCGATTCGGCGCGCACGATAGCCTGATTGATGTCGCTGGCGAGGGTCCGGACCCGGTCGAGTTCAGCGGCCCGTCGGTTGGTCCGATACTGTTCGACCGCGTTGGAGATGCGGTTTGCGAGGACGGTGTACTGGCTGGTACCGGTCCCCTTTTGCAGGTAGTCGGTGACGCCGGCCGAGATGGCGTCACTGGCGACTTCCTCGCTACCCCTGCCCGTATAGAGGATGAACGGGAGGTCGGGGTAGTCCTGACTGACCGCTTCGAGAAACTCGATGCCGTTCCGTCCGGGCATCTCGTAGTCCGAGACGACACAGTCGAACTCCTCGTCGGCAAGGCGGTCCAGTCCCGCACTCGCGCTCGTCGCGGTCTCGACCTCGAACCGGGCGTCGTCCCGCTCGAGAAAGGCCGCAGCCGTCTCAGCGAAGTCGGGGTCGTCGTCGACGTGCAACACGCGGACCGACGTGCCGAGTGTTCCCACTGTGGCTCACCTACAGTTGATGTGGTTTATATCGGTATAAATTCGGCGGACACACCCTTTCGCGCGAACGTATATTCGCCTCACCGGTTCCGGCTCACGGGGAACTTCACGCGGTCGGGCTCGTCGTTGAACGCGTCGAGGATGCGCTTGTACAGCTCGTTGCGGACCCGCTGGCCGCGTCGGGGGTGGACGAGATAGCGCAGCCGGAACTCCACCCAGGACTCCTGCTGGACGATGTTGACGGTGGGCCGGTCCTGTACTTCGAGCTCGACCGGCGTCTCCGAGAGGCGCTCGCGGTAACGGCCGATGCGGGCGGCCATCTCGTCGCCGATGTAGTCGTCCGCGATGCCCGCCATCAGGTCGGTCGCGTAGTCGAGGTCAGTCTCGTAGGCCACCTGTACCGTCAGTTCGTTCCAGACGAACGGGAACTCCTCGCGGGTGTAGTTCATCACGTGCGAGGAGAGGACGACGCTGTTGGGCAGGGTGACGATGCGTCCGGAGGGCTGGTTCGAGGAGACCAGACCGCCGTTTATCTCCCACAGCGTCGTCACGAGAAAGGACACCTCGACGACGTCGCCCTTCGAGTCCTCGATTGCGACCCGGTCGCCGACCTGGTAGGGCCGTTTGACCATGATGTAGAGCCAGCCGATGAGCGAGAACAGCGGCTGCTGGAGGGCGAAGGTCACCGCGAAGCCGACCACGCCCAGCGAGAACAGCACGCCGACCCACTGCTGGGTGACGACGCCGAGAACGGAGACGATGCCCGCGATACCGACGGTCAACCGCAGTATGTTGCGCGCGTCGTGGCGGCGGCGCTTGTCAGGGGTCCGGCGGTCGAAGGCCGCGAGCAGGATTCGGTAACAGCCGTACGCGGCGAAGACGATGGCGAGTACCGAAAGCCCCTCGCCCAGCAGGTACCCGAGGCCGAAGCCGGCGACGGTCCCGTCGATGCCGAAGCGGTCGACGAGGCTGACGCCGAGGACACAACAGAACGAGAGCACGACGGACAGATACCCCAGTGGCCGACTCACGGCCGGCCAGAGACGACCTGGCCACTAAACGGTTTGGAGACCCCGAATAGTAATGAGCGTCGGGGGCCTGGGGGCGGTATGGAACGCGAAGTCGAAATCGTCCCCGAGGCCGGGTTGCACGCGCGACCCGCCTCGAAGTTCGTCCAGACGGCCAACGAGTACGACGCGACGGTCGAGGTCGGGATAGTCGACAGCGGCAAACTCGTCCCGGCGAACAGCATGCTCTCGGTCACCGGACTGGGAGCGAAACACGGCGACATCGTCCGCCTCGTCGCCGAGGGCGACGACGCCGAGGCCGCACTCGACGCGCTCGAAACGGTGCTTTCTACCCCCGAAGACGGGGAGTAACTACAGCTTCTCGACGCCGCGGGCCGCTTCGGCCTGCTCGCGGACCGACTCGACGGTGGCCTTCGAACCGGTCGCCGTGACGGCGGCGTTGACCGTCCCTTCGAGGACCGGCGCGTCCGCGATGACGGCCTCGGCGTCGCTCATCTCGATGGCTATCTCGGCGTTCATCACGGCGCTCCCGAGGTCGACGAGGACGACGACGCCGTCCCCGTCGTCCGCGTCGTGGATGGCCGCTTCGATGTCGCCGGCGACGGTACCGAAACCGCCCTGTCCGTCCCCGCCGACCGGTTCGATACGCGTCTCACCGCCCATCTCACCGGCGACCTCGGCGATGCCGTCGGCGGCCGTCTGGCTGTGGGAGACGACGACGAGCCCGACCATCAGTCCTCGGTCACCTCGCCGTCCGGAATCGTGGGCGACTCGGCGTGGTCTGGCAGCTCGTCGGGAGCGTCTACGTTGTCGGTCGCCACGTCCAGCAGCTCCTCCATGATGTACAGCGTGCTCGTGGCGCCGGGGTCCTGGTGGCCGACCGAGCGCCAGCCCAGATACGAGGCCCGACCCTTCGAGGCCCGGATGGGGACCGTGAAGTCGACGCCGCGCTCGGCGGCGGCGACGGCCTTCGCGAGGGCCTCGACCGGCGTCATGTCGTCGACCTCGACGGACTTCTTGAACGTGTGGACCGCCGGTACCAGCGCGTCGATCATGGTCTTGTCCCCCACGCGGGCGTCGCCGCGGTCCTGGACCTTCTCCAGATAGGTCTCCGCGAACGCCACCGCCGTTTCGGCGGTGATACCCTCTTCGAGTTCGGTGCTGGCAAAGACCAGCGACCCGCCAAAGAGCGGGCCCGACGCGCCGCCGACCTCGGACAGCAGCGTCTTGCCGGCCGTCTTGACGACGGCGGCCGGTTCCGGGTCCTCGAGGTCCTCGACGGCCTCCGCGGCGGCGGCCCACCCGCGGGCCATGTTCCCGCCGTGGTCCGCGTCGCCGATGGCCGAGTCCAGGTCGGTCAGGTGGCTCCGCTCGGCCTCGATGCGCTCTGCGACCGCTCCCACCGCGGCGACGGCCGCCGCACCCTCGTCGCTCATTTCACTGTCAGCGCCGGGGTCTCGGCCGGCGCACCCAGCAGTTCCTTCAGCTCTTCGTCGACGGCGCAGACGGTAATGGAGCACCCGTCCATGTCCAGGGAGGTCATGTAGTCGCCGACCCAGGCGTCCCACGTCTCCAGCCCGTGGTCGCCGAGTATCTCCTGGAGCTTCCGGTTGACGACGAACAGCTCCATCAGCGGCGTCCCGCCCATCCCGTTGACGATGGTCATCACTTCCTGGCCCTCGTCCAGGTCGAGGTCCTCCAGCACCGACTCGGTGAGCTCCTCGGTGATCTCGTCGGCGCTCATCACGTCGGTACGTTCCACGCCGGGCTCGCCGTGGATACCGATGCCCAGTTCGATTTCGTCCTCGGGGAGGTCGAAGGTGGGTTCGCCCTTCTCGGGTGTGACACAGGAGGTCAGCGCCATCCCCATGGTCCCGACGTTGTCGATGACCTTCTGGCCGACGCGCTGGACCTCCTCCAGGTCCGCGCCCTCGGCGGCCTTCGCGCCGGCTGCCTTGTGGACCAGGATGGTGCCACAGACGCCGCGGCGGCCGGAGGTGTACAGCGAGTCCTCGACGGCCACGTCGTCGTCGACGACGACCGTGGCGACGTCGGTGCCCTCCATCTCGACCATCTCGCCGGCGGTCTCGAAGTTCATCACGTCGCCCTCGTAGTTCTTGATGACCGCCAGCACGCCCTCGCCGCTGTCGGCGGCCTCCAGGAGCGCCTCGAACTCGTCGGCGGTCGGCGAGGAGAAGACCTCCCCGGCGGCCGCACCGTCGAGCATCCCTTCGCCGAGGTAGCCGGCGTGGGTCGGCTCGTGGCCGCTCCCACCGCCGCTGACGATGCCGACCTTCCCGTCTACCGGGGCGTCGTCCCGTACCAGCACGTTCGTATCAGAAAGCCGACGAACCTGGTCCGGGTAGGCGGCGACCATTCCGTCGAGCATCTCGTCGACCACGTCGTCCGGGTCGTTGATGAGCTTCTTCATAGTCCATAGTTATAGACGACGCGCTGATACATAAACCTGCCCGGCAAATTACAGCGGTGGTTGTTTCCGATGAGAACACTGTTCAGAAAGGGGAGATTTCTCGGCCGTCTCAGTGGTCCCAGTATTCGGGTTCGTTCCCGTCCATCCACTTGATTGAACAGCCGCGAGAGGGCTTCTCTGCGGCGGTTATCTCCTCGCCGGCGAGCAGCGTCTCGACGTGGGCGGCCATCTCCCGCTCGCTCGGTTCGTCGTCGGGGTTGGGTGCGTCGTCCAGACGGCCGTGGTAGGCGAGTCGGAAGTCGCCTTCGTCGGCCGCAAAGAGGAACGGGTCGGGCGTACAGCGGGCGCCGTAGGCCGCCGCGACCGACTGGTCGGCGTCGTGGAGGTAGGCGTCGTACCCGACGGTGCCGTCGGCCACGACCTCCTGCATTCGCTCGAAGGAATCGTCGGGGTACTCCGAGGAGTCGTTCGCGTTGATTCCCACGACGGCGAGGTCGTCGTACTCCTCGGCGAGGCGGTTCAGCTCCGGTATCTTGGCCTTCGCGTACGGGCAGTGATTACACGTGAAGACGACCAGCAGCGCCTCGTACTCGTCGAAGTCCGCCAGCCGGTACATCTCGCCGTCGGCGCCCGCCAGTTCGAAGGCCGGTGCGCCGTCACCGCGCTGGAGCACGTCGGAGTCTGAGTCAATCGAAACCATGGTACACCGGCGTACGCCGCACTCCCGTAAAAATTCGCGGCTTCCGCCGGTGGACGCCCGCGTACGGGTTAGTGCAGATTCTCTCCGGATATCGCCGACCTCACCGTCGGCGGCTACCACACGACTCCGTCTCAGTCGCCGGGCTGTATCCGACCCACCAGCGCCGTCCCGCTCGCCGACAGCACTACGCCGGTCAGGGCGATGGCGACGACGCCCAGGGCCGCGATAGCCTGGAACGCCGCGGTGACGCCGAAGCGAGCCACGAGCGTCGAGAGCACCGGCGGCGCGACCGCGGCGCCCCCGGAGATACCGATGGTGAGCAGGCCGAAGTTCTTGCCCGCCGCGTCGTCCGTCGAGAGGGCGTCGGCCAGCGCGGCTCTCGCCGGGCGGCTCCCGTCGACGGTCGCAGAGAGGACGAGCACCAGCGCCACGGCGCCGACCACCGGCACCGTCCCCAGCGAGAGGAGCCCGGCGACGGCGACCAGCGCGGCGTACCCGCCGACCAGCACCGGCCCCGCGGCGTAGCGGTCGGTCAGGTAGCCGCCGCCGAATATGACGACGGCGCCGACTGTCAGCATCGCCGAGACGGCGACGTTCGCGGTGGCGTCGGGGAACCCGTAGCCCGTCGAGAGCAGCGTCGCCGTGTACTGCTTGATACCCCACCCCGCCGCCGACGTGAGGAACCACAGGACGGTGAGCGCGACGATGGGCGGCGAGGCGACCACGCTCCGGAGCTCCCGACGGGCGCGGTCGAGGAGCGAGCGGCCGCGTCCGGGCGACCGGCCGGCGCGGTCCGCGTCGCTCGCCGGATGGGTGATGTCCCGGGCTACGTACCGGTCGAACGCGAGCAGGCAGGCCCCGCCGTAGACCGCGCCGACGACGGCGATGGCGCCGATGGCCAGCCGCCAGTCCAGCCCCAGGGTCGCGGCGGCGGCGACGACGGCCGGCGGCACCGCAAAGCCCAGCGCGCCGGTGAATCCGTGGACGCTGTAGGCCCGTCCGCGGGTGTCGGGCGTCGTCGCGGCGCCGATGAGCGGGTAGTGTGCCGGGTGGTGCCCGGCGATGCCGACGCCGGTGACGACACTCGCCGCCAGCAGCCAGGCGTAGCTCTGTGCGGTCGCCGTCAGGAGCGCCCCCAGCGCGCCGAAGGCGAGCGATATCGCCAGAACCGGTGTCCGTCCCCGTGAATCGGACAGCGAGCCGAAGGGCAACTGGAGCGCGGTCACGACGACGCCGACAGCCCCCAGCGCGACGCCGAGCTGTGCGTCGGTCAGTCCCAGGTCGGCCCGCAGCGGGCCGAAAACCGGCGGGAGAAGCATGAAGTAGGCGTGGTTGACCAGGTGGGAGCCCCCGACGAGCCCGACGACGAGCCTTGACTGCGAAGCCACTGTTGTCGGTCCTTCGGCGCCCTCGACAAAGAACGGTCGGATTCGCCCGCCAGCGTCGTCGGCCGGCTACTCGTTCAATCGGGTGGCGACGGCGTCGTCGAAGGCGACGGCGGCCTCGAAGACGGCGGTGTCGGCGGCGACGCTGAACAGCGCCTCCTCGCCCTCGTCGGCTTCCTTCTCCAGAAACCCCATCTCGACGAGGTGGTCAAGGGTCCCGTCCAGATACAGCGATTTCAGGGCGACACCGGCTTCGTCGCTGAGTTCTGTCTTCGTGTAGGCGGCCTCCGGGTCCAGCCGCAGGAGGGTGTCGATGACGGCCGGCGCGTCGTCGTGCGTGGCGACGTGGCCCCAGCCGGTTTCGGGGTCGTCGTTCGCGTCGTCGAACATTACCGCATCCGACGGCCCGCTCCCAATTAAATCTCGGTGTGATATCGCTCGCTCACACTGTCAGACGCTCCCACTGTTGAGCAAGGCTTTTGATAGTGAGTGCCCGCCCCTCTGTATGAGCAGCCCACGGGAGATTCTGGACCTGCTGGAGGAGAACGCCCGGTACACGACCGAGGACCTGGCGCATATGACCGAGTTCACCGAGGACGAGGTCGAGAACATCGTCACGCAGTTCGAGGACGCCGGCGTCATCACGGGCTATCAGGCCGTCGTCAACTGGGACGCCCTGGAGACCGACGGGGAACGGGTCCGGGCGACCGTCGAACTCAACGTGGCGCTGGACCGCGAGACCAACTACGGGGACATCGCCGACCGTATCGCCAAGTTCCCGGAGGTCACCTCGCTGCGGCTGGTCAGCGGCGACTACGACTTCGACCTGACCGTCGAGGGCGACTCGATGCGGGAAGTGTCCCACTTCATCAGCGACAAGATAGCGCCCATCCCCGAAATCACGCAGACGGTGACCCACTACATCATGGAGTCCTACAAGGAACAGGGGATGAGCTTCGACGACCGCGACGACGACGACAGGCTGTCGGTCTCGCCATGACACTGGAGCCAGCCGACCGGGTCGACGCCGTCCCGCCGTCGGGTATCCGGCGGTTCTTCGAGCTGGCCGAGGAGATGGACGACATCATCTCGCTGGGCGTCGGGGAGCCGGACTTCTCCGCGCCGTGGGCGGCCCGCGAGGCCGCCATCACCTCGCTGGAACGGGGCCAGACCTCCT
Organism: Haloarcula laminariae; assembly: GCF_025457605.1. Classification (NCBI taxonomy): domain Archaea; kingdom Methanobacteriati; phylum Methanobacteriota; class Halobacteria; order Halobacteriales; family Haloarculaceae; genus Haloarcula; species Haloarcula laminariae. The sequence continues at coordinate 2,134,172 of NZ_JAMZFY010000001.1, read as the reverse complement.
ACACGGCCAACAAGGGCAAGCGGAAGCTGCGCGAGCGCATCGCCCGCTTCGAGTCGGCCCAGCACGGCCTCGACTACGACCCCGACGAGGAGATGGTCGTCACCGCCGGCGCGAGCGAGGGGCTCGACCTGGCCTTCCGCGCGCTGTTGAACCCCGGCGACACGCTGGCCGTGGCCCAGCCCTGTTACGTCTCCTACGTTCCCGGGGCGACCTTCGCCGGCGTCGACGTGCTCGACATGCAGACCCGCGTCGAGGACGAGTTCAAACTCACCCGCGAGGTGCTCGAACAGTCCGGTGCGGCCGAGGCGGACGCGCTGGTGTACTGTTACCCGAACAACCCCACCGGCGCGACGATGACCGGCGACGAACTCCGGGAGGTCGCGGCGTTCTGCCGGGAGCACGACCTCGCGGTCTTCGCCGACGAGATATACGCCGACCTCACCTACGAACACGACCACACCTCCATCGCGTCGCTGCCGGGGATGCGCGAGCGGACCGTCGTGTTCAACGGCTTCTCGAAGGCCTTCGCGATGACGGGCTTCCGGCTCGGCTACGCGATGGGGCCCGAGGAAGCCATCACGGCGATGAACCGCATCCACCAGTACACGATGCTTTCGGCGCCGACGACGGCCCAGCACGCCGCTATCGAGGCACTGGACAGCTGCCTCGACGAGGTCGACGAGATGACCGCCCAGTACGACCGTCGGCGGAACTACGTCCTCTCGCGGTTCGACGAGATGGGCCTGGACTGTTTCCCCGCCGCCGGCGCGTTCTACGCGTTCCCGGAGTGCCCCTGGGACGACGCCGGCGAGTTCGCCGAGTCGCTCCTGCAGGAAGAGAAAGTCGCCGTCGTCCCGGGGTCGGCGTTCGGCGAGGGCGGCGACGGCCATCTCCGTATCTCCTATGCCACCGGGCTCGACGACCTCAAGACCGCGATGAACCGTCTCGAATCGTTCATCGCGTAGACTGGCAACCAGGCCACAGCTACCGCGGTACAACTCGCAGGTAGCGAGCTATCATCTGTGACATATGTGGCGAAAGGTTAAGTAAGATAGCTGTAGATATCCGGGTATATTGTGTCTCGCGACTCCGTACTGCCCGGTGTGTTCGACCACGCCGAACGGGTGTCCGGACTTTTCACACATGGAGTGAACTAACCAACAATGGCAATCGAAGAAACAAACGAGTCAGGGTCGGACGGGGTCGATGACGGGGTCACATCGCCCGACCGAACCGCCACGGTGGGGGCGTACACGTGGGAGGACCTTCGCCGCGAGCTACACGACGGCGGGCCGTTCGACCGGGCCGAATACCTCGGGTTCGAGCCGACGACCATCACTGATAGGCTCGGGGACGCGGCCGGCGTCGCGAAGGGCGTCAACCAACCGTTTGCCGAGTACATCGACCCGGAGACGACCCCTGTGGTCAAGGGGGAGTACACCTGGGAACACTTCAAACAGGAGTACTACTACGAGAGCGGCGCCAAGGACTGGAACAACGGCGACCAGCCCACCGACGGCGAGGGTAACGTCGTCCCGTTCGACGCCGCGTCGCATCTCGGCTTCGAGCCCGAACGGACGGAGAACCGCCTCTCCCGGGCCGAGGATTTCGCCTCGGAGCTGAACGAACTGGTCGACGAACGCACCGTCGACGTGAACCCGGAGCTCGACGAGGACGAGTTCTTCTCCACCCGCGATGGCCACACCACGGTCGTCAACCGATACGACCTGGAGAAGGCGGTGCCGCTCTCGAAGAAATCACACTTCAAGGAGCTGGAACGGTACTGGGTCAACAAGCCCTACGCCTGCACCATCATCTTCCAGTCGCGGAAGGAAAACGAGAAGAAGTACTACGTCGTCGAACCCCACCTCAACCCCATCGAAGAGGACCTCCAGGGCTTTCTCTCCGGGAAGCTCAAAACCGCCATCAAGTACTCTGAGGACGATGTCATCGTCAAGGGGTCGAACGCCGACCGGGCGCAGGTCATCCAGCGCGAGGCCGAACAGCTCCTCGCGCGCTATGACCTCTACGAGGACTCCGTCAGTGCGGGCGCGGGCAGCGCCGGCGGGCTCCTCGACGGGCTCAAGGAGCTGTTCAACGACGCCGAGACGGCCGCCCCCGAGGCGTCGGGCCAGCTCAACGGGCTCTCGGTCCGGCCCGAGCCCGCCATCCTCGAAGACGACCCCTCGACGCTCAACGAGTACCAGGTCGAGAAGCTCCTGTACGTGCTCAAACGGGACTTCATCGGCTACGGGCTCATCGACCCCATCAAACACGACATCAACGTCGAGGACATCTCCTGTGACGGCTACAACAGTCGGGTGTTCGTCTACCACACCGACTACGAACAGATTATCTCCAACGTCGAACACGGCGAGACGGACCTCGACGACTTCGTGGTCAAGCTCGCCCAGCGCTCCGGGAAGGGCATCTCCAAGCGCCAGCCACAGATCGACGCCACGCTGCCCGACGGGTCGCGTGCCCAGCTGACGCTCGGTCGGGAGGTCTCGGACCACGGGACCAACTACACCATCCGCCAGTTCAAGGACGTTCCGTTCACTCCTATCGACCTCATCAACTGGAACACCTTCAGCTTGGACGAGATGGCGTTCATCTGGCTCTGTATCGAGAACAACAAGAGCCTCATCTTCGCCGGCGGGACGGCTTCCGGGAAGACCACGAGCCTGAACGCGGTCTCGCTGTTCATCCCTTCGAACTCCAAAATCGTCTCCATCGAGGACACCCGCGAGGTCGAACTCCCCCAGCGCAACTGGGTCGCGAGCGTCACTCGCCCCTCTTTCGGCGAGGACGACAAGGGCGACGTCGACGAGTTCGACCTGCTGGAGGCCGCGCTCCGACAGCGGCCCGACTACATCGTCATGGGTGAGATCCGCGGCGAGGAGGGTCGGACGCTGTTCCAGGTCATGTCGACCGGCCACACCACCTACACTACCTTCCACGCCGACTCGGTCGGCGAGGTCATCAAGCGGTTCACGACCGAGCCCATCAACGTCTCGAAGACGCTCTTTACCGCGCTGGACCTCGTCTCCATCCAGACCCAGACCCGGGTCGACGGGAGCAAGGTCCGCCGGAACAAGTCCCTGACCGAGATAAACGAGTACTCCGCCGAGAACGACGAGATAAACGTCCGGGACGTCTACGAGTGGCGCGCCGAGACCGACGAGTACATCCAGATGGGCAACTCCAACACCCTCGAAGACATCAAGTTCGACCGCGGGTGGACCCAGGAGAAACTCGACGAGGAGCTGTTCAAGCGGAAAGTGGTCCTGGCGTATCTCATCGAGCAGGGCATCAACTCCTACACCGAGGTCGCCGCGGCCATCCAGGCCTTCATCAACGACCCGGACACCATCCTGACGCTCATCGCCAACAACCAACTGGAGAAGTCCCTGGAGGACCTCCGGGAGATGGAGTCGGTCAAAATCGACATCGACCCCGAAAAGGAGGAGATGGTCCCGCGGCCGGAGGCGCCGCCAGAGATGGTCGAGGAGACAAAGCAGGTGCTCGACAACGCCGGCCCCCTGTTCTCGAAGTTCAAGAGCGGCGACAACCCGGACATCGTCTCCGCCCTGATGGACGGCAACGCGCTCGAAGGGGACACCGCCGACGAGGACGATGACGTGACCGAGTTCGGCCAGTTCGTCCCGAAGGCCGGCAAGGAGGCAGATAGCGGATGAGTCTGGACACGAAGGGAAACAGGCAAAATGAGCTCGCCAGCGGGGGCGCGCTCGGCGACGCCTTCTACCCCGCTTACCAGCGGCTCTTCGACGAGGAGGGGGAGTTCGTCGACAGCGTCGAGGACAAGCTCGCTCAGGCCCGAATGGCCGACAACGTCGAGATGTTCCTCGCGCGCGCGCTGGCCGTGGGTATCATCGCCGGGGCGGCCCTCTGGCTGGTCGGCAGCCTGCTCGGCTTTCTCGCGGTGAACATCTTTCTCGCGGGCAACGAGGCCCCGACGTTCATCGGCGTCACGATACAGAACGAGACGCTGCTGACGCTCATCGACACGCTGAAACTCCCGTTCATAATCCTCGTCACCGGCGTGGTGTTTGGCGCCATCGGCTTCGGCGTGGGCTTTGGCTCGCTCGTCTCGATTCCCTATTTCCGTGCCAGTGCGCGCGAGCGCGAAATCAACATCCTCCTCTCGGACGCAATCTCCTTCATGTACGCCCTCTCGGTGGGCGGGTTGAACCAGCTCGAAATCCTCGAAGCGATGGGTGAGGCCGAGGACACCTACGGCGAGGTCGCACAGGAGTTCAAATCCATCGTGCTGGAGACGGAGTATTTCGATACCGACTACCGGACCGCGGTCCGTAACCAGGCGATTCAGACTCCCTCGGACGAGCTGTCGCAGTTTCTCACCGACATGCTCTCTATCATCAACTCCGGCGGGGACATGACCTCCTTCCTCGAAGACCAGAAGGAAAAGCACATGCGGACGACCAAGCAGGAACAGGAGAAGATGCTGGAGACGCTGGAGCTGTTCGGCGAGATGTACATGACGCTCTCGCTGTTTCCGCTCCTGCTCATCATCATTCTGGTCATCATGACGATGATGGGCAACGCCCAGCAGATGCTCATCTACGGGACCGTCTACGGGCTGATTCCGCTGACGGGCATCGCCTTCCTCGTGCTCGTCTCTACTGTCACCCAGGACGCCGTCGGCGACGGCTACCTCCGACCGAACTCCGACGAGGAGGACGTCGTCGTCGACGAGGGCATCGCCGTCTTCAACCTCGGTCTCGTCGAGTCCTACACCGGGACCTACAGCGTCTTCGACCGCATCAAAGGTCGGGAAGGGACCCACGAACTGGTCCAGATACTCAAGAAGCCCCACCTGTTCTTCCGAGACCACCCGATGCTGGTGCTGGGGCTGACGATACCTATCTCCGTGCTCGCACTGGTCGTGAGCATCGTCCTCGGGGAGGCCCCGCTGTCTATCGGCGGCATGGAACGGAACCCGGTCTCGGGGACGTTCTTCTGGGTGTACGTCCCGATGTACATCAACTTCATCCCGCTGGCAATCTTCTACGAGTGGAACCAGCGCTCGCGCAAGGCCATCATCGGGAACCTCTCGGACAACCTCCGGAAGCTCGCCTCCGCGAACGACACCGGGATGACCCTGCTCGAATCCATCAAGGTCGTCTCCGAGACCTCCGCCGGGAAGCTCTCCGACGAGTTCGAGACCATACACGCGAAGGTGAACTACGGGACCAGCCTCAAGGACGCCCTGCGGGAGTTCAACAACAAGTACCACATCCCGCGGATGGCCCGGACGGTGAAGCTCATCGCGGAGGCACAGGAGGCATCGAGCCAGATACAGGACGTGCTCTCGACGGCGGCTCAGGCCGCCGAGAACCAGGACGAGATCGACCGTTCCCGGAAGTCACGAACCCGGATGCAGACGGTCATTATCATCATGACCTACCTCACGCTGCTCGGGGTCATGGCGCTGTTGAAGACCCAGTTCCTCGACGTGATGTCCGGGCTGACCCAGCAGGCGAGCGGCGCCGGCGGTGCGGGCGGGGCCGCCGGCGGCGGCCAGTTCGGGGGGAACATCGACACCGACGCGCTGTCGATGCTGTTCTTCCACGCGGTCACCCTCCAGGCGCTGCTGTCGTCTTTCATCGCCGGATATATACGCGAAGTTAAGCTACTGGCCGGTGTAAAATTCGCCGTCATTCTCTCGACGATTGCCCTCGTCGTCTGGATGGCGGTCGGGTGAGGTAGCATGACGGGGGAACGGGGTCAGACCACACAGGATTTCGCCATCGGTGTCAGCGTCCTCTTAGTGACGGTCATCGGCGCGTTCGTCTTCACGCAGACCGGTGCACTGGCGGTGTACGAGGGAACTTCACCGGGCGTCAAACAGCCCCAGGCCGACCGAATCGCCTCGTACGTCGTCGAGAACTACAGCACGGACGAAGGACAGAACGTGTTGCGCTACGACGAGGACGGGGGGATAGAGGAGCTGTCCGGGAACATGACGAGGCTCAAGCTCCGAGCCGGTACGAACGTCTCCTCGGACAGGCGGACCGACCCCATCGTCAACGTGAGCATCGTCAACGGGACGACCCTGGAGGAGGGAGCACGCGACCCGGCTACGGACCTCATCGACTCCGGTAGCTGGGGCGAGTACCGACGCTCTAGTCCCGTGACGACCTCGCGCGTCGTCCGGATTCGGAACTACGACTGTGGTCCGGTCTGCTGGGTGGTGGTCCGCGTATGGTGAGTCGTGGGCAGGCCTATACGCTGGAGGGCGTCCTCGCCGCCATTCTCGTCGTGACGGCTACGGTGTACGGACTGGGCGCTATCGACACCCGCGCCTGGGAGGACGAGACCCGCGCAGAGACACAGCAACTGCAACAGCGGGCAAGCGACGTTCTCTCCATCGCGGGCGAGTCCGGCGCGCTGGAGGCGGCAGTACGATGTTACGGTCCAGGACGGGACATCACCGGGGACAGGTTCCCCCAAGCACCATTTGAGTCGATACTCAACACGACCTTCGACAGCCAGGCCAACCAGTACAATCTCTATTTCAGCTACTGGAACAACGAGAGTGATACCCGTGAGACGAGACTGGCCTCTGAGACTAGCGGGGAAGCCGACAGACGCCCGCCGTCCTCTGCAGCTATCGCCTCGACCTCGGTGACTCTGACCGACAGCATGAACCGCACTACTGGCCCGCAATGTAATCCGATAGGACTGTCTATCAAAAGGGACTCGGCGTTCTACATTGAGGATGCCAATCCAAGCGGGCCCCTGTACAACGTCGTGGAGGTGCGACTGGTCGTATGGTGAGCGACGACCGAGCGCAGGTGTTGCTGCTGGGCGGGCTGGCCATCGCCATCGTGTTCCTGACGGCCATCCCGCTGTCGAACAGCCTCGTGGTCTCCGAGAGCGCGTCCACCTCGGAGACGGTCGCGGACATCGACAGGGCCGCCGAGCGGGAGGCAAGCGTTGAGCGCGGCGTCCGGGCGCTTGTCCGGGAGGCGGACGCTGACGACCCAGCCGCTCTCAATCGGTCGCTCAATATTTTCTCTAGATATTACACGAACGTCAGCGGCCAACAGGACGGCGTGTACGTGAATGCGACGGTCGACATCGGCGAATCCGAACAACGTCTTAACCTGAGCGGGCTGGAGGATCCGGGAACGACCGGGAGGGACGCTCGTGAGTGGCAACCGGTCAACGAGACACGGAGTATTACTGGCTTCAATCTCACGCTCACTGATGCACCACCCAGCAAATATATCTACGTGAACATTACCAACGAATCTGGCTACAGATATACACTTAGGGCGCGTCGGGGCCCTGGTCCTGACACACTCGTCGTGGAGACATTCAGTACCACCGATGCGACGACCGCTATCTGTGACTCTTTCACGGGTGAGATCACGGTACGGGTCGTGTCAGGTTCCTGTTCCGGGACAGGAGATGTCCACTCGTTCCCGCCGAATAACGAGAATTCGGAAGTCAGCTTCGACCTTCCGGATTCAGGCAACCCTGGGGGGCGTTTCGAGCTTACTGCAGCCGGACAGTTCGACGACTCCGTACAAGATGATCTGAATCTGACTAATCCTGCAGTAGATCTCAACTTTGTCGGCCCACAGACGAGCTACCAGCGGACAATCCAGGTGAACGAGACCTCATGATGGGTGACACACGCGCCGTCTCACCGGCGGTCACGCAGGCGCTGACAATCGGCATCTCGACGATACTGATAACGGGCCTTTTGCTGGGTGGCTCGTCGTACGTCGACAACAAGCGGGAGCAGACAGTCCGACAGGGGTTACAAGACATCGGTTCGGGGGTCGCCAGCGACTTCGTCCGACTCGACCAGTTCGACCCGCCGGGCGGGTCCCAGGACGTTTCGTTCACGTCGGACTATCCCGACAGGGTCGGCGGGGAAGCGTATCGCATAGCCCTCGTTCAGAGTTCCGACCTGACGACGATATACGTCAACTCGACGGCGAGCGACCTGGGGACACAGGTCCGGTTCGAAAACGCGAACGACATCTGTGACAGCCGCGTCGCCGGCGGGGCGATAGAGGCTGTCTACAACACCAGCCGGGACTGTCTGGAGGTGCAAACGGCATGAACCGGGCCGACGACCGCGGAGTCTCGGATGTGGTCTCCTTTACGCTCGTGTTCAGTACGATCATCTTCATGATCGGCGTCGTGACGGTCACGGGTATCGGGACGCTCGGTGAGATCCAGCAAGGGACCGAGTCAAACGTCGCCGAGGAGACGATGCGCAACTACGCGGCCACGCTGGCCGACCACCGGACCACGGGCTCCGAGCGCCGGTCGACGACGATAAAGATGCAGGGTCACTCGCTCGAACTCGTCAACTCAACGCTCGGGTGGAGCGTCGATAATGGGTCCCAAGAGAACATCACGACAAGAGCCCTCGTACGGACGACCGACACCGGTTCCAAACTGATTTACGAGAACGGCGCGCTGTTTCGCGTCCGTGACGACAGCGGTGTCGTCGTGAGAAAACCGCCGCTGCGCTGTAGCAACGACACGGCCCATCTAGCGGTGACGAAGATACGGGGAGATTTCAGTATCTCGTCGGACACCCGGGTAACGCTTCAGAGCGACCTCAAAAACCAACGTATCACCACGCGACAGGGCGAGGGCATCAATATTTCTCTCTACACAAACGGGACCCAGTACACTAAGGAGACCCAGACGCCAGACCGCTGGAATAGTGTACTTGGAGGGAGGTGGCAGGAAGGAGCAGGAGTGAACGAATACACGTGTTCGCCGATAGACCGTCTTGTCATCCACGAGACGACGGTCGATATTAGCATCGTCAATTGATGATAGATCCCTCTCAACTCGGATTTCGATGGCCCTCTTCCACACTGTAGACTGCAGTAACGCTGTCAACTGTTTTCTGAGAGGAGACAGTATCAGGATGTGTTGTTAGTCCACCCGTCGGCAACGGCCTCGCCACAGTAACGTGAACTGATAACACGCGCGGCGCGTCCTCCCTCCGAACAGGTGAACAATCACCCGACAGTTATCGTACCGGAATCGATAGATACCGGCGAGCTGTCGGACCCGCCACTGTTCGAAGTCTCCCGTAGGTACATGTCGCCAGTGACCTCGTATCCGACACTCTCGCTTGTAGTGTCGTTATACACAGTGATAGTGTAAGTGTAGAACCCCGTACCCAGGTTCGGGTCATAGTTGACGTAGGCCGGAACAGGACCCTGTCCGGTCAGGTCTCCGCCTCCGACCTGCTTGTTCTCCGCGGTATCATTGAACACCTCGGCGCCGCTGGCGTTGGTGATGCTGAGACGGATGTCGCGCGTATCCCCGACAGTCCCGTTGTTCGCTACCTTGACGTTCATCATCTGCTCCGTGATGCCACCCTTCCGTTCGATGAGTGAGCCTGCGTCCTCGTCTTCCGACCCAATGTTGATGGAGTCCCCCACAGGGACATAGACGTTTGACTGCCCAACCAGCAGGCTCAGTGCCGATGTGGTGACGTTGTCGGTCGCGACTCGGTAGCTATAGTTCGCCTTGGTGGAGGGAAGGTCGAGCGTGATGTCCTGGCTGTTTCCGGCGTCGATTGCGAGGCTCTGGGCGTCTACCTGCGTCCACGACCCGCCGGTGTCCTCGTTTTTCGCCTCCAGGACGACTGTCTGTGTGTCGTCGACGGCACCAGTGTTAGCGATAGTGATAGTTGCGTTCGGCGAGTCGTCGATGTCGGCTACGCCCGGGCCGTTGACCGCACTAACCTGGAAGAACGGCGTTGGTGGGTTACCCACTGTGACGAATCCGAACTGCTCCGCGTTGTCCGTCTCCGTTGCCTTGACCGTCCAATCGTAGGTACCCGTGGCGCGTGAGTCGGTGTCCAGCGTAAACGTGACTGTGTCAGTCTCGTTGTTGCCGAGCTTGTCAGTCGTTTTGGACACGACTTGGGCGTTGCCGTCGAAAGACATCCTGAGCGGGGTACTGCTCTCGGTACCCCCATTGTTTCGAACCGTCACGTCCATCGTCGCTGTGTCGCCGCTGTTGACACGGGCCGGGACGTCTACATCGATGATTTCGAACCGTGCTGGCGTCTTGATATTTCTGTTTTTCTTAATCACTTCGAACCGCGCGATTGCGTCGTTGAAGTCCCCGACTACCGGTCGCGTTTCGTTGCCCGGGAAGGCGTTCTCGTCGCTAAGTTCGAACAGGAACACTTCCTCGTCCTGGCCGAGGTTGAGAACTCCTTCACCGTCTACTTCCTCTACCTGACCAGGGCCAAGCATCTGTTCCAGAGTGAGTTGCCCCTCGTAGGCCGCGTCGTACTTCGGTACCTGGTCGCCGTCCCCGCGGATGACCACGTAGTTCGGATCAACGTTGTTCGGTTTGCTGTCGTTGCTTATGTCGAGTCGGACATCGCCTCTATCCGTGCACCTGTAACCGTCGTACGACCGGCCTTCACGGCTGTGGTCGACGCCGCTGTCGACGTTTCTCCAGCATTCGTAACTGGTCGCGTATAGTGAGACGTTTGTTCCCGGTTCCAGCGAGAGGAACTCGGTGTAGGGGTTGTCGAGGTCATCCCGGTACATTCGCGCCTCGGCCAGAGGCTGATTGACGTTTTCACCCGTGCCGGGAACGTCTTCCCACAGTACCCGCTCGTACGTTCCCGTGGAGTTCTCGATTACCAGCGTCACCACGATTGGGTCGGATGTCTCGTACCAGCCGGAATACCCGTTGTAGCCGTTGTACTCCAGTTCGGCCCCTTCCATGGTTATCGAGGCGTTCACCGACTCCTGGATGGTTATCGTTCCGTCCCCGGCGTTGAACCGGTCCGGGTCTTTGATGGTCAGGGTCGTCGGGAGGGTGACATTCTCCGTCGATACGTTGAGACGGTTGGTACCGTTGATGAACCTGTCAGTGTTCGCCACGACGGACCAGTTCACGGATTCACTCTCGCTCGGGTCGAGTTGGATGTCCCGTCGGCTGTCTATCGTCTCATCAGTCGCACTGTTGTTGAGCCACACCGTCTGTGCCGCCGATTCGGTGCCGGTGTTTGTGAGTTTGACATCGAAAGTCGTCTGGTTGCCGAGGTCGACGGGATTGTCGGAGACGCTCAGACTGGTGATGACGAAGTTCGGTCCGCTCTGCGGTCCGACGTAGAATCGACCAGACTGGGTACCGTTCGGTGTTATGACTTGATAACTGTAGTTTCCGATAGTGTTGAGTGTGGTGTCGAGCGAGACGGTCGTACTCTCCGGGCCGGCCGGTGAGGCGGTACCCAGCAGGTCAGGCGTCTCCGTCGTACTCGTGACCTGTGAGTTCGTATCCTCGTTTCTGATTTCGATGGTGATGTCTCCTTCGAGGCTCTCGGCGCCGGTGTTTTTGACCGTCGTACTCACGGTCACCGTTGAGCCTGCGTCAACGTCGGTCGGTGGCGAGACAGAGTTGATTCTGAAGTACCCGCTCTCACCGACGATGAATGGGTCTCTCTCGGGCCCGTTCGTCGCGATTCGGCCACTGAACCTGAGTTCGAGGGTCCCGGTGTTCCCGGTCGGGAGCGCGCCGCCGACCGTCACGTTCTCCTCCCCGTTCGGTGGGACGACGATGTCCCACGTCGCCCGCTCGTCACCGTCCACAGTCAGCGTGACTCGCTCGAAGGCGGTCATGTTTCCGTTGTTTTCGACAGTTACGTTGGTTCCGTCGAGCTCCGCTCCGACTCCGGCACTGTCCGGCACGTCTCTGGCATCCAGCACCGTGTTGGGGACACCATCGCGGTTGTCGAAGGTAAGCTCACTCGTGATGGTGTTGTTTGCACGGACAGTGATGTCGTTCGTACCGCTCTCGACTGCCGAGTCAGAGATATTGAACTGTACGACCGTGCTCTCGTCTTCCCCGAGCCGAAGGGTCTTGGACTCACTCGCTATCACAGTCCCGTTCTGTCGTGTGTATTCGAACGAGACAGCCTGGCTGTTTCGCAAGCCCCCTGTATTCGTCACTCTGGATTTCACTGTCACGCTTCCGCTACTTGACGTTCTCGCCGCCCGAAGGTCAGAGACGGTGAACTCAGTTGGCGACACGTCGCCTAAACGATACTGTATGGTGACAGTGTCGCCGGGACCCAGGGTGGACGGGTCCGTCACTGTTACTAAACTACTGTTGTGGTTATCGCGAGCCCATTCGGCCCACGCCCGAGCGTACTGACTGTTCTGAATCGTCAGTGTCGCGTTTTCTACTTGTGACCGGGGACATACTGGTTCCGTGTCGGGGCCCTCCGTAGTATAGGTCCCCTCGGTGTACAGCGCTCGCGAGAGATTGGCTTGGTGAATCTGCTGCTCAGTCGCATTCGTGGTCACTCGCAACTCGCTGGTAGACTGGATATCACCACTAATATTCATGAAGGAAACGGACAGCGACCCCTGCGTGTACGCCACATCCGGCGGTGACACGGTCGTCGCTCCCGACTCGGTCATACGCCAGACGCCCCCGCCCTCGTAGGCAACCGCTTGACCGTTGTCATCGTACTCGATACTGCTCAACGGACGGGCGCCGGTCGAACATTCCGAGTTGTTGTTCAACGTCAACGTGTATGTCTGGTCGTTCGAGACAGTCACCCTGCCATCGAGTTCATTTGGGACATCTATCGTCGTGTTCCCCCCACCGCTCTGTTCGAGCGTGCTATCTATCTGGAGCATCGACTCCTCGGCGATCTCCATATTGGCCTGCTGGTTCGTCTCGTTGATGCTTACCCACCCCGTCGCCAGGATGATTACCACCCCGGTCAGCGTGAGGCCAACCAGCAACACCACCGCGACGACGTTCGAGACTCCCTCCTTATCGGACGCGAGGCTACTCCAGTGACCCATCTTACTCTATCTCAATTTATGCGGACAAAAAACTACCGATTGATCGAATCTTGGATACCGGAAAACGCCCCTCACACACCTACTAGTCACTATTTTCGGCATTTAATGAAGTGAATACTTCTCGACGAAGATGCCTGCTAAGCCCGGCTTTTCACTCCGGTTATTGTTCGCGATTGCCGTCCGGCGATAACTACAGTATCACACTGACAGTCCCAGAGAGGCAGCTGCTCAGATGAGGGGTATCTCTCGATATCCAGTGGCTTATGAAGCCTACTGGGTCTCTGGCCACCGGCAACGAGGGCCTTGACAACCGACTGCTCGCTGGGTACGACGCCGTCAGCGGAAAAGTGATAAAACACCGCCCTTCCTCGATTTCACACAGCGCGTGCAGGGGTCGGGAAAGCAGTTGATATCCCCGGGCGGACCCGAGCACGGACCAGCCGGCGTCCTCGATGTAGGTCCCGGTGTCGGCAATGGTGAGCATCCCGGCCCAGTCCAGCTATGGTTAGCAGGCACTCGCCGACCTCGCCAACGTCGAACCCGCCACTTCTCCCACGGAACCGAGAGCGAGACAGCGGTCGGCGAAGTCGGTGCTGTAGCGACAGATTTCCCTCTCAGAAACCGCCCGACAGCGAGCCCCGCGCTGGCCCGTCTCATCATCTCCGTTCGCTGAGGGAGCCAGCGAAAAACCTATTCGGTCGAGTAAGTTCCTGAAAGCCGAGAAAACAGCGGTCGGCCGTCCTTCGTCACGGCTGTTTATTTTAGATGGACTCGCCGGGATTTGAACCCGGGGCCTCTCCCATGCCAAGGGAGTGATCTACCCCTGATCTACGAGCCCGCTACGCAATACACGATACCCGATGGCCTTTATTAAACCCATCGAAGCAACACGGGGACGGGAGTCGGTAGCGTGGGTCGGCCACAATGGCTAATAACGTCCACGACAGTCGATTACGAAACAGTTGTCGGGTCACAACGGGTCAACTCACATGGGAACACAGCGCAGTGACGAGCCACAGAACCGTCAGCCGGGGTCGGGGAGCGGTGAGCGCGGACAGACGACGCTCGATTTCGCCATCGGTATCAGCGTCTTCCTCGCGGTGTTGCTGTTCATCTTCCTGTTCATCCCGGGCATCCTGTCGCCGTTCACCGAGAGCGCGCAGGACGAGACGGTGTCGTCGAACCGAGTCGCGGACCAGCTCGCGACCGGGACGCTGGCGTCGCCCTCGGACCCGTACGCGCTGGACAGCTACTGTACGGTCACGTTCTTCGAGGGGGACGCGACGGGCTGTCCGTTCCAGAACGCGCCGCTCGAAGAACAGCTCGGCGTCGCGACGAGCAACCAGCGGGTGAACGTCAGCCTCCGTGGGAATCTGACCGGCACCGGCCAGGAGCTGCTGTGCTGGGACAGCTCCGAACCGGACACCGGACTCGTCGGCTCGTCGAGTGGCGAGTGTGATACGACCGGGCCGACGGACGACACCGTCCTGAGTCGCGGGGACGCGCTTCCGGACACCGAACCGTCGGTGACCTCGGTCAGGGTCGTCTCGCTCGACAACCGAGACGTGACGCTGTATGTGGAGATGTGGTAAGATGCGGGCACAGGCACACACGCTGGAGGCGACGGTCGCCGGGCTGCTCATGCTGTCGAGCCTCGTCTTCGCGTTGCAGATGACGGCGGTGACGCCGCTGTCGGCGAGCACGTCCAGCCAGCACATCGAGGACCAGCAACAGTCCATCGGGCAGGGCGTCCTCGCCGCGGCGTCACAGCGCGGCGTGTTGAAACCGGCGGTGCTCTACTGGAACAACAGCTCGGCGCAGTTCCACGACGTGGGCGTCCAGCGGTTCTACACGTCGGGGCCCCCGGAGAACCGTTTCGGCGCGATGCTGGAACGGGCGTTCAACGAGAACGGTATCGCTTACAACGTCTACTTGCGGTTCCAGAACGACAAGGGGGTACCGATAACGCGGCGGTACGTCTACAGCGGCGTCCCGACGGACAACGCTGTCACGGCGACCCATACGGTGACGCTACAGGACGACGACCCGCTGTACGACGCCCGGGAGCGCCCGACCGACACCAGCGTCGGCACCGCCAACGTGACCTATCCGATGCCCGACACCGGCGGCAATCTCTACAACACCGTTCGGGTGGAGGTGGTCGCGTGGCGGATCTGAGCGGCGGCGACCGGGGACAGATTATCCTGGTCGCGGCCTTTGCGCTCGCCATCATCTTCGTCGCGCTGGCGCTCATCGTCAACTCGGCGATTTTCACGGAGAACCTGGCGAGCCGGGGCGAGACCACCGGTAGCGGCGACGCGCTGTCGATGCGGGCGATGGTCGAGACGAACGTCGGCGACGCGGTCAGGTCGGCGAACCGCCACGACAACAGCTCGACCGCGACGCTGACGGCCGCCGTGAACGCCGGCATCAGCAACATCTCCAAACAGACGGGCCGGCAGGGGGCCCGGTCGGGCCGCGTGGTCGACGTCGCGTACGACTCGTCGAGGGCGGGAAAGCGGCTCTACCAGTCGAACGGGACGACGTTCGCCAACGACAGCTCGGACGCGTATCCCGTCGCCGAGGACGTCACCAGGGTTGCCGGGGGGAACGGCACGCGGGCCTTCGAGCTAGACGCCACCGGCATTGCGGCTTCGGACAACGCCAGCGCGTTTACCGTTCGGGTCCAGGAGCACGGGCTCGATAGCGGAAACGAGAACAGCTGGCGCGCCCGCATCTGGCGTGTCGACGCCGACACCGTTCACGTCAGGACGCTGAAAAACGAGAGCGGGACGAGGACGACCGAGGACTGCGAGGTCACGCACGACCCCACCGTCTCGTCGGTCCACATCGACGTGACGGGGGGGACCATCCAGGGCGAGGAGTGTGACGCGCTCACCACCGGTCCGACCGGCGAGAACTTCCACTTCGCGGCCGGAGCGACGGACAACTACGACATCTCCTTTGCCAACGCGGGCAACATCACCGGGAACTTCTCGATGGTCGTCCATCCGGGGGCGGGCCTGGCGCTCCCGTCGCTCGACACCACGCTCCAGTCCAGCGATGCGCTGTACGACGTGACGGTCCGGTACACGTACGTGACGACCGACCTGCGCTACGAGACCGACGTTCGGGTCGCCCCGGGTGAGACGGATGTCTGACGCGCGCGCGGTCTCGACGACGCTCAGCTACGTGCTCTCGCTGGGCATCGCGACGGTGCTCATCACCGGTCTCATCGTCGCCGGCGGGTCCTACATCGACTCCCAGCGCGAGCAGGTCATCAGGGACGAACTCACCGTCACCGGCCAGCAGATAGCCTCGGACATCGAGTGGGCCGACCGGCTGGTCAGAGCCGGCGACTCCGCCGTGACTGTCCGGACCAACCGGTCGTTCTCGAACTCGGTTACGGGCGCCCCGTACCGGGTCACGCTGGACGACGACAACGAGACGGTCGTCCTGCGCACCACCGACCCCGACGTGACTGTGCGGATAGGGCTCGCTGTCGAGACGCCGCTCGCGGAGAGCTCCATCCTCGGGGGCGACCTGCAGGTCCGGTACACCGGGAGCGAGCTGGAGGTGCGCGATGTCTGACCGGGCCGTCAGCGAGGTCGTCAGCTACGTGCTGGTGTTCGCACTCGTCGTCTCGACCGTCGGGATAATCTCGGTGAGCGGGCTCGGGACCCTTCAGGATGTCCGGAACGACGAGCAGATGGAGAACGCCGAACGGGCCTTCGACGTGCTCGCGGACAACCTCGCGGACATCCATCGGCGCGACGCCCCCAGCCGCGCGACGGAACTCAGCCTCGGTGAGGCTCAGATGGCAACCGGCGAGAACGTCACGATGCGTGTGAACGTGACCGACGCCGACGGAACGTGGCGGAGCAAGGGCTGGAAGATACGCCCGCTCGTCTACACCGGCGACGAAGACCGGAAGCTGGTGTACGAGGCCGGGGCGGTGTTCCGGACCTCGAACGGCGGCGGAGTCCGGATAACTGACCCGCCCTTCGTCGTCAGCGAGGACCGCGTCCTCATCTCGGTAGTCGGACTCAACCGTCCGGACCGGCAGTCCCTCGCCGGGTCGACCGTACTCGTACGCGGGCGAAACAGGGGGACGACTCTCGCGTACAACAGCACGGCTACCGACGTCAGCAGGGTCTCCGTGTCCCTACGAGGAACGCCTCGGACGACGCTGTGGACCGACTACTTCGAGGAGTCGGGCTTTGACTGTACGGACCTCACCGACGGCATCGAGTGTACGTTTGACCCCGGGAGCGACATCGACCAGGTGTACGTGGTCCACCACGACATCCGGGTCGGCATCGAGTCCTGACCACGCGTCGGGGAACGGGCGGGCCGGGTTCGCCTCGTCCTCGGTTCCCGCTCCTCTCACGGGCCCGTAGCGTGCGAACACCCCGCTACCAACGCACGGCCGACCGTCTCAGCCGTCTTCGACCCGGACTTCGTTCGTCGAGGCGTGGATGTACGTCACCCGGACGATGGACTCGCTCTGTTCCAGCACCTGCTGTGTTCGGAGCGCTTCGTCGTAGTGGATGGAGCCGCCGTTACCGGAGCCTATCGTCGTGGTGCCGGTGAGGACCCCGCCGTAGATGACGCCGCTTGCCAGCGTGACGGTCCCGGTGCCGGACGTACCCGGCGGGGCGTATATGACGCCGACGTACTTCGCGAGGTTCCCGCCGGAGCCGTCACCGATGGTCGCGGTGAAGTCGTCCTGGCCGAACATCCGGAACTGCGGGGCGTCGTCACCGTCGTTGGTTATGTTCGCCCCCTTCCCCAGATACAACTGGTTCGCGTTGCCGCCGCTGCCCTCGACGTAGACGCTCACCGTCCCGTCACCGACGACCTCCATGGTGGCGTTCTCCCCGAGCTCGATGTTCTCCTCGACCGCGAGGAAGATGTCGCCGTCGGTGGTGTTGAGCGTCACCCGGTCGTCCGTTGCGACGTCGACGGTTTCGAGGTAGTAGGTCCCGGCCGTGAGCTCGACGGAGCCGGAATCGAGCGTGTTCCCGCTGATTGGATCGCTGTCGCCGTTGTCGTTGTTCGACTGGGTCTCGTTGACCTGGGTTCGGACGATGCCGTTGATGGCCGGCGCCTGGTCGATACCGCTTATCTGGGTCACCTGGCCGGACGACCGATTGTCACAGGCGTTGCGCGAATTCTCGCAGCGGTCACTGTAGCTGATGTTCCCGTGGACGAACGGCGCCCCGTTCCCGTTCGACTTCCCGACGTCGATGGTCCCGCCGGAGACGACGTCGCCGTGGATGTCCGAACTCCCGGAGCCGCTGGTGAGGTCGATATCCCCGCCGTAGACGATGTCGCCCTCGTTTTTGGGGGTCTGTGCGCAGTAGCCGACGTCGGTCCCGCTGGAGTTGTAGCTGTTGATGTACACCTTCGTCGGGCTACAGAGGTTCCCGGCGTTGCCGTTCAGGTTGAAGGTCCCGCTGGCCGAGAGGCTCGACGTGGCCGAGGTAACCTTCGTGTTCTGCAGCGGCGTGACCAGCGCCAGCGTCACCGTGTCGGTTCCGTGGTCGTACTCCACTTCGCCGTCGGTCCGGGTCTCGAAATACCGCCCCCACGCGCGGTAGTACGCGCTGGTGACGGACACCTCGACTCGCGCGTTCTCCAGGGGATTGGTGTAGTTTCCGTTCATGCCTGGATTGGGGAAGTACCGCGTGGTGTTCGCGTCGGAGATGACGGCGCGGTCGCCGATGGACCCGGACGAACCGACCGTCACCAGCGGCAGCGTGAGCGTGGCGTCGCGGTAGTGGAACTCCGGGGGCGACACCATCACCGAGTTACCGTCGCCGTCCGACCGCCAGACGCCACCGCCCTGGTAGGCGACGGTGGTGCCGTCGTTCGTCTCGTAGATGATGCGGCCCATCTCCGTCGAGAACACCTCCGTCTCGTTCCCGTTCGTCTGATTCCTGTACGACAGCGTCATCCGCCCGGCCCCCTCCTCGGCCATGTACGTCGAGTCCCGCCCCGTCGCGAGGTCCACTCGCTGGCGCTGGGAGTTCCCCAGCGCGACCAGCGCGGCCTGCGAGTCGAGCTGCGTCATCGTCTTCTCCGTTCGCTCCGTGTCGAGGGTCTCCTGTGTGCCGTCTATCGCCCCCGCACCCAGCGCTACGATGATCGTCGTCGCCGCGATGACCAGCGCGAAGACGAGCAGAAACCCGAGCGGCCCGGACTGTGCCCGTAGCCGCCGCTGGTCGCCCTGACCCGAACAGGCAAGCATACTACGAACAGACGCAATCGGACCTAATAAGCGCGCTGGCCGTTCTCCGCCCGCAACGACCCCTCGGGACAGATGGAAACGGTTTAGTCCCGTGACGGGCGAGTTCCCCACGGGAACAGCACGACCGCAAATCTGACACGCCGCGGGCTTCCGCGGCTCGGGATTGCGGCCGTGTTTGGCATCAGCCGATGCCGATACGCCTCGCTACCGGTAGCGACGAGCGGTTCGTGCGGTTCCAACGACAACTATGGCACGAATGCACACACGCCGCCGCGGCTCGTCCGACTCGGACAAGCCGGCGGCAGACGAACCCCCGGAGTGGAGCGACGTCGACGAAGACGCCATCGAGGCACGCGTCGTCGAACTCGCAGAGCAGGGCCACTCGCCCAGCGAAATCGGCCTGAAACTGCGCGACGAAGGCGTTCAGGGCACGTCCATCCCGAACGTCAAGCTGGCGACCGGCAAGAAGGTCACCGAGATTCTCGAGGACAACGACGCCGACCCCGACTTCCCCGAGGACCTCCGAAACCTGATGAAGCGCGCGGTCCGCCTGCGCGACCACATGGACGAACACCCCGGCGACCACCAGAACAAGCGCGCCCTGCAGAACACGCAGTCGAAGATTCGCCGGCTCGTCGACTACTACCGCGGTGACGAAATCGACGAGGACTTCACCTACAGCTACGAGAAAGCCGCCTCGCTCCTGTAATGTCGGCTACCGGTCGGGACCAGGCGCCAGCCCCCTCGCCCAGTGACCTCGCCGCCGCGCTCGACGGGGCCGCCTTCGTGCGGCTCGTCAGCGACGCGACCGGCGAGGCGCTCGCCGGGACGGGGCTGCTGGCGCAGGCACTGACGGCCGACGACACGCCGTTCCAGGCGAGCGTCGTCGCCCCCTTCGCCGACCCCGACCGGTCCACCGAGGCAGACGTCACAGTCGCGCTCGGCGCCGGCGGTCACGGCGCCGACCACACGCTGTCGGCGAGGCCGGCCGCGACGGCCAACACCGTCGCCCGCGAACTCGGCGCCAGTCCGGACCCCGTCCTCGCGCTCGCCGGCACCGTTGCCGGCGGCGCGGTCGACGGCACGGTCGCCGACGCCGCCGAACGCGCCGGCGTCGAACGACGTCCGGGACTCGCCGTCCCGGTCGCGGACATCGCCGACGGACTGGCCCACTCGACGCTGCTGTCGGGCCCGTTCTCCGGAGATGTCGAACGGGCACGGGCAGCGCTCGCGGAGCTGGACCTGCCCGACGACCCCGCCGACGACGACCGCCGGCGCATCGCGTCGCTGGTCGCGCTGGCTGTCACCGAGGACGCTCCCGAGCGGGCGACCGAGACAGTCGCAGCGGCGTTGCACCCCTACGCCGGCGGCCCCTTCGAGACGGTCGGCGGCTACGCCGACGTGCTCGATGCGGTCGCCCGCGAGGCACCCGGCACGGGCATCGCGCTCGCGCTGGGGCACGAGGGTGTCCGCGAATCGGCGCTGTCGGCCTGGCGGACCCACGCGAGCCGCGCCCACGGCGCCGTCGCCGACGCGACGACCGGCCGGTACGACGGCCTGTTCGTCGCCCGCGGGGACGAGATGCCGGTCGGCACCGTCGCCCGCCTCCTGGCCGACTTCCACGCGCCGGAGCCGGTCACGCTCGTCGTGACCGACGGCAAAGCGGCCGCCCGCGCGACCGACGGCCGGGACGTGGCCGCGACCATGCGCGCCGCGACCGACGCCGTCGGCGGCGAGTCGGCGGGACGGGACGACCGCGCCCGCGCACAGTTCGACGTGCCCACGTCGGAACTCATCGAAGCGTTCCGGGAGGCAGTATGAGACGGGCCGACATCGAGACCGAGTTCGGCTCGCCCGACGCCGCCGAACGCGTCGTCGCGGCCGTCCGCCCGGACAACACCGCCGAGATGACCACCCGCGTCGAGGGCGACGCCGTGGTCACGACGATAGAGCGCGACAACACCAGCGGCCTCCAGTCGACAGTCGACGACTACGTCGTCAACCTCCGCGTCGCAGCACAGCTTACGACCGACCCAACACAATCCAACCATGAGTGAACGAAGCGTCTCCAAGCGCACACAGCAGAAACGGTGGTACACCGTGCAGGCTCCCGAGCAGTTCGACCGGGAGACTCTCGGCAAGACCACAGCAGACGAACCGGACAAGGTGCTCGGCCGCACCATCGAGACCACGCTGGGCGAACTGAACAACGACGCCAGCGAGAACAACACGAAACTGACCTTCAAGATCAACGAGGTCGCCTCCGACACCGCGTACACGGAGTTCATCAAGCACGAGCTGACGCGGGACTACCTGCGCTCGCTCGTCCGCCGCGGCTCCTCGAAGGTCGAGGCCTTCATCACCGTGCTGACGACGGACGACTACCGCGTCCAGATTCAGCCGGTCGCCGTCACGACCAAGAAGGCCGACGCCTCCCAGGAGAAGGCCATCCGCCGGACGATGATCGACCTCGTCCGCGAGACCGCGAAGGACCGCACCTTCGAAGAGGTCATCGACTCGGTCGTCGAGGGCCGCCTCTCCTCGGCCATCTACGGCGAGGCCAAGGACATCTACCCGCTCCGACGCGTCGAAATCCAGAAGACGACGCTCGAAGCGCGTCCCGAAGAGGTCGCCGCCGAAGAGGAGACGGCCGTCGACGTCGACGAGGACGACGTCGACGTCGAAGCCTGATTCAGGACGGCTCACTTCACTTTTTCTCACCGACGACGAGCGGCCGCGCCGTGAGCCCCCGCTCCGTCAGTCCGTCGTGGCCGTCACAGCCTCGGTCGGCGTTGCCGACTCCCCGGTGACGACGACGGTACCGACCATCCCACCCGTCTCGTGGGGGATACAGAAGTAGGGGTACTCGCCGGGCACCTCGAAGGTGTGTTCGAAGGTGTCGCCCTCGAACATCGTCCCGCCGGAGCTGTTGCCCCAGGCGTCGCGTGCGGCCTCCTCGCTGTCGAACCCGCCGGACGCGAAGTAGTCGGCGCCGTCGGGGAGGCCGCTCTCGTAGGCGGTCACGGAGTGGCCCTGCTTGTTCGTGTTCAGCCAGGTGACCGTGGTGCCGGCCGAGACCTCGATGGTCTCCGGGCGAAACACCTTCGCACCCATCCCCACGTCGTAGTCGCTCGGTGTGCCGCCACCGATACAGCCGGCCAGTCCGACCGCCGCCGTCGGGACGGCTGTCCGGAGGAAGGCCCGTCGGTCCATACCTCGCGCTCGGGTCCGGACGGACAAATGCCGCTCGGTTCTACCCGCGGAAAGTGAGCCCGTCGCGCAGCTCGCTGACCTCGGCCAACAGCCCGTCGCGGTCGTCGCCAGTCATCGTGACGTGCCCCATCTTCCGGAGCGGGTACACCTCGCGCTTGCCGTACCAGTGGAGGTGCGCTCGTTCCGTCGCAAGTACCGTCTCCTCCCCGCGCAGCACGGCGTCCTGGCGCTCCTCGATGTCGCCGAGGATGTTAGCGGAGACGGTCGGGTCCCGGATTTCGGTCGTCCCGAGCGGCTCGCCGAGCACGGCCCGGATGTGCTGTTCGAACTGCGAGGTGTGGCACCCCTCGATGGTCCAGTGACCGGAGTTGTGCGGGCGCGGGGCGATTTCGTTGAGCAGAATCTCGCCTTCTTGCGGGCTTTGCCCGCTCGAACCTTCCGAGCCGCTCCGCGGCTCGCTGGTCTGGAACAGTTCGATACCGAAGACGCCCCGACCGTCCATGGCGTCGAGTACCTTCAGCGCCACGTCCCGGGCGCGCTCCCGGACCTCGTCGCTCGCCCGCGCCGGTGCGACGCTCTCGCGGAGAATCTCCTCGCGGTGGACGGTCTCGGTGACGGGGAACGTGTCCCGTTCGCCGTCGCCCAGACAGCCCATCACGGCGAGTTCGCGCTCGAAGTCGACCATCTCCTCGACCATGGCCGGCCCGGCGACCTCGTCTATCGCGGCCTCGGCGTCTTCCGGGCCCGATACCGGGACGTTGCCCCGCCCGTCGTAGCCGCCGGTCCGGGCCTTCAGCATGGCGGGGTAGCCCAGTTCCTCGCAGGCCTCGCGGAGTTCGTCGGCGGTGTCGACCCCGCGGAACTCGGGGACGGGCACGCCGGCCTCGGAGAGCCGGCGCTTCTGGACGAGTTTGTCCTGGATGGTCCGCAGGGTCTCCGGCGCCGGGTGGACCGGCGTTCCGGTCTCCTGGGCGACCCGCTCCATGGCGTCGGGGTCGGCGAGTTCGATTTCGAAGGTCAGCACGTCGGCCCGCTCGGCGAGTTCGCGGACGGTCGATTCGTCCTCGAAACCGCCGACGAGCTGGTCCCGGACCACCGGCGCGGCCGGGCAGTCCGGCGTCGGGTCTGCGACGACCACTTCGACGCCGAGGGGCGCCGCGGCCTCGCCGAGCATCCGTCCGAGCTGTCCCCCGCCGACGACGCCGACGGTCGGGCCGGGAGAGGTTCGTGTCATGGCCGGACTTACCGCTGGGGTCCGCTTAAGCCTTTGAGTTCCAGCGCTCGGTCCCGCTGTCGATGGCGGTTGTCACTGCGCCATCCCGGTGCCGACGGCGGTTGTCATTGTGCCGTCTCGTTGCCGACGGCGTCCTCGTTCGTCCAGACCGTGAACAGG
This sequence comes from Haloarcula laminariae, assembly GCF_025457605.1. Lineage (NCBI taxonomy): Archaea > Methanobacteriati > Methanobacteriota > Halobacteria > Halobacteriales > Haloarculaceae > Haloarcula > Haloarcula laminariae. The sequence continues at coordinate 2,110,441 of NZ_JAMZFY010000001.1, read as the reverse complement.
TTCCGTTCGCCGGTGGTCCGCATCCGGTGGGTCTCGTTTTCGTAGCCGGCGGCCTCCAGCGCCGCCTCGGGGACTGTCGGGTCGAAGTCCTGGGTGATGATGACCGGCGGCGGACTCTGGCGGAGGAGTGACTCCAGATTCCGCTCGTTGTTCTCACACTGAACGTCCATATCGCCCGCGGCGAAGTACCACGGCAGCGGCAGTGCGTTGTACCACATCAGACAGGTGGGTTTGTTGTTCCGGTAGGACTCGTCCCACTCGTCCCGGTTCGGTCCGACGTAGGCGTTGTGCTGGTCGAACTCTCCCCCCGACTGCCCGTAGTAGACGAGCACGTCGGTGTGCCCGCCGTTGGCCGTCGCGAGCCGGTCCATCTCCCGGAGGTCGTCTTTCAGGCTCTCGCTGGGCTGGGCGTACTGGACCAGGGGGTTCCCGTCCTCGGTGGTGTTCGTATAGACCTGTCCCACGGCGGACTGGGCGACAAGCAGCGACAGGGCAAAGAGGACGAGCGTCGCGCTGGTAAAGCGGGACGTGTCACCGGTCGAAAGCGACGCCGACCCCCAGCGGAACACGGCGCCCAGCGCGACTGCGGCCGGCACCGCCAGCGGGACGATGGCGTGGACGGCGAGCCAGGGCGCGCCGATGTCGGTCCCCAGCGGGTAGCCGAAGATGGAGACAAAGCCCGCATAGAAGCAAAACGGGACCAGGTGACGGGGTGTCGTGGCACTCAGCCGGTCGAGGACGTAGCCCACGGCCCCGAGTACCGCCACCACGCGCGACCCCAGTATCAGCGCCTCGGTGGACACCCAGAAGTGCTTCATGTACGTGTCCCGGGCCTTCTCCGTGCCGGGCTCCAGCCAGTTGCCCCACTGGTCGACGACGCGGTCTACCGTGGTCTCGAGCAGCTGCCCGAACAGCGCTGGGTTCGTTATCCCCTCCCAGAACCCGACGTAGCCGGGCGTCGACGCGGCGATGACCGGGTGGCTTTCGATGCCGTCGATGCCGGCGCCGCGGGGCGCATAGAAGTACAGCGAGACGAACCCGAAGACGACCAGCGCGAGGACGACGTGCCCGACGTAGGCGCCGGCGACCTGCCAGGCGGGGTCGTGGCGCTTGCGGAACGACTGGACGATACCGACGACCCGCCACACGTCGCCTTTCACCCGGCCGACCACGCGGGCCCAGACGGCGCCGGCTGACGGGGGGCCGGTGGCGAACTCGACCCGGCCGAAACGCTCGGGCAGGACGGCGGTCGCGAGGTCGTTGACCTGCCGGGGGAGCATGAACGCGGCGGCGTCGCGGAAGCCGTTCGGCAGAATCAGAAGCTTCGCCAGCAGGAGACCGGTCGCGCCGAGCCAGGTGACGACGTAGACGAGCGCGTTCTCCTTCGAGGCGAAGCCGAGCGCGAGGAAGACGGCGGCGGCGTACATGTAGCGCGGTTTGCGGGTGTCGTAGAGCCGCACGAGCAGGGCGAAGGCGACGAACATGAACGCCGCGACGAGGACGTCGCTGCGCATGAACCGCGAGTAGTAGACGAGGACGGGGTCGAGCGTAAAGAGGAACGCGAGCGCGACGGTCTCGCTCCGGTCCAGGTGCGCCCGCAGGAGCAGCGCCGAGAGGGGGAGCAGTCCGCCGACGACGGCGACCGGGAGCCGCATCGCGAAGTCGCTGGGCCCGATGAGGGCGAACAGCCAGCGGTCGACGTGCTGGATGAACGGCCCGTGGATGATGTACCGGTAGGCGAAGTTGCCCGTCTCGCCGAAGTGCCAGGCCCAGTAGGCCACCCGGCCCTCGTCGAAGTGGGCCACGCGGGCGCCGAGAAAGACGGTGCGGAGGACGAGCGAGAGGACCGTTATCGCGACGACGACTTTCAGCGTCGCGTAGTCGTCGCTGTCGAACCACGCCGCGCTCCGGTCCCGGAACTGCTGGAGGGCAGAGACGACACCGCTCGACGTAGACATTACTGAGTGCAAGACGAGCGGGGATTAGAATCTTTCTGGTTTCCCGACACGGAACGGTAGTTCTTTACGCGCGAGTGTCCCCAAACCGAATATGGTGCAGCTCGGACTGGTCGTGGCTCAGTACGACAAACACGGGGACGTCATCGACGCGATGCGGGAGTCGGCGCACGCGGCCGCCGCCGACGCGGGCGCGACCATCGCCGAGACGCTCTCGGTCCCCGGCGCCTACGACACGCCGCTCGCCGCCGACCGGCTGGCGCGGCTGGACGATATCGACGCCGTCGCCGTGCTGGGCGTCGTCATCGAGGGCGATACGGACCACGACAAGGTCATCACCGACGCCGCCGCTGGGGGGCTGACAGACGTGTCGCTCAAGCGGGACACCCCCGTCACGCTGGGCATCATCGGGCCGGGCATGAGCAAGGACGAAGCCGAGGCGCGCACGGACAAGGGCGGCTCGGCCGTCACGAGCGCCATCGAACTCGCAAAACTATGACTATGGACTTCGCTTCACGGGTCGAACGTGTAGAGCCGAGTGCGACACTCGCGATAAGCAACAAGGCCGCCGAGCTGGAGGCCGAGGGCAAGGACGTCGTCGACCTGAGCGTCGGCGAACCCGACTTCGACACGCCCGAGAACATCAAGGACGCCGCCAAGGACGCCCTGGACGCGGGCCACACCGGCTACACCTCCTCGAACGGCATTCCCGAACTGAAGGAGGCCATCGCCGGGAAGCTCCACGACGACGGGCTGACCCAGTACGGGACCGACAACATCATCGTCACGCCCGGGGGCAAACAGGCCCTCTACGAGATATTCCAGACGATAATCGACGACGGTGACGAGGTCGCGCTGCTGGACCCGGCGTGGGTCTCCTACGAGGCGATGGCGAAGCTGGCCGGCGGCACGCTGACCCGCGTCGACACCGCGGCACACGACTTCCAGCTTGAGGGCGCACTCGACGACCTCGCCGAGGCCGTCTCCGACGACACCGAACTGCTGGTCGTCAACTCGCCGGGGAACCCCCACGGCGCGGTCTACTCCGAGGAGGCGCTGGCGGGCGTCCGCGACCTCGCAGTCGAACACGACATCACGGTCATCTCCGACGAGATTTACAAGGAGATTACCTACGACGGCGCCGAGGCCCACTCGCTTGGCACGTTCGACGGCATGGAAGACCGCACGGTCACGCTCAACGGCTTCTCGAAGGCCTACTCGATGACCGGGTGGCGGCTGGGCTACTTCGCCGGGCCCGAGGAGCTGGTCTCCCAGGCCGGGAAGGTCCACTCCCACTCCGTCTCCTGTGCGGTGAACTTCGTCCAGCACGCCGGCGTCGAGGCCATCACGAACACCGACGAGGCCGTCGAGGAGATGCGCCAGGCCTTCGCCGAGCGCCGCGAGTTCCTGATGGGTCTCTTCGAGGACCACGGCGTCCACGTCCCCGAGCCCCAGGGCGCGTTCTACATGATGCCCGAAATCGCGCCCGAGGGCGACGACACCGAGTGGTGCAACGAGGCCATCTCGGAGGCGCAGGTCGCGACCGTCCCGGGCAGCGCGTTCGGCACGCCCGGCTACGCCCGCATCTCCTATGCCAACAGCAAGGAGCGGCTGGAAGAGGCGGTCGACCGGCTGGCCGAGCACGACCTCATATAAGAAAGCTAACTGTTTTTGCCGCGGGGCACGGAGCGGTTGGTATGCCAAGCAGACGTGCGGTGCTGTCGCTTTTCGCCGGCGGGACGCTCGGTTCCCTCGCGGGCTGTGGCGACTCCGCCGAGGGGACCGACCGCGACTTCGGACTGACGACCACCGGGGCCACGGGCGCGCCCGGCGAGGCGGTCGGCGTCGAGCTGACGGCCCGCGGCGTCGGCGTCGTCACGTACCGCGTCGAGGCGCTCCCGCCGGTCTGGCAAGTGACACAGGGTGATTTCGACCCCGGACCGACCTCCGTCCGTGAGATGTATCCGCCGGAACTGCTCTGGGAACCCCCGATAGGGACGGTGACTGGCTCGTTCATCGTCGCCATCCCGCCGAACGCGGCGCCCGGCAAGTACTCGCTGCCGGTCCAAGCCCGCGCCGGCGGCGCTGACGGGACGACCGTCTCGACGGCGACACTCACGGTCGAAGGCGCGACGGCGAGCCCCACCGACGGGGAGACCGAGACCAACTCCTCGCCACGCGGGACGGCTACTCGCTCCGCTCGGACAGAATCCGGTCGATGATGCGCCCGGTCGAGAGCAACCGGTCGGCGTCGTCGCGCTCCAGCGGGCTCGCCCGCCGAACCGCGCAGTCGATGCCCCGCTCCCCGAGGGCCGCCTGCAACCGCTCCTCGTCGTGGTGCTGGTCGTACCCGAGCGCGATGACGCCCGGGTCGATGCGTTCGATGGGGACGAAGATGTCCTCCGGGTGGCCGAGGTGGGCCTCGTCGACGGGTTTCAGCGCCGCCACCATCTCCCGGCGCTGCTCGTCGGGGACCACGGGCGGCTCCTTGTGCGTGACGTTCTCCGAGCGGGCGATGATGACGTGTAGCTCCTCGCCCATCGCGGCCGCGTCCCGCAGATAGTGGACGTGGCCGGGATGTAACAGGTCGAACGTGCCCTGCGCGACGACGCGGGTCACGAATCCCACTCCTCCTCGCGAAGCTCTTGGTCGATGTCGTGCTGGTCGAAGTCGAAGAACGTCTCCTCGGGCGGGTCGATATCGAGGACGGGGAGCTCGATCGGCTCGCCGTCGTTGTCGAAGGCCTGCCAGTCGTCGGGCCCGTACGGGTAGCCAACGATGATGTGGACGTCCCCGCGCCCGAAGGTGGCCAGGTCGGCGTCGCTCGGCTGCAGGACCCCGTTGGGATGTGAGTGAATCGACCCCGCCGCGCGCATGTCGTTCGGTACCATGCTCGTCTTGACCGTCGCACTCACGGCGTTCGACTCGGTCCCCGGGATGACCAGCACGTCCGTCAGGACGGTGCCGTCCCGGTCCAGCCCGACCTTCCGGGCCGCGTCGCCCCGCAGCAGTCCCATGTACTCGTTCGGATGCGTGTCCTCGGACGCGGCCCGCGCAAACTCCAGTGCCGACTCGGCGATGCCGAGAATCTCGCCCGAGCGAAACAGCCCCATGCCAGGTGGTGGGTCCGGCCCGGTTCTAAGCGTTCCGCTCTAGATTAGTTGGTGACCCTGTCGAAAGGACCGCCACTCTGCAGTCTGACCGCCGGACCGCCCCGAGCCGGTCAGCTCGGGGCCGGAGTCCAGCCCGCCGGGCTTTCCGGCGATTCGAACGGGAGTGGCTGGCTCGTCCGGTTCCGAAGCCGGCGTCTCCTAGCCAACTATTTCGAAGAGTACAAACCGTCGAGTGTCGAAGTGACGCCAAATGTCTTCGCCAACTGGCACCGACGACGGTGCCGAGGCTCCCGAGGGGGGAGCCATCGTCTACGATCTTGCCGCCGGCTGTACCGCTGACGACGTCGACGTGGGTTCGCGCTACCTGGCCACGGTCAACGGCGTCGTTGACTACGGGGTCTTCGTCGATCTCTCCGACACCGTCTCCGGGCTGGTCCACGACTCGAACCTCGCGGGCTCGTACGAGGAGGGCGACACGCTGGTCGTCGAACTGGGCGAGGTCCGCTCGGACGGCGACCTGAGCTTCGAGGAGATTCAGCTCACCGACTACGAGATCGAACACGTCGCCCACGGCACCACCGCCACGGTCGACGAACTCGCCGACTCGACCGGCGACACCGTCGTCGTCGAGGGGCAGGTCGTCCAGGTGAAACAGACAGGCGGCCCCACGATTTTCCAGGTCCGCGACGGCACCGGCGTCGTCCCCTGTGCGGCGTTCGAGGAGGCCGGCGTTCGCGCCCATCCGGACATCGAAATCGACGATATCGTCCGGGTGTCGGGTCGGTCGGAGGAGCGAAACGGCGGCGTGCAGGTGGAAGTCGACGCGCTGTCGCGGCTCGACGGTGACGAGGCGACAGCCGTCGAGGCGAACCTCGACGACGCACTCGAAGCGGCGGCCGAGCCGGCCGACATCGACCCGCTCGTCGAGTGGCCCGCCTTCGAGAAGCTGTGGGACGACCTACGACAGGTCGCCACCGAGCTCCGGAAGACCGTCCTGGAGGGGCGCCCCATCCGGATGCGCCACCACGCCGACGGCGACGGGCTCTGTGCGAGCGTCCCGCTGCAAGTGGCGCTCGAACGGTTCATCGCCGACCACTACCAGGACGGCGACGCTCCCCAGCACCTCCTCAAGCGGCTGCCGAGCAAGGCGCCGTACTACGAGATGGAGGACGTGACCCGGGACCTGAACTTCGCGCTGGAGGACCGGACCCGCCACGGCCAGAAGCTCCCGCTCCTCCTGATGCTCGACAACGGGTCCACCGAGGAGGACACCCCCGCGTATCGGAACCTCCGTCACTACGACATCCCCGTGGTCGTCGTCGACCACCACCACCCCGACCCGGAGGCCGTCGAACCGCTCATCACGGAACACGTCAACCCCTACCTCCACGACGAGGACTACCGAATCACCACCGGGATGATGTGTGTCGAACTCGCGCGGATGATAGCCCCCGACCTCACCGAGGAGCTGCAACACGTGCCCGCCGTCGCCGGCCTCTCGGACCGCTCGGAGGGCGAAGCGATGCCGGACTACCTCGCGCTGGCCGAGGAGCAGGGCTACGACGAGCGCGCACTCCGCGACATCGGCGAGGCGCTCGACTACGCGACCCACTGGCTGCGCTACAGCTCCGGCGAGCAGCTCATCACCGACGTGCTCAACGTCGACTGCGACGACCGCGACCGTCACGGCGAACTCGTCGACCAGCTGGCCGAGAAGGCCCAGCGCGACGTCGACCAGCAGCTCGACGCCGCGATGGAACACGTCGACCACGAGCGCCTGGACAACGGGGCTCACCTCTACACCATCGACGTCGAGAACCACGCCTACCGCTTTACCTACCCCGCGCCGGGGAAGACGACCGGCGAGATTCACGACGCGAAGGTGGCCGAGACCGGCGACCCCGTCATCACCATCGGCTACGGCCCCGACTTCGCCGTCCTCCGGTCGGACGGCGTCCGGCTCGACATCCCCCGGTACGTCACCGAACTGACCGAGGAGGTCGACGGCGGCGGCGTCTCGGGCGGCGGCCACCTCGTCGTCGGCTCGATAAAGTTCGTCAAGGGGATGCGCAGCGAGGTTGTCGACGCCCTCGTCGAGAAGATGGCCGAGGCGGAACTCGACGAGGAACTGGCGAGTTCGTCGGCCCTGCCCGACGACGTCTGACGCACTTTTGAGGTCGTATCCTCGCTACGAGGCGAAGCGGACGCGCCGGGCGGCCAGGGTGGCGACCGCCAGCGCACCCAGGACCGCGGCGGCGATGCCCAGCGGTACCGACGGCTGTCCGCCGCCCCAGTCGCGTTCGAACACGCGCCCGAAGTACTCCGCGACCGCGGTGCCGTGCATGACGAGCACCACTTCGCGGTTGGCAGTGGCGGCCTGTTCGTTCCAGTTGAGGCTTAGAAAATTGGGTTGTTATTCCAAAATATAAGAGAGAGTATAGCGGTCTGATCCATTGGCATGACAACGAAGCTTCATTGTTATATCTGGACTGTCGAACCACAAACTAGATGTCCGCGTTATTTTCTCTGACCTCCATCGTTGAAATAGAGTTGGTGAATGACCTTCCGTACTGTTTTGTCCCGGACAATATTTCGAATGCGGTCGATATAGCCGGAACCTTTAACATGAACATACCCCAAACCGTCTGATATGGTGGCCACAAATGTCTGACCGAGATGACCACCAAGAAGACGATGAGTCCGAAATATCTGCTCTCGAACTTGGTTCTGATCTTGAAGACCCACTTGACGACCTCTCTGATGACACTCCCTCAGTTGACGGATTTGGAGACGAAGAGAGTGATACACTTGCGCAAGATAAGATCCGACGAGCAGTTCGGAAATACGGGGAGGATGGAATCACCGTGAGCGAGATAATAGAAGTAACTGGTCTCGCGCGGAACACGGTCGATAAACACCTTACTCGCCTCCGTCAACTTCGGGAAGTATACCGCCAGAAACGGAACAAGCAGACGTACTTCTACTATCCCAATGGGAAGCCACTTCATTCATTTGGGAAAAAACGGATTGAGGATGGCGACACGATTCTGGATATCCAGCTTGCTCAGGGTAAGAACGACGATCTCTACTTCCATTTGACTGAGAAGCGATTCTCGTTGATGGAGGGTGAAACCACTGAGGGAGCAGTTATTTTTCCCATGTCCTCTTTAGATGAGGTCTTCCAGAAGCTGCAGGAATTCGCGGACGAGGTAGATCAATAATGCAACAGCTCAAATTCGTTGAGAAAAACTCGCAGGGTCTCGATGAAGTTCGAGTCTCTGATATCGAAGGTATCGAAGCGCCGTATTACACCCCTGAAGTGAGCGGCCCCGAGGGGCTTCAGGCACTCTTGTCTGCAAAAAATGCCTTAGAGAAACAAAACCCGATTATGGTTCCCGGTCATCGCTGGCAAGATATTCGGTCTAAACCACGCTTCAAGCAGGTACGTGATGAAATTCGGTCTCTGGTCACTGAGCACCCGTTCTACTATTATGAACCGGTCGAATTATTCCGCTATTCTCGACCACAGAACCTCGTGACCTACGCGTTCCAGGGAGATCAGGGGCGGTCTAGGGACTTCTACGATCTCCTTCGTGACAAGGAATACGAGAAGGCTATCGGCAAACTCCCCTCCTTCTTCCAACCGTTCGTGGAGAAGCAGATGAAGGGGCTACTAAAGAGCAAGGACCTGGCCGTCCCGATGAAGTTCCAGTCACAGAGTAGTGGGAAAGTTCACGAGGCATGGCGCGACAGCCGTGCTGACTCAGGATTTACTAACTACTTCGAGCGACTTGCGGATGACGCAGGCAACGCTCCCAACGCTGCCCTCATTCCACCTGCTCCACCGGTCATGAAATCTACGGGTAAGGATGTGATCAGTCGAACCCTTGGGTTCAACAGCTATATGCGGAAACTCGCTCGCTCAAAGTGGGATGATCCGTCGTGTGGTAATGTGACTGCTTATCTCCACTTCTACGTAGACCAGGGGATATTCGAATCGAACAACAACAACAATGATGTCCGCGTAAAGAAGGCGGTCAGATCAGAGATAGAGAACTCAACCTACGCTGGTCTCGCCATCACGATCTCCAACATCGAAAATATTTGGAGTAAGGGTAATGAGAAGGCGCTTGAACGATTCATAACAGATATAACTAGTCTCGCCCGTGAGAAACACCTTCCAGTCATTATGCCGCGGTCGGGATACTTCGGTATGCATCTGACTGATCACGGGGTCCATAGCTTCTCCAACCTCATGAACGGGAACCTTACATACAACCGGCGTGGCGGTGGCATTGATGAGAGGGCAAAATACGGAACCCTTCCAGTCTACGGAGCGGCCCGAGACGTAAACGCTGAGCAACTTGACCGTGTCCTCAGCCGGAACCAAGGACAGGTACATGATGTCGCAGGAGTTCCTAATTCCCCGCCGACTTACAACAGTTCCGCCAGTACCTACAAGGCGAAATTTGGTAATGCGAACCAGTTCAGGATTGAGTTTGGGAAGCCCCGCAGGATGGTTCACATCAAAGAGGCGAAAGAGCTTCGAGAAGGGATCCAGCGTGGAACCGCTCAACCAGCCCAACGATACTTAGAACGTTCTCAACACCCCGATCTCTCGTAAACGACCACGCCTTACTGACTAGGTAAGTCTATTCAAATACTCCGTGATCAGCCCCTTTGATCTTCTTCATTACTTCCAATCTGCGGGGAAGGTGAATAGTTATCATATCCCTCCGGTCAGTAGGAATGAACACTATCACGCCGCCGGCTGAGACGGTACCGGGCTTTACTCCATCGCCTCAGTCAACGAGGCTTCGGTCGCCTTCGAGATACTTGTGCCCGATCTCGGTGATGGAGACCTTGTCATTTTCCGAGATTGAGACCGCATGTTGTTCTTCGAGAACCATACAACGCTCTTCGACATAGTCCTCTTGGTAGTCGAGGTGGTCGGCGATGGCCGTGATGGAGTGTACGTCATTCTCGTCTACTGAACGCAGGATGTGGTAGTCTCCGAAGTCCTCGGCTGACCGGATGTTCTCGGTGGTATGGAGTGTCTGGAAGAGTAGCCAGATAAGCTTCGCCGAGAGGAGTTCGTCGTCGGCGTAGTCGGTTCGTTTCCCGTGAAGGATGTCGACGCGGTTCGGCCAGAGGCGGCTACTGTAGTAGTCACGGAACTCCTCGTCGATCTCGGAGATGTGGCGGGGGCTTCCTTCGCCTTTGTTGACGACTGCAACCCCGGTTACATCATGGTCGGGCCGCCAGAGGCCGATGTCGAGAGCGAGGTCGATGAAGATGCCGTCGAGTTGGGTGAGGAGAGTGGGAATGCTGAGGGCGTATCTTCCCTCTGCGTGGGCGTCGAGTGCCTCTTCAATGATCGTCTGCCGTTCGTCGTACTCGTCGAATGAGAGGAAGTACTCTTTGAAGCCCTCGATGCCCTCCTCGTCGCGGAGTTGTGCGGCGAGGAGTTCGGCCGCGGCATCGTTCCCTTTATCGCAGAACTCGCGGTAGAGCTGCATGAAGGCTGCGTGCTTGACGTTGGAGAGCCACTTAAACTCGAAGTCTGACTCCTCGATTTCTTGGTACTGTCCGGCGAGATCAGCGATTGGCTCTAATGCGTCGGATAGGAGTGAGTCGAAGTAGCTGTCCAGTATCGTGGATAGTTGGGTGGCCAGTTGCTGGTGGTACGATGTAGTGATAGTCTCCAACGCCTCCGTGAGGCCCGTGAGTTGTGGGGTTGGGACATTGAGGTCAAGTTCGAGGGAGGGGTAGAGAGGTTCTTCTGGCAAATCGTCGGTGAACGCTACCTCGTTGATGTCTGCCTCGTCGGCGTGTACCCCGACGTACTCTCGGAGGTACTCCTCAGCCTCATCCACGGAGTCTATCCTTGTCTCTGGTTGGAGTTCTTCCACGGATTTCTCCGTGCTGAAGTAGATACCTCCGATGTTGAGGCCATAGCCTGTGACGCTTTTCGACGGATCAGTGAAGATCTTAATGTAGAGACCGACGAGCCATGCTGCCCGTTCCTCCGAGACGGCCAGTCCATCGGCGACGCGGCTGACAGCGTCTTGCCAGCTTTCCGCCGCTCGGACGTACTCCCCCGCTGCGCGGATTTGCTCGCAGTCGTTGAGTGTGGCTTTTTCGACCTTCTCCCGCCAGTTCCCTTCGATGTGTTCCATTAGCTCCTCAGCTGATGCCACTTCCTCCTCGTCCGAATCGCCGTCCTCTGGCATTGGTGGCTATATTGTGATGATGGTTTAGAACACTTCTTCACTGAAAGGAGTCCAGAAACCGGTTTGAGAGTAGGGCCACATGTAGAGGAGCCACGCCGCAACCACCGAGGTTAGTAGGAATGGATCGTGGGGTAGTGCGTTGTGATTGAGGGAAAGCCCGAATATCTTGAACAAACTATATTTCCGGTGAGACCGACAAAAATCAGAGACCGTAGAGTTCAGTCCGTTCGAGAGCGCGACCAATCGTTGAGCGCGCACAGTCCAGTCGTTCAGCAGCCTTGCGTTTCGAGAGTTCCTCTTTTTGAACCATGTCCAGGGCCGCAACAACATCGTGATAATCTTCATTCTCAACGAGACGGCCATCATCTTTCGAGAAGCCGAGTGGCGCAGGACCGTGGTGGTAGTCTTCATTTTCCTGGCGGGCAGCGATCCCCTCGCGTGTGTTCATTTGCTTCACTCGGGCCTCCCACTCAGCAAACGCGCCGAGCATCTGGAGCATCAACCGGGCCATCGGATCATCTTCGCCCATGAACGGTGGGAGATTATCCCGAACGAAATGGATCTCGGTATTATGAGAGGTGACCCGCTCAACGGTTCGGTCGAGATCTTGCAATGAGCGAGCGAGCCGCGTGATGTCATGAACTACGACAGCATCCAAGCCATTGGCCTCGACATCGTCCATTAAGTCCTGGTAGCCGCTACGATCAGTGTTCGTACCGGTACTCTTGTCACGATAGGTCTCGATATCCTGCAAGCCCGCTCCGAGTTCGTCTTGTGCGTAGTCAGCCGTAGAAGATAGTTGTCGGTCGAGATTTTGGCCCGTTGTCGAAACCCGTACGTAGCAGCCTACTTGCACGGATACGGACAGGGTTGCCAGCTACTTAAAGAATAGTTATTACGGACAGTCTGTCCAGGAACGCACGTTCCCGGACAGGGGGTCGCTAGGCTAATCAGTAGTCATCATGAGAGAGCGTCTCTTCTGGTTCTGTATTTTTTGGGAAACCATCTTGATCTAGCGGTCTGAACTGAAAGCTATCATCGAGATAGTCATTGTTGAGGGCTTCACGCAGTTCCGCTAATGTCAAACTGCCCCCCTCTTCTAATTGTCTGAGTAATTGATTTTGTCGCTCTTGTTGTAGTCCGTATTGTAGGTCAAGTTTGAAATCAAGGAGCTCGTATCTATCGTCAAGTCCTTTTTTAATTCCATTTCTTAGGAGTTTTTGAAACCGATTATCTGTCGACTCTCCTGGAGTTTCGGGCGTATGTGCACACATACGAAAGAGAAAGGCAACAACATTTTCTGCTGCTTCGAAAATCTCCTCATTGATTCCGTCTGAATTAGTTATGATTTGTGAGACATCCCTATTCTCAAGATCCTCATTGAGATAAACGAAATCATACAACCCATTTCTGGTCCTGTTTCGGATTCGATTTCGCGCATTTCGCTCGCTGTCATCCTGAAGATTTGTTCGACCCGAGAGATAGTCGCGGTCGGAACTCGTCAGAATCCCGCGGCCACGATCTGGTCCTGCCATAATCGTATTCGGATACGGTATCTTGCCTTATTAATCTAATTGCCTAAAACATCATTCGTATCCGGTTACGGTACACTCGATTCAATTATACCGACAACGACTGATGATTCATTTAGAACATCGAAGAGCAACCTGACAACAATCGTCAAAGACTATCACCAGTAGATAGTTGAGATACAGTTCGAGAAGCGGTTAGAACCAACTCAATACGTCTCAACTATCTCAGATTGAAGACACCAATCGCACAGAACAGAAAGTAAGCTAGCACCGGGTTCCCCTCTTCGGACCTGAATAGAGTGTCGCTGCGTTAGTGATAACTCTATCCAGCGAAGAGACCGCTGCCGCGCCTTGGTGCAAAAAATAAACCCTCGGTATAATGCACTCACAGGATCAAACAGACAATCTTTATGTCCATGACGATGAGCTAGACTGGAGATCGGTAAAAACAGATCACTATATAATTAAGTGGACCTGCTACTGTACTGAACAGAGAACTGGCCACGCAGCTGTAGTTGATGAAGAAGAAAACGAAAAAAGGTCTCTCGCTAAACGAGTAGCAGGAAACAGAAACGAAAAAACCGCCTTACGTGGGAGTGATTGGGGAAAATTCGGCTCACTATCAGGACTCCGCTCTATTTTCATTACTACTACTGTACGGTATCATACTGATAACAAAAACATCAACGAAAAGAAACAAAGTAGGAATCGCGGTTTCACACTGAAACCACACGTACTGAATCTAGGTGGTGGCCAGTGACCGCTCGTGAGGTTCTCGGGTGGCGCATCCCTCGTACTGAACGCGATGAATTCGTTCGGTTTGTTGAAGAGAAATGGGGTTGTGCGGACTCCTATGTCCGGTTTGAGCTGGAATCGGCGATGCGTGAATTTATGGATAAAGACAATCTACTCCACGAGGCTGAACAGCTTCTCCAAGACTACCTAGTGTCTCAGGGAATTTCTTCTTCAACACCAGTCCTATCTAATGAAAGAATTGATCACAGTGACACAGTTCAGCTTGGCTACCGTGTAAATTCACAGTTGAAGGACGAGTTCGCGGCGTTTGCGAAACGACACTGCGACGATAATCTTGGGGCGACACTTGCTCGGGCATTGAATTCGTACCGTGACGGAGGTCGTCGCCAGAGGATTTTAGATAAAATTCATCATCTCGTAACGGGTGGTATCGACGCTGATACCACTTTTGATGCTGATGAAAATGGTGATCACACAAACAGAAATGAAGAAAACGTGAGTCATCAATCGACTCGGTCTGGCTTGTCTGATGAAAATAGTATCGTTTGCCAGTCTCAACTTGACCAGCGAGCCGAGGGGGGAGCTAAATCTGATGAAAGTGTCAGTGTTGATCCGATGATGGTATCCGATATTGCAAATAAATTAGGTGATGAATTCACCAGAAAAGAGGTGATACGGACTATAGCTAATGAGCTTGATGGGAATAACGAGACAGTCGAGTTGTACACTGAAGCTATAATATCTTATAAGAACGCAGTCGAGCATCCGATTAATGAAGACATCCTCATCTCTGAAGAGAGGCGAGAACAAATTACAGTTTATGGCGATCTCGACCGCGAAGAACGCGTTGAGAAGCTTAGGATCCTCCTTACCCGAGAGGCGTTAAAAACTCATGAGTTAGATTATAGCATAACCTATACAGACGTCCAAGATTTGTTCAAGGAGAATCTCGCTGACCAGCCATCTGATGACTACACATATACATTAATGGATGATGCTGCAGAAAAATCCGGTTTCGAATTTGAAAAGCGCAATGGACAATATCAACTGTGTGTGGAGCTTCGGCCGGTCGACCGGAAAATAATTGAAGAAGCTGCAGATCATCCCGATGTCGAAAGTGTCAATACAACTTCTTCAGAGAAAGAATCGAAGTCCCCTGAAGGAACCGAGGGATCTAGCATACCATCATAAAGACGCTTTCATAGAACTATTGCCAAGATACTGTTTGCACCCGGTATTTGGCGATGAGCTGTCCGTAAGTGCTTGCGAACGGAACGCGAAAACTTACTGGTGGTCTCCGGTCTACTCGTTAATATCCTAGTGTGCACACGGTCTCAATGTCGCTTGAGTGGTATCGGGAAATGGAGTGCCACGTGGGATTCGGGCAGGAACCTGTGTAGCTACGCGATATGGCACTCCATCTGTACCCCTGTCAAGCGGCAAATAAAACCGTTTGGTAAATACTATCTCTACTGCGAGGTCGTTAACCCGTATCGAATAGGCTCTTACCGAAGACAGCGAAACGCAGGTACCTGTCCCAAAATTGGGAGATAGGCTTGTGCAAGATGGAGGGCGCATATCTCGCATGGGATCTTTGCCAGAAAGTGGTGGCATAAGCCGGACAGTACAGAGTATTGAGAGGACATATTGACCGAAACCCTTCTCTGAATCTGAACGATTTGTGTTCTGAATTGGGGATGCAGAGTGATCGCTTAACGAGTTGCTCACCGGTTTTCCGACAGTGGGGTGCTATCACTCTGCTTGAATCGAATCCATGTTGTTTCTATTTCTTTGTCACTCGGGTCTATCGGACAGAGGATATACGTGGAGATCGGGGCTTGTTCATCAAGCAGAATGACATCCAGTTCGGTCCCTTGAGGGCGTTCACAGTGGTCAACCATGGTAAGATGAGGGGATATCGAGGGCGAGATCAGACAGACGAAAAGCAGCATCCGTGGGGACGTTTGATGATCGCGGCATATCCTATATACTACACCGCCCTGCATAAGCCAATCTACCAGGTAAGTGTGGTATTCTCAGCCATATACGGGTAAAAGTTACATACCCAACCGATTTTACCTAATTACTCACACTCAACAGCAAAATTGTGCTCTCCAGGTTCATGGAACGGTCGATAAGGTGACTACCAAGATACATAGTGGGACTAATTGTTTTTAGTTGTCATTTCCAATACCGTGCATGGGTAATCAACAGAGTTTCCACTATGAGCCAGTTGAGGGCGAAGAGCTAAGCACAGCTGTCGTAACAGCGGTAGCAGAGGCACACGATGAGGATGTGATTGAACAAAAATGGCTCATTAGTGAAGATATTAACACAGATGCACTTGACGGGCTTTTCCAAGACCACCAGCTGAAGATGACGCTTCAGTTTGAAGCCGATACGACCACTGTTACTATCATTGCCGACGAAATGGGCTATCCAGTCATCAAAGTCGAATCACATCGCTAAGTCAGCGTAGCTCACGGCTGGTTGAACGAGACACTCTTCATAGACTCAACCCCATTGCTGAACTCACTCTCTGTATCTTGCGCCATAATCGGTACCAATGTTATACTGATTGTAATTTTTCGTCAAATTGGGCAAGCTCCAATTGCGAATCAATCTGTTGGTTTGCTCATTCGTATCGCTCTTCAAGATGGTCAAGTGCGCGCCAAAACTGTTCGTCATTGATTCGAGGCTCTATCGTTGCCCGAGCTTCTAACACACCGGCGTACGTGTCGAATTCCTCAGGAGTTGGGTTCGTCGCAAGAACACAGTCGGTGTATCCATCAAGTGCGGTCTGGATAGTTTGTGCGTAGTGATCGTAGGCACCGTCAATCCAATTGTACTTCTCGTCGACTTCCTCAAACACCGCTCGATAGACGGTTGCAGCGGCCAAATACCGGTTGCGGTCCCGATACTGCTCGGCAATCTCGAAAAACCTAGAGAAGTCGATGGCCTCGAATACGACCGGGTCGGCATGCTGTTCCAACAGTTGCGCAATTTCCTCCCGATAATCGTCAACCGATTTGTAGTCGTCGCCGAATCGAGCAAGAAATTGGTCGCGTAACTCAGGGTGTTTGGCGAGTGCATCACAGACGAACTTACGCAAGTCGTCGGTCGACACGTCGTCTAAAACTGCCTCGACACGGTCACTCTCATCCTGTGGTGGATTGGCGGCAATATCCAGTAACACTGCGACGACGTGCTTGCAGTCGCCGCTCCCGTCGTACGGACAGGTACACCGGGTGTCGATACGTTTTCCGTCGAATTCGACAGTCACATCGTACAGATTCGAGCCGCTGACGGTCGCCGTAACGAGGTTATCGAACCGATCCAGTTGCTGAACACGCCGCTCGTCACGGTAGTTTCTCCCGCGTTCAAAGACCGCATCGGTACTCCTGTTCTCGATTGTTTCTCTATCTATGTGCATGTCTCGTTTTTTGAAGCGGGCGTAGAATTCGATTTTGGTGCCGAGCCGGGAGCTTGCCGGCCCGACTGAGTTGTGTTGAATCGCCCGTCAGAGTCATGAGTTTCAATCGGTTACAATCAGTTACATGCCTGTCTCACTCGAAAACCACGACCCGGACCTTGACCTGACGCCGGGGACGACAAAATCAGATATCGTTGCGTTCCTCTACAAGAATGATGAGTACGGATACAGTCCACGAGATATTCACGATGAAATCGACATTCCACACAATACTGCGAAAGTCACACTGAAGCGCCTCTACGACAGCGACTATCTCGACAAGACCCTCGACGGATACTACCACGCACGTACCGATCGGGAAGATCTCTACCGCTACACTGCAGCATTAGACGGCGTGGATCGGATGTTCGCTACGTATGAGGAAGATGCAACTGACGAGGAGACGGCTGAGACATCCGAGATGGACTCGGCAGCACTCGCCGATGAAGACATCGAGGACGCTGTCACTATCGTCGATAGTGATTCTGGCAAGGAGGACCTATGATAAGGTCCTGTTCGAACGGTGCGCCGGCACAGACTTCTGAATAGTCGCTTCGTCGGTGTTTATTGGTAAGCAGTGGGGAAGTAGCGTATGGATGAACTAACGGCGAACATCTCGTTCGATCGGTTCGCCGATATGCCAGAGTTCTACGGGTCGGGGGCCGCTGAGTTTCGATTGGCGATGGTGAAAGAACGGGCGGACTTTCTGGATTTGTTCGAAGGGGCTCGCCACGTCGACGCGGTCACATACGCGGAGACGCCCGAATTGATGGTGACGATGCTCACCGAGTACGACATCGATTCTCTCGATGTTCTGATTGGAAATGCGGACGACTATGCTGACCGAGTCAATGAGGTATCGACCGCACGGTCGCTCGTGGAGCTTCGCCAGGACGGGCGACTCACCGTTCGGCTGAAGAACCAGAAAACCGTCCATTCGAAGATTTACCGTATTGTCATGCCTGATGACACGGTCAAACTTGTCCACGGCTCAGCGAACCTCTCACGGAATTCGTGGGAGTACCACACGAACCAAATCTCGGTTATCACGACCGATGTCGGTACGCAACTCGATGAGCAATTCGAGCAATTCATCGACGAGTACAGAGAGGGGTACAGCGACCAGACGCTTCTCGACGGGCTCGTTGAGGCGCTCGAAGACGCAGACACGCCAGAAGAACGAGACAACCGCATCGAGTATTGGGTCGGTGCAGGGGACCTTGACGTGAGCGACACGGCCGCGTTGAATCAAGACGCGGTCGAGGACCTCAAATCGGTCGCTGACCACGTTACTGCGGTCGTCGATGATCCTGAGGGCGCTGACGAAACGGTCGCGTTCGTGGAAGAACCCGAGAACGCTGACCGAACCGTCGTCGAGCCTGATGACTCCGCGAGTGGCGATGATGCTGAGCGAGACAGTGAAGACACAGAGTCGCCGGATGTCGGACTGGTCGAATCAGACCACGAAACGGACCTGACTGAGACGCTTGATCGGCCGCGTGTCCGGGCCCCTGATGAGCAGATACGGATGGGGACGAGCAAGGTCGACAGGGACACAGCCGACGAATTCGGGACGGGGCTCCGTGACCGCGGTGCGACTGTCGAGGATCACAGTATCACTGCGCCTCTGAGCGCGTACAACAACCAGGTCAAGGAATCGACCACGATTCCGACGATGTCGGTGCTTCCGGATGCTGAGCAACTCGTCATCGGGGACGATGATGAGATGATTCTCGTCGCTACTGATGACCCGACGCCAGCTGTTCTCAACCACTGTCTCGAAACTATCGAGGACTACATCGAGACAGTGGAGAACCACGGGCACACGCAGTCGGAAACTGCGGTGATGGGCCAAATGTACGAAGCGTTCCTGTACGGGTTTTGGGCACCGTTCGCCAACCAGTACGCGGAGGCGCTGTCCTCACCGTCTCGAACACTCGATAACGTCCTGCAGCACCTCTACATCGAGGGGAAAAGCGACGCCGGGAAAGACAAGCTCACCGAGTACATACTACGACTCATTTCGGACAACACGGTGATTTCCGGCGTGGATGCCGACGATGTCGGCGTGAAAGAGATTCGCGGAATCCGTCAATGGGACACCAGCTTCCCGTACGCCATCATTGACGCTGAAAAAGAGAAAATCCAGCGGTGGAGCCCGATCCGGAACTACTGGAGTGATTGGACCCCGACTAGCGTTGACCAGCCGTGCCTCATTTTCACGACGAACGATGCACTCCCGAAATCGGAGTTCCGGAATCGTATGAAAATCCTGAGTATGGACGTTTCGTTCCCTTCCAATCCGGAAGATCCCGGGTTCCGAGAAGCACAAGATGACCTTGCAGAGGTCTTGGAACGACAGAATCCGATCTTCAGTTACGTTGCGCGACGTATGCTTACCGAGCAACCGTGGGAAGACGGGACGGGTACTATCGAAGACGTCCGGCGCATTGTCCGGGAATTCTACGAGGAAGCCGGCCGGGAGCAGCCCGAGTACTTCCCTGCGGACGAGCCAGCCGAGAAGACGTACGATACGGGTCGAATCAACTGGCAGCGAGACATTCAAGGTGGGCGCGTCTCTTTCGAACCAGAGCCAGGGGCAATCACTGCTGAGTTTGACCGGGACGGGTACGAAGTCCACGACTACGCGAAACGTCTCCCGAAACGATTCATGGCCGAAAAATCCGCGTCCAGCGTGTACATCGGTGCCCCTGAAGAGTTCGCCGAGTGGGCAGGGTACACTGTCGATGAATTATTAGACGGTGCAGCTGAGGCTGGTATGAACAACGCAGCAGGGGAAGAAGATGCAGAAGAAAGCGTTGAGTCAAACGACGAATCTGGTGGTTTCCTCTCCAGGCTGTTTGGCTGATTGTCTGGACCAGTCTGTTGATTCGACAGCCCTGATTGTGTTTCTAGCAGAGAAGTAGATACAGCCAGTACGGAAGTTGAATGATGCCGTCGTCGAGTTTTCGAATTGGCTCGGTGTCTTGGACGGTATCGCCGGTGAGGAGGAAGCCAACTGGTGTGTCGTATTCCTGCTTGAATTGTTGGACAGCTGCCAGCGAGTCGTCACGGGCTCGGGAGCGGTAAGCGAGCGCGATTGGGACTGGTGTATCCCCGATTTCGAAGATGTAGTCAACTTCGCCCTTGCGGCCACGCCAGTACTGGACGGACGGGGTTGGGTCGTTCCCCTGTGCAGCGTTGATTCCGTAGGCGAATCGCATCGTGTGATCGAATGCTGCGATGCGGGCGAGTTCTGCCTCTCGTTGGAAATCGTTTCGAACAGTGGATGCGTTGCCGTCAGCGAGTGCGGTGACGAGGCCGGTATCGCGGAGGTAGAGCCTGACACCGCGCGGGCGGCTGTTATCGTACTCCGTAACGCCGGTGAGGAGGTACAGTTCGGCTAAGGCGGGGAGGTAGCTGTCGGCGATGGTGCGGCGGTCGACGTCGAATAGTTCGACGAGATCCTGGTATCGGAAGGATTCGGCCGCACGGTTGCGAGCGGCCAGCGCGCATAACCGTTCGAGATCTGCAATTGTTTGAATTGATTCGAATCCGGGGACGTCTTGGTATAGTGCGTTTTGCACGTTTTCGCGGAGGCGCGTGTAGTCGTCAGTGGTGAGATCGGCTGCTGATTCGACAACGCCATCGTGTTCGTAACTGATGGTGCCGCCCATCGAGAGGTAATCGGCGACCTGTGATTGGATGCGGCGTTCGACGTCTGCTACTTGCTCGTATTTCCGTTGGAGCTCTTCAACGAACGGGTCAGGATCACCGTTTTGGAGTGCGGCGGGGAGACTGTGCTCTCCGCGGCGCAGCGAGGTGGGACTCACACGGGTCTCCTCGTTTTCTAAGTCTGGATAGAGTGTGAAGAGGTAATCCCGGAATTTCTCGGGGAGAACGGGTTGGATCTGGTATTGGTCCGCTTCGAGGGTGGTGTTGGCGAGTTCCCGCTTGATTTGGACGCCGGCGCTTGCGGTCATGACGAGATGACGGTCCGGTGTGTCTTCGAGTAGGGTTGTGATTGCGGTGCCCCATCCATCGATTGTTGGTTTGTTACTGTGTTCGATTTGATGGATATCGTCGATGAGGATGAAGTGTGGGTTGTTGTCTGCGGTTCGGCCGTGGATGCGGCTTTCGTAGTATCGGACGACGCGCCGGAGCTGTTCGTCTGATTGGAGTTGGTAGAGTGGGTTGGCGTCGAATGGAAGGTAGAGGAATTGCTCCGGTGCGTCGCCGTTTGCGATTCTGTGTTGGATGAATTGATGGAGTAGCGTCGTTTTGCCGACGCCGCGGCGACCGACGAGGGCGAGTATGGATTGATCTTCGAACTGACTGCCTTGCTGCTCTGGTCGGGCGAGATGATAGAAGTCGCTTTTCTGCCGGGTTGGCAGGTCGAATACATCGGTGCCTTGGTCCCACCACGGGTTGTGGTCGTGGAGTGCTTGGACCAAGGCGTCACCAGCGTCAATAGGCATAATACAGTTGCTTTGTCGTGGAGTGGCGTCGCAATGATTGTTCCGTTTGTCTTCTCGACGCCACAGTGGTGGTTGTCTGCATGTTAGTCGTGTCTGACTGTACTATTGGCCGCAGGTACTTGGGTTAATCGGCATTGCAATGTAGCTATTGAGAGTTCCTACTTCTCTATATTGCGCTTTGTCGAAGGATTTATATCAACAAGAGGCATATTATTGGATATAGCTAACGCAAAAACACCACTGCAATGGTGGTAATTTGCTTGCAGGGACGGGGAGCGAGTGTATCGTCGTCGGAAACCCGCGGGCTGTCCGGGTGACAGGCAGTCAAGGCAAAACTATGGATGGGATATACACGGATGTACGGCCAGGCGCGCGACTCGACATCGAAGTCGAATTCATAACCAAGCGAAAGATCAACGCCGGCGGCACAGATGTTACGCGGGTACTCGTTGCCGACCAGTCCGGCGAACAGTTCTCAGTGATTGCGACGCCGGACAGCGACTCGCTCTGTCATCTCGAAACAGGGGCAACGTACCAGCTCTCGGAGTTACTCGGTGCGTCGCCGATCGACTTGACCCACGCACCGATCGGTGAGTGCCCCAAGTGTGGTGGTGAGCTTCGACCAGGGCAAGTCATCGATACCGTGGACAGCGCTGTCGCGGCAGCCGTCGAAGAACTCGGTATCGACGACGTGTTCGGAATTCTCGATGCAGACTCGTCTGTCGAGGCGGTCACCGTCGAGGCCGAGGCCGTCGATGACTGGCAAGTAATGGGGAACGATCAGTCGTCGTCGACAGTTGAGACGCCCGATTACGTTTGCCGGTCGTGCGCTCGCCAGCTTGACGAAATCGAACTGCACGCTGACTCACAGCCCGTGATGAACGAGTCCGTGCAGTCCGCTCCGGCAATGAACGACATGGCGTCTGAAACGGTCGGGCTTGCTGCTGGTGGCGCGAAAGACGTCGTGAATTTCCGCGAGAACGTTGCGAACGGATTCACGCCGGAACCCGAGGCCATCAGTGACGAGGGGCTGTTCTATGACTACTACTTCGAGACTGGTGAACGGACTGCATCGGACGCGTTGTTCGCGCCACGGTACGCCGCTGCGATGAGTACGCATCCACTAACTGGTGACACTGAACAGTACCTCTCGGTGGGCCTCGATTCGACGCTGTCCGTGTCCGAATTCGACCGGCCGCGGCTCGACCTCGTGGCCGTCCTCGATGTGTCGGGTTCGATGTCCAGTCCGTTCGATGAGTACTACTACGACGAGCAGGGCCGCAAGCAAGAGGCTGATACTGCTGGTGAGACGAAACTGGCGGCGGCGACGCAGTCGCTGTGTGCACTCACGCAGCAACTGCACGCCGAGGACCGACTCGGTGTTGTCCTCTACAACCACCGGGCGCACGTTGCGAAGCCACTTCGGGATGTCGGGGCGACAGACATGCCGGCGATTCGGCGGCACATCCGTGAGATCGCAGCCGGTGGCAGTACGAACATGGAAGACGGGTTTGAAGCAGCGATGGATATGCTGGTCGACGGGGAATCCAGTCGGGGCGTCGAGCGCCGCGTGGTGTTCATGACCGACATGATGCCGAACACCGGTGAGACCGGTGAGAGTGGCCTGACGGAACTGTTCGAGGCTGCCGCGGCGGACGGTATCCACACGACGTTCGTCGGCATGGGATTGGATGCGAACGCGGAACTGGCTGATGCGTTGTCAGGGATTCGCGGGGCGAATCATTACTTCATCCATTCGGCCGACGAGTTCGAGCAGCGCCTCGGCGACGAATTCGATTACATGGTAACGCCGCTCGTGTACGATCTCGACCTGGAACTCGATGCGGACGGGTACGAGATCGAAGCCGTTCACGGGTCACCGTCGGCGGACGATGCGAGCGACCAGCTGATGCACGTCTCAACGCTGTTCCCATCGGCCAAAGAGGATGGGAAAGCCCGTGGTGGTGTCATCTTAGTCCGCTTGTCGGAAACGCAGCAGGATGGTGATATAGAGCTCACCGCATCATGGACGGAACGGGATGGGAGTGAGCAGACAGAGCGCGTGTCCGTCACGATGCCTGACGGGCCTGAAACGTTCGCGCATACCGGCGTGCGGAAGGCCGTGTCGCTGGCTCGGTACGCTCGGGAACTTCGAGCGTGGGCCCAAGACGTCCACGACCGCGCTGATGGCGCGACCGGCGTCGACGACTGGTTGCTCCACGATGAGCGCGGACAACACGAACGCGAATCCGTCCCGCTCGTGGTCCCTGATGAGTACGCCCGCCGGTTCGCTGACCTCCGTGAATACCTCGCAGACGAGATGGACGCAGTAGATGACGCGTCGCTCCAGCAGGAACTGGAACTCCTCGACACGCTCTGTGAACACGCGGACACTCCCACTGAGGTTCACGAGTCATGATCGTCTTCGCGTTCGACCGTGACTGGACCGTTGACGTGAACGCGCACCCGCAGCACGAAGCGGTGCCGTTAGCGTGGGTTCGACACCTCGCACACGACACTGATCACGCAGTGTACGCAATCGGGAACCAGTCGCTTGCCGATGAAGCGGCGATTCCCGGCGTCGTCGATATCGTCGGTCAGCACAGCGATTCGTGGGACGAGTGGCTTGGTTCGAAGCAACCTGACGGGTACTACGAACAGTTTCCAACGCGGCGTGAACGACTCGCACTGATCGCTGACCTGCACCCGTCTGCTGAGGAGTACATTGTCATCGATGATCTCGACCTGAGCGATGTCGATGGATGGACGCATTATCACGCGTGGGACTTCGTGCCGGCTGTCACGCGTGGTGATATCGACCCGGCGTTGCCGTGGGTCAACGAGCCCGTGACAGACGGTGGCCGGCCGACCTCGGCTGGTATCATACCGGCTGATGCGTCGCATCTCTCCTCATGGCTCAGCGAGAACCGTGAGGCACCAGCCTTCGAACTCACGTACACGAGCGACGACAGCACGACCACAGCACTGCTATCGACTATTTCGGTGGATGCAGTGTTTTTGGAAGAGCCGTCGCAAGCGCCTGGTGCGCTTTGCACGCCGTTCGAACCAGGTACTGACAAGTTCATCGTGTCGATGGATGCTATTGAACGGGTCTCGGTGGTAGACATCTCGGCTGAGACAGTGGCGACGCTCACGACGCAGGCGGATTCGCTGGCTGAAGAGGCAACGCTGCTTCGACGAGCGGCGTCCGCTAATCCTGACGCAGTCCGTGTGTCAGCGGTGCTGTCTCTCATCGATCGTGAGGAGATGAGTTCGCTCCAGCAGCGAGAGGCCGTGCGAGCGCTGCGGTCCATCGCAACGGTGCGTCCCGGCGACTGTACGCCAGCGATCCCGATTCTCCGATCGCTGATGCGCGACTCGCAGCTGGTCTCACCGGCCGATGCGTTAGCGACGCTCAGTGCGATTGGGGACCAGCATCCGGGTGATATCGCACCCGCAGTAACCGAGATCGCGTCGTACCTGGATTCCACGCGTGTGTCCGCGCGTCGAGAGGCTGCTGCGTGTGTTGCACACATCGCGTCGGCGGATCCGAGTGATGCTGTCGATGCTGTTCCGGGCCTATCGACGGTTATCGAGGCTCGTGCTGACGGGATCGACGACGCCGTGACTGCGCTTGCAGCCGTTGCACGCGAGCACCCGGACGCTGTCACACCCGTTGTGGACCTGCTCGGGACGGTCGTCCTCGACGAGTCCCAATCAGACAGTGTTCGAATGAGTGCGATCGCGGCGCTTGGTCGGTGTGTTGAGGTCTCACCGAGTCTCGCCGTCGATATCGTTGATGATGTTGCACATCTGTTGACCGCTGAGAATCACCGGCTCCGGAATAACGCGGTTGCGTTACTGTTCGAGGTCGCAGCGATCCATACTGATGTTATCAAGCCGTATGTCGATGACATCGCCGATCTCCTCACAGTCGATGATGCGTACACGCGGGTCAATGCGAGTGGGGCACTTGCGCGCGTGGCCGAGGACTTTCCGGATGCTGTCGAACACGTCATGCCAGTGTTTGTCGAGTTGCTGACTGACGACGAGCCGGCCGTTCGGGAGAATGCGTGTTGGGCGCTCGGATACCTTCGCGCCGCGGAACAAAAGCCTGTGCTGGAAGCGCGACTGGACGAAGACGATGAGAAAGCGGTTCGGGAACGAGCGTCGTGGGCGCTCTCGCAGATTGAGCATGCATGATACTGAACTCGTACAGCACTGCATCGAGGAGACGAGGAGTTCTGAACGGAACGTATGATAGCCCGCTCGGGCCCGCTGACACGACTATACAAACGGAGTAGATAGGGATGTCACTATACAACCTCACGTACGAGTTCGAATCGAGCGGCGGGAATATCGAGTATCAGACACGGCAGACGGTCCAGAAAGAAGCAGATATCAACGATGTGGATCTCAGCGTGGTCACCACCGGTCTCTCTCTCAGCGACGACCGGATCAAAGGTATTGCAACCGTTGACGCGGACAGCGACATCGTCACGGCTGACGTTTTCGACTCCGCAACCGAAATCCATGAAGTGTCGCATAGCTGGAACGCAGCTCAACCAGAGGCAGAGCCAGCCAGTGACCCTCATCCTAGCGACGATGTTCCGAGGTTCGAAGATAGCGGAGACATGCAGGACTTGCTCGCCACCGTGAACGAAACGCCTGGCCGCGGGTGTATGTTTTATTCAAATCTCACTCGCTGTTGGCCTCACGAACGCGACCTCTGGTTCGTTCCTCTGAGTGCGACTGAAATCGATGCGAGTACTGGCCTGTCGGTAGCCGACTTGATCGGGTTCTACCGTGCGAATATCGATCAACTAGAAGCCCACCCAACGCTCAAGATTGGCTGTTTCCATCAAGTCGCTGAACCGACTATCCAAATCAGTCTGGTTGCCTCACTGACTGACCCACAGGAAGCTGGCGAGCTCGCTGGACGGTTCGACAGTGCTGGCGCGATGAACTTCCATCGCTTCGAGTTATCGAAAGCTTCGCTCGTGGTTGGGTCGTCAACGCACGGACCTGGCCAGACCGACGCAACTTTTTCTGCTCCCTCTGGCGAGCAAGCCAGTAGTCTGGAACTGGCCTATCGACACTGGTACGAAGGACTCGATGTGAGTTTTCACCCGCTTGGTGTCGTCGTTGATGGCGACCTGTACCGACCAGTGATACCGGAAACAGGTGATGGAGCCACGATGAGCGTTGGTGACCCGCTTTACGTCGAGACGTACCGTGGATCCGACGCAAAACCGTGGCAGTTCGGTGTGACGCGTCACGACGAACAACTACTGCTCACACAGGCACGCGCTTCACCAGCTAAATTCGACCCTGTTCTCAAGCGATTCCCGATTGAGACGCAGGTTCTTGGCGACGAGCCACTTGTGTTCAGCCACATGGTTAGTCGTCGTGTCTGGTCCGAAGACCCGGTCAATTTGCACGTCCAATCACAACGCAGCGAGGGGCTTCGGACGCAATTCCTCTACACTGACAGTGATGGGTGGCACCTCATCCAGCCAGATGGTCTCGGCGACCCATCTGAGTCTGCTGACTCCACGTTTGAACAGACACAGCTTCCGGGTGTCTCTGTTCGCTCATCGTTGCTCCGTTCGAAAACAGAGGCCGACAGCAAAGCGACGGTTGAACACGAGTATCGAATCACAGAGGACGTGTTCGATTCGTGTGCTCGCGTGTACGCTCTCTCATATCACGAGGTGAACGAAGAATCAATCGACCGCCTCCAGTGGGACCTAGCCGACGCTACGGCCTACGACATTGTTCGTAGCAATCCAGGGGACTAGTCTCGTGTGGCGAATCACGCCACGGTATTGGAACCTCTCACACGAATTGAATCGTAACAGTAGGTAAACGTTTATCATAGTTTAGTAAAATGATAGGTACGATGGACAATGTTTGGGTGAGTTCGGGAAGCACGACTGTAGAGGCGATGGTGAATCCGATTGCAGCGGCGTGTGCCGGGGATGGACTCAACTCTGAATTCATTCCTGACACGGTGTACTTTCTGGATAATCCCGGGCTTGGAGATGCACTCTCCGATACGAAAGTCCTCACTCGGACACTGCTTGAGCAGTACGGCGTCGAGAGCCCAACGATCGAAACAGGACACATCGACCACGAGACAGACTTCCAAGGAATTGCCACTCACTTCCAAGAGGCAATCACCGACGCACACGACGCAGCTGCGAACGTTGCTGTCGACGTCACGCCCGGGCGGAAATTCATGTCCGTAATCGCGTTCAACGCCGGGATGACGTACAACGCGGACCATATCTTCTACTTCTACCTGGAATCAAGCGATTACTTCAGTCGCATTTACCCGGAGATTCCACGGACAGCAGCGAAACTGTACGATTTCACGGAAATCCTCTGATGGAACTCGCACACGAAGACCTAGTGCTGCTGTTGAACGGACTGTACGAACTCGGTGAGGAGTCCTTCTCAGTGGTTCACCCGGCAGATGAAATCGGTGAGCTGTTTCGTGTCGACCTCGGCGACGCTACGGAAAGTACCGTCAGTATGACCACCGGTGCAGTGACGTACGAAGACGCACTCGACGAGATCGAACGCGAACATGGCCCGACGGTTCGCAAGGAACTCCCGAACGAAGCAGCGTACGTCAAAGCCGTCACCGCCAGCAGGCTCGTCGACATTCAAAACCGCGAGGAATTAGACGAATTCATCACCCGGTACGGATATCAAGACTTGCAAGAAGGGCATCCACCGCGGTACGCTGGTTTCGATACAAATCTCCTACCGTGGCGGATGCACGACGTACTTGAGATTGACCCGGTGCTACACACGAAACCGGGTGGCCGGGCACCGGTCAACGGGTACGCTTTGCTCGAAGGCGTCGATTCCGAATTGAGCATCAGTTACCGGTACGGGAAGAACGCGATGCCTGCCGCTGAATTGGCGGACGCGTTCGGCCCTGAATACGAACGGCTGGCCGGGCAGCCGACAGAAGATAACCGTGAAACCCGGCTTGGATTGCGGGAATTCCGCCGGTTGCGTGAAACGCGACCACACGATATTGTCGCAACCGAAACAGGTGATACCGGTATCATCGATGGGTGTGCCGAGTACTACGCTGACAAGCCTACTGGCGTCGTTCTCTTCTCGAACGACTACGGGTTCATCGACGAAGCCCGTGAGCGAAAGCTCCCGGCTGTGCACGTTAATTTCGATGTCGATTTTCCCCGTCGACTCACCGGGACATGGGACCAGATTGCCACGCTACTGTACGAACTCGCGGTCCTGTTCGGCGTTCTGGTACTCCCGCGAGCGACACTGTACGGCGTATGGGAGGGGAAAAGCGAACGCAATTGGAAACACGAAGAAATCGATATCGACACGCGCAGTGAGAAGCTAGCAGCGATTCTCGAACGTGACCAGCCAATCGTCCAAGCCCACGCCGACCGTCAGTAGCAACGACACTGATCTGCTCCGTCAGTGGATGTAGCGCTTCGCAGGGAAGTCAAGTGTTGCTGGCAATCGCTCGTTTTCTCGTATAAGATACCGTTCTAATACCAACATTTAAGCAACTAATATCACTTTACGAATACGTGCCTATTCAGCGTGCGAAACCGGTCGAAACATTGTATGAGGATGTCGCAGATTATGACTTGGTCCTTACCCCGGACGCCCCGCTAGCGAGTGCAATCAATCGTCGAGTTGATGTCCCGCAGTTTGGAACGTTTGCAACGACACCGCGTCGACTGGCAGCTGGTCGGCGAGAACAAGCTGAAGACCGTAGTGCATTCCTCGAAGTCATCGATCGCACTGACCACGACTGGAAATCGATCAGTTACGCGATCGGGAACGTGCTGCAGTGTTGGGAACACCAGGGATCTATCGAGTCGATACTCGACTACGACAGCTACGTCGACACCGAGACCAGCGATGTCGTTGAGATTATGGCAGAGTTACAGTCGACATCAAGGTCGCTAACCGAGTACACAATCGACGAAGAGTCGATAGCGGTCGTCGGAGAACAGCAATTCACAACACTAGAGCGAGCGATCCTTCCCGACGACTACGACCAGTTTGACCTCTTTATCGACGAGCCATTTGATTATCCGTCGTTCAATATATTCGATTCATCAGCGGATATCATCGATGCGATTCTCGACACTGTCACGGCCACAACAGCAGAGAACGTCGCTGTCGTACTAGACGCCAGTAGCCGCTATTCGTCGCTCATCGAAGCGGCGTTTGACGCAGCCGGGATTCCGTACTACGGTGGGCCGGGATTCATTGACGAACCCGACCATCGCGCATTTCTCAATCTTTGCCGCGCCGGGTTTCGCGGCGGCGAAACGACAGTCGGAGACGTCCAACCTGTGCTCACGCAGATGGGAATCGATGTCCCCATCGATCATAACAACAAGCGATTGTATGAAGCAGGGATTCCGGAGACTGCGTGGATTCGTGAGTTCTGCCAGTCACTCACTACATACACGTTCAAAGAAGCGCTCACCGAATACGAGTCTCAGACTGACACCAGTCTGGTGTCGTTCCACGAAGAACTCGGTCAATTGGGAATCGCTGACGTACCGGTCTCTGCTGACACGGTTGACGAGCTCGCGTACTATTTGCAGACCTACGAAGTTCCAGTCAACCGAGAGAATGAAGGTGTGTTGCTCGCTGATGCGAAATCTGCCGGGTACGTCGACCGGTCGGTCGTGTTCCACGTGGGACTGGACGAAGACTGGACTCACTCACCGCCACAGCGACCGTGGGTTGATACCGAATCACAGTTCCAGCGGTATCTTAACCAGTTCCAGCTCCTGATTCAGAGTGGTGTCGAGCAGTACTACCTCGTGCAAGACACGAAAGGTGGGAAGCCAGTCACACCGTGTCTCTACTTCGGCGAGCTACTGGACGATGACTACGACCAGTTCAGCGACCTCGACTCAGTCGCCCATCGGAGACCAGTCGCCGACGGACAGATAGGGTTCGAAAAAGAGGAACTTGATGTCGAGGCTGAGACAGTCGAAGCGATCAGCCAGTCGAGTCTCAACAGTTACGTCAACAGTCCACGGGATTACTTTTTCAGTCGGTTAGTCGATGGGCCCGATAAGGACTACTTCACCGAGGGGAATCTGTTTCATGATTTCGCTGAGTTTTACGTGAACCACCCTGAGACTATCGATGCCGATGCTCTCTCGGACGTGGTAGACGTCATGGCCGATGAAGCCAGGCCGCTGTTCGCGGGAACTGACGAGCCCTTGCGTCGCCGCTCATACCGTATCGGGCTTGAGACGATTATCGAGTACCTCGATGCGCACGGGCCGGAGTCTGATGACTTTCTCACACCCTCGTCAGGATGGGGCAGTAATTTCTTCGCCGATTATTTCGACGAACCGATCGACTCCCCGCTCACGGAACGCTGGTTCGAAAACACTTCAATCGGCATCAAAGGGAAAATCGATCTCGTCACGGCACCGGACCACTTGCTCGATTTCAAAAGTGGCCGGAAAAAATCTCGCCGCGATGTGGTAAAGCAAGCTGCGATCGATCCGCCGAACGATACGCCGAATTTTCAGGCGGCACTGTACCTGTGTCATTACCGAACGATGCATCCAGATGAACCGATTTCGTTCACCTTCTTCCACTTCTTGGAAACCGTGGACGACGTCATCACTGGTGACGCCGACCTTGACGATACGTTGACAACGGTCAAGTACTATCCGTGGACGTTCGATGAACACGTCGGGTCCCGGCAGGCCTACGAGACGCTGCTTGACGGGTACAATGATTGCGTGGCCACGTTCGAGGAGTTAGGCTTCGATGCGTACGCACAGATCATGACGGAGTTGTCGTTCCCGGGCACGACTGCAAAAGATGAACTTCGGGAGTCATCCTTTGCTGCGTCGTTCACGGCGGCCGTCGACGAACAGACCGGGGGCGACGTCGACGTCGAAAAAGGCTGTGACCAGGCGATACGCGAACTCAATAGTTGCCGGAAGAAATCGTTCTTTCGGGATGACCTGGACGCTATCGAGCGGTTTGTCACCGACCGTATCGAGGAGTTGAATCAATACCGGCGCGGCGACACTCGGTTCCCGGTCGAGGGACTTGATGGTGAACCGAACTACCGTCGCATTGATCACCGCGACCTGCTTCTGGAGGGGACTACCGATGAGTGAGCCGACACCGAACCCGGAACAGCAGAAACTTATCGAGAACACTGACGGTATCTACGTTGTTGATGCGGGTGCCGGGACGGGGAAAACGTTCGCTATTACGCACCGGTATGCAGAGATCGTCGATCAACCTTCGGTGGAACCCGAAGATGTCCTGCTCGTAACGTTCACGCGGAGCGCCGCGACGGAAATGAAAGAACGCATTGTGGACCAGTCCACGTACTCCCTGCGTGAACTCGCGGACGGCTCGATCCAAACGTTCCACTCACACTGTTTCGACATTCTCCAAGAGCACGGGTATCGGGCCCCGACACACCTCGGCATCGACGAGCGGATTACTGGCTCAACGCGCATCATTGAGGATGAGCTCGTCGAGAACGAACTGTTCCGTGAGTTCATCGACCAGTTCCGTGACAACCACCCCGAGTACGCGGACGTGTTCCGTGCAATGTCGGATCCACTCGAACTCCTTGGCGTCATTTCGGAGCTTGCGTCGAAAGGCGTCTTCCCGACTACCGACGGCTGGTATCGGGATGGCGAAGCTGCACTCGACGGTGACTTCGCCGCGTTCGAATCCTTATTCGATGACGTCAACCAGCCACGTAATGGTGGGAGCAAACAGTCCCGACTCCGGAAGAAACTGAACGGCTATGGCCGCAACAAGACGTACTTGCCCGATGCACCGGCCAAGGCGGAGTTGCGAGGTGACTCGACGAAGCAAGTACCGGCGCGTGTCGCCAAGCGAGTGTTTGATGAGGACCGCGAGGAACTCAAAGCGTTCGTTCACGATATCTACGTCAAGTACCTTGAATTCGCGTTGAGTCGGAATTATTTGACGTTCGGGTTCCTACAATTGTTCGCGTTCGTCCTGTTGTGTGAGGATGACTCGCTTCGGGACCGTGCTGCGTTTGAGTACGTGATGGTTGACGAGTTCCAGGACACCAGTGAGATTCAATTCAAGCTCGCGCTCCTGCTGGCTGGCACTGACAACATCTGCGTTGTCGGGGACTGGAAGCAGAGCATTTACTCGTTCCAGTATGCTGACGTTGAGAACATCCTCAACTTCGAAATACGGATTGAACGGTTTACCGACGACCTCAACGGGGACCGTGAACGTATCGCGTTAGAGACTGACGAGATTGAACGAATCGAGTTGACCGAGAACTACCGGTCGACACAAACGGTTCTCGACTTCTCCGAGGAAGCGCTCGTCACCCCGGCGACCAAGAGAGATGATGTCGATGACTCGATCCGTGGGGATATCGCCTCACTGTCTTCGAACGCCTCGTTCGATAACACGACAATCGAAGGGATTCAGCATCCTGATGAACACGAATCCATCCTCTCGACGATTCAAAATGTCGTCGGGAATGAGGAGTATGCTGTCGAAGACGATGATGGGAATCGACGGGAACCAACGTTCGGTGACATTGCGGTTCTTACCCGGACCCGTGATTTCGGCCGGGAACTACTGACCGTCGCTGACGAGTACGACTTCCCAATGGCATACGACGGCGGGATTGAATTGTTCAGAACCGATCAGGCAAAACTACTGCTTGCCTGGCTTCGGATCCTTGAGGCAGACGCTGACAGGGGATGGGCGGTTGTACTCGAAGAAGCAGGGTACACGCTCGACGAAATCGACGAGATCCTTGAGACGGGCGAGTACCCCGCTAACATGACTGCGTTCCGCGATAACCTCGCCGAACGGGCCGCAGTCGGAGCTGTTGCCAGAGCGGTGTTCGACCGGTACGGGTTCACTGGTGAGTACGCCGATGTTATCTTGTATACGATACAGTCAGTACACGAATCTTCGACGTTTACCCGCGGTGACCTCATCCGGTTCATCGAACGCGGTATCGAGAACGGTAGCACACACGACGTGTTCACCAGTGCCGGTGTCGACTCAGTCACAGTCCAGACCATCCACTCCGCGAAAGGACTCGAATATCCGATTGTGATCCTGGCGAACATGAACAGTGGCAAATTCCCGCCAAACGGTGGTGGATCCGGTGTTGTACAGTACACCGAGCCGGTTGGACTCCGGCAACGCAAGCAGTACTCTACCGTGGCCGAGCACCCGCACGTCTACGATAATTGGCGGCATGACGTCATCCGTCACTGCCTGTCGCGTGATTACGATGAGGAGCGGCGTCTCCTATACGTGGCCATAACGCGAGCTGAGAGTCACGTCCTGTTCACTGGTGGGGAAGATCCGAACACGTTCTTCGAGGAACTCCCATGCTCTACAAGAGAGGGGGACACGACAATCGAAGCCGTCGAGCAAACACAAACAGCGCAAACGCAACTCCCGTTCTCGATTGTCACACCGGATGGCCCGACGAGCCATACGCCGCACACGCTTATGGACGATGAAGTGTTCGCTGCCGACACGGGCGACGCCGAATCAGTCGAGTTCCGTGGTCGGGAGTTCGGCTCCCGCGTCCACGACTTCGCCGAGGCCTACGCACTCGGCGAGGCTGTCACAACGACGACTGACGACACCGACGACGAGGCACACGTCAAAGCGTTCCTCGACAGCCTCTCAGGCGACCTGCACGTCGAGGAACGCGCCGTGCTTCCCTTGGAAATCGACGGCGAGCGCGTCACGATTTCAGGCATCGTGGATCTCGTCCACGAAACACCATCTGAAATCGACATCGTTGATTACAAAACTGATCGGACAAAGCGCGCCGAAGCCGAGTATCGAAAACAACTCAGCGCGTACTATCACGTCCTGTCTGAGTGTTACCCGGAGAAGAACGTCACCGCGAGCATCTTCTATACCGTCGACGGGCAGCGAGAATTCATCGACCCGCTATCACGTGATCAACTCCAGGACCTCGTGAGGAACGCAGAGACGTAAGCAACCTCACAACTCCTGTAGTGCTTCGTGGTACGTGGCTTGTTTTGCGAGTATATCGTCGGTCA
This sequence comes from Haloarcula laminariae, assembly GCF_025457605.1. Lineage (NCBI taxonomy): Archaea > Methanobacteriati > Methanobacteriota > Halobacteria > Halobacteriales > Haloarculaceae > Haloarcula > Haloarcula laminariae. The sequence goes on along the minus strand of NZ_JAMZFY010000001.1, from coordinate 2,075,805 downwards.
CCTCGTCCAATCGCGTGAGATCCATGTTGTCCTCGATATCGGCGCGTTTGACGCTGCGAGCGATATCGTTTGCTGCTGCCCGGGGAATGAATTCCTCAAGATACGCCTCCCCATCGCGCTTTGTTAGTGCATCAACCGCGTCACGAATTTGTTCGTCGAATTCGGCTTCAATATCCGCTAACGTGTACTCAGAGTCCTCCACGACATCGTGCAACACCGCGACGACGCGTTCGGTCTCAGTCTCCATCGCTTCCATCACCCGAAGTGGATGACGAATGTACGTCGCCCCGGCCTTGTCAGTCTGGCCAGCATAGGCATCCACTGCGATCTCAATCGCTCGCTCCAAGTCCTTGCTACCAGTGTTAGTCACAATCGTGTAAGCGCATAGCGTGGAAATAAATCGTAGGATGTAGCTGGTGACTCGATTAAAATAAGATGGGATGTTGCTCGATAGGACTGGTCGAGACACCCACCCCCTTATCGATTTGTTCCGCGCAAAACGGTCTCCGTATGTTGACTGTCACGAGATTTGTGCCGTACAGACCGAACGGATTTACCGGACAACTGGATGTCCGGAGAGTGCCGGATTGGGCACAGAACTGCACGTCAGCAGTCGCTTGAACCCATTTCTTTAAATACCCGATAAGTACGATAATCGCAAGACGAGAGTTGAACAGAGGAAGTCGATAAGGGGGTGTGTTCTTTCTAGAGGTATCTGCTCTGAGTGTTGATGCACTGTCTGCTCAAATAATACCAATATCACTCTCTAGTTTCAATTTGAACAAATCGATAAGGGGGTGTATTCCTTCTAGAGGTATCTGCTCTGGACTACTAGAATCAACTGAGAGACAGTGAATCGGTCAAATATAGCGATTCACAGCTGAACTAGCATTAGAGGCAATGAACTCCGAGTGTTGATGCATTGTCTTTTCACTGGAGACTGACCCCCCACACAGTATCAGTTGGAACAAATCGATAAGGGGGTGGGGGTGTTCGGACGCGCTACTCAGATCAGCACAAGGCCAAGCCCGACAATGAACAGTATAACAAGTAGCAGTGCACTCCCGGTCACCAGTTGGTTCTCCATGGCTTTCTGGTGAATCGGCATCTCGCTGTATTCCGTGCGGAAGGCTTCCAGGTTCTCTTCGTCGTAGAAGTACTTCGTTTTCAACGCGAATCGTTCCGTGATGGCGCAACCAGTACACACCGGTTCGTGCTCCAGCCGCTCAGTTTTGATGTGTTTCTCACAGCTAATCGCCCCGCAATTCGCACAGTACGTGTACGTCTCCAATCCACCGTGTGTCTCGCAGTGGACACACTGGTGGATGCCGTCCTCAGTCGTGACTCGTGATGGCCCGGCCGAAAAATACTCCAATGGGTACGAATACTCCTGAAGTTGGACTGAGTGCCGCACAGCAGGGAGATAGACGGCGTCAATTGACTGGACGGATACATCGGACTGGTTTGGTTCACACGTCTTCGTGTACGTGACATTGTTGTCGCCAGTGTAGGTCACGTCCGTCGTGTGCATCGCTCGCAGTCGGTCCACAGCCCACTCTTTATACTCAGTCTGTGTCTGTCCGAACCGGCCTCGCTCAACGGCATCAAACGTGTCAGCGAACTCGTCGTCAGGCAGTTCGACTGCCGCGTGCCGATTCTCCACGACGAGTGTAGCGACTTCTTCGGACGCGATCGTTGGGTTCCCACGATCAGCGTGAATGACGAACCGGGACCGGTCGTTAATTTGGTGGATGACACCGACGGACGTCTCAAACGTCGCGTTCGTGTCTGCTGTGACTGTCACCGTCGGTCGGAGCGTCACGTGTGACTGCGGATTCGGCACGGTTCCCGTGTCAATGTTTTCGATGTCACGGAATGCCTGTTCTACCGGTGCGGACACGGACGCTGTCGGATCGTACGGACGAAGCGTCTCATCACACAAGATTTCAATACGACCATTGTACAGATCAAGGCCGATTTCGTCGGCCAATTCCCTGAGATCCTCCCCGTCAATAATTTCGATCGGGTGTGGATCACCGTTCTGTTTGAGTCGGTCGACGTACTCGTGAGCCGGTCCCGTGCACCGCCCGGTCGTCACAACCATCCCGCGTTTCGGCCCGTCGAAATCAAACGTCGCAATCGCAGAGTGCAGTTTCTGCACGACGGGACGCCCAACAGTATCCGTGTGCTTGCACTCGACGACAATCGCTCGACGCGTCCCGTCCACGACTTCCTCCATCAGTACATCGCGGCCTTCGTCAGCTGTTTTTTCGGCTTGCCGGACGTTCTCATACCCGAGGTTCCGGAACACGTCCTCCATGACGTCCTCGAACTCGAATCCGGACAAGTCATCGAGAACAGCCATACGGTTAGTAGATGGAATATAGTTGCAGCTACAAATTTGTTCGGCGGACAAGCTCCGTTAGCGAATCCATCAGCGCTAATTGCACTGACTAACGGCCGATGGAACACTGTTTCAGACGTATGAAATATCACTCGGATACAAACATCCAACACACCAAGGTTCGTACTGGAAGGCATGGAAGATAGCCCGTCGCCGGACCCGGATATTGTTCGAGCGCTTGAATTAGCAGACGGGTATCTGAGTGAGGCAGAAGAACTCCTGTGGACCGCCGGCAGTGAGAGTACTGACGACGAGATCAGGAAACCGATTGAAGATATCACGCAGGAACTGTGGGAACTCCAAGCAGAACTTGAGACACTCACGGACGAGTTTGAGAGTTGATTTTCTTTGCCGAGTTCAACCTACGCGAGCGTGTCTTAGAAAGATTCGCGCGCACTTCTTATCCAATTCATGTCAAGACCCGGGTGCAAGATACAGGGCGCAAGTCTGGCAGAATAGACAATTGAGATATCGCCAAAAGACTAATCTCGGAACTATTCAGTCAAATACCATTCTTGATGCTTTCTTAATGGGTGTTTCTGATTCTATCTCGATTTTAGCTATATCGTCTAAAGAATATTCAAAAATATCTTGAATGATCCGTATTACCGTTCTAAATTCCTGTTCAATCTTGATCTTAGTAGGCACATCTTCATGGCCATACGTACCAATCAGATAGTTCTCTACACTTTCCTCGTGAATTTTCGTAACGTGCTCAGAACTGTCGCTCATTTCATCCATTCTGTCAATAACGGCACGGTCCTGAGTTACTATCTGATACATACCTTCAAGATAGGAGATACCCTCAGTTACGGACCATGCATCACCGTTATCTTCAAGCGGGAAGTGTATGGACTCAGAGGTGTCGTGCTCGTTCTTTCCATACTCGCAATTTATAATGCGAATATGAAAGAGCAAAGAATTGTATAGCGCATCACCAGTGATCGTTCCTTCTATAATTCCACTTCTAGGCTTAAGCGTCGTCGTTTTTTCAATAAAGTCTGAGGATAACCATTCGTTTGCGGCCTCAATCAACCGAATTGAGTTATCGTCATTGGCAGAGTTTTCGGATGGCGAAGAGTTAGAGGAGTGGCTATGGGCGTGTGATCCATCATCTGTTTGAATTATCTCCGAACCGACGTTGTCATCAACAAGCCAATTCACAACTTCTTCTCTGTCAAAAATGTCTACCTGCAAATCCTGAGCTAATTCCTTTGCTTGGCTCGTGAAGCCACCAGTACAAACAAGTACCACTCGGTCGGCACTTTCATCTTGTTGGTAGAGCGTTGCATAGTCCCGAATTTCTCGGCTGCCGACTTTATTCTCCTCTTGATATAATTTGGCTTGGATCAAGATCTTCTGCGCCACCGGCTTACTTTTTTCCGCAACAATATCGATGCCGCGATCTTGGGAACTTGGTGTTACTTTTGAAGTGTACCCGAATTTTTGCTCCCATATCTCAGCAATCAACTCTTCGAATTCATATGGGTCAATCGTATCAAGATACGACTGTATGTCTGATCGCTCGGGCATTGGTGTAAGGTTAATTGGGAGTGGTATTAAGCAACAGGAGTATGTGTTCTATTGCAGTTATTAGGACAAATTTTGGAGCCTGTCCGAAAAACGTCTATCTTACCGGTAAATCTGCTTAATAAAGTCTATAGCCGCGTTTAAAGCCGTGGACTCGGCGCGAAAATTGTTTTTCGGACAGGCTCTTTGGGCATCAAAGATGCTATGATGCAAAATACAGGCTCTAAGTCTTGCACTGCGTTCTGTAGTCATATTCATCTCACCACTTTACACTCGGGTTGCATCACGGCAAATCGTCTGTGAACGGTTCTATGACACGCTACCTACGCCCAATCTCAGCAGAAATGAACTTTTCTGTGTCTGGAAGTGTTGGTTATGACTTTTCTTTATCGAAGGCCCATAGAGCCATATCAACCTGTCTCGCCGAGAGATCCTCCTGTTCCGCAATCTCGCGCACGTGCTCGATATAATATTCATACGCTTCGGCATTCGTGAGGTAATTTCGAAAATGCTCCAAGAATTCAGCGTATTCGCTATAGTCCCGCGAATCAACGATCTCCGGGAGTGCAGCTGCGAGGCCGCGAAACGCACGATAATCAATGATCGCGTACTCTTCCGGTTTCGCTACCGTCAGAACAGTAGAGGCCATCGGCACACCAATCCCGCTAAGGTCGGTTAGTGCTTCGATCGATTCCTTACCTTCTACTTCGGTCAACGCATGCTGACACTGCTTCTCAACGTCAACGTCTTTCTCAGCATTCCCTTTGATGTTGTCATCGTTCCGCGAACCTTGCATTTTCCATTGACTGATTTTCAGCAACTCATCGATTGAAATCTCGTAGTTCCGATCCTGAATCGCACTGGATATTGAGCTAAAAAGCGGATCACTATCTTCCCGCCAGTCACCGGGCTCGTGCAAATACTCAATCGGCTTATCAGCCCATTCGGACTCAAACTCAGCAATCCATTTCTGAAGATCAGCAGCCATAGGGACATCAACAGTGCTAGCACAATAAGTCCGTGCCAGCTTCAGCATTCAGTCCAGCCCGATCAATACACATGCATTGGCAAGTCGATTCGGTTCCTACAGCCTGGATACGATTCCCTGTATACTGACAAGAGACTAATCCCACGTTTACCACCCCGATTGTATGGTGAGCGGCACCGGGGTACAAATACCTCCCAACGTAACGCCTTGAGACGATGGTTTCAGTAGATGCTGCGAAAGGGACGCTGCTCGGCCTTGCTTGCGGAGATGCGTTGGGCCGGCCTGTCGAGTTCCGTTCCCCGACGCGGATTGCCGAGGAGCATGGAACCCTCACGGAGATGGTCGGGAACGGCACACACGGAAAACCCGCCGGGACCGTAACCGACGATACCGACCTCGCACTCTGTATCGCCCGGAGCCTCGTTGAAGAAGGCGCGTTTGACGGGCAAGATATCGCTGACCGATTCGCAGCCTGGTACGATGACGGCCCGTTTGACGTCGGGCTGATGACCGCCGACGCCATCAGCGAATACCAAGCCGGGATTTCGTGGCGTGATGCCGGTCGAGAAGTCTGGCAGCGCCGCGCCGAGGGCTCAAACGCTGGTAACGGCAGTATCATGCGGTGCGCCCCGCACGCTATCGCGTTCGCTGACGATCCTTCGACGCTCGACCAAGTCAGTACACAGTCTTCAGCGATCACGCACTACGACCCGCGGTGCCAGTACGGCTGCGTAATTCTCAACCACACTATCGCTGGCTACCTCCGCGGCGACGATGAGCCGCTTACAGACGCAATCGAACGCGTCGACGGCGACGCTCCAGACGAACTCGTCGAAACCATTCGTCTCGTCCCGAACCTCGTCGACGAGACTCACTTAGAAAACACCGGCTACGTCGTTCATACGCTGCAAACGTCGCTGTACGACGCACTCACGGCAGACACTGCGGAAGACGCTATCACCACCTCGGTCAACCGCGGCGGTGACACGGACACGCTCGGAGCCGTTACAGGCGCGATCGCCGGCGCACGGTTTGGTGCTGAAACACTCCCTGATCGATGGCTCGACATCGTCGAATATCGTGACGATTTGGAACTTCTAGCAAAAGCACTTGCAACGAACGAGATTGACTCATCATTCGGGCGGATGAAGTAATTCTTAGAGAATATCGGTCAAGTAGTTCCGCGCGCTCAGTTCCAACACCTCGACATAATCTTGATAGGACGGGGCTGCTGCATCCGTGGCTAACTCGACAGAGCGAAGCGAGTACTCGTTCATCACTGTCGATTTTTCCCCGCCATGGTCACTGTGCCCTGGATACACGAGCGCGCCACATGTATCCAGCGCGAGAATGTACGATGTGAGTTGGTATACGTCACCTGACGACGGTGACCCGGTTTTCCACTTCGCGTCGATAACAGTCGCCGGTGTCCCGTCGTCATGTCTGACTAGAACGTCCGGCCGCATGGACACGGCGTGTGGTCCGTCGACGATATTCTGAATCGATGCTTGGCCCTCTACGGTAAGTCCGCCGATTTCTTTCGCAGCCGCTCGGAACGCCTGCTCAACGAGTCGCTCGAAGATATCGTTCATGTTCACGAACAGCGCGAGCGACCGGTTCCTCCCGGCGCTAATATCCTCGAAGAACTCCCGGGCTAGAACCGTTCGTGTTAAGTCTAACAGGAGTTCGTAATGCTCGTTCAACCGTGACAACTCGATGCGTTCGACGGCGTCAACAGACACTGGTTTGACCGTCGTGAACTGCCGGAGCCGTTGCTCTTCATGTCGGAGCCGCCCGGCTAATTCATTATCACGAACTAACCCGGTCAGTACGCGCACGGCCGCAAGCACAGCACGATTCAACACTGTATCAGTGGTGAACTCGTCGTACTCGACGGCGAAATCAGTCGGCGTCGGCTCCGGTCTCTGTAACTGTCGTTGTACGTCAATCCGGCCGCGAACATTATCTTGGACGGCCTGCGTTCGCACGTAATCCCGATGCAAGCCCTGGTCAAGGACAGTCTTGAGTTCCGTCAGGAACAACACGCCGATCGCATCGAAAAACGAGGAGGCACCGGTGAACTTCGTTTCTTTCCCCATCGAATCGATCGGCGTATCGAATGCGTACTGCAGCGCCCACAGTAACCGCGTTACTGACTGCTTCGGCGTCACCTCGATTTGCAGGCCGCTTGGCAACGTCAGGACACCGACGTACGAGCTACTACTGATGATCGCCTGCCCCTCATTCGTATACGATACATCAAGCGGTGCGGACTCGTGAACCTCGCCCAACCGGTCGAGGAACGCCGCGTCATCCGAGCTAATCTCGAACGGGTCTGACTCGTCGTGTTCTGCCAGTACCAACGGGTTTGACGGCGGGACAGTTTCATCCCTGGCACTCTCACGAACAGGTGAGCCGACGAGACTGATTTGTGAGAGGTCAGCCATCCTGGAACTCATCGGCTTGCTGTGCAAACGAGCGGAACCCTTCTACTAAGATATCCATTTCCGCTTCGGAGAGGTCGGCAATCTGGATGTTCGGCGCTCGGATCTCCTTCTCACCGTCATCGGAATCGGGCCGCCACTCGTGCGAGTACGCTTCAATCTCTTCGAACACGCCCGCAGCGTCGTCGATGAATTCGCCTGTCAATTCGTTCTCATCGCGGGCGGCAAGCCAATTCAGTTTGAATTTTACTGTCCCGTCCTGATCGAGTTGAATGAGAGCGACACTTGGATCGATGTGATCAGCTTTCAATTGCACCGTCGCATTATGCTCTCCACGACCGGTATCAAGCCACCCGACATCTTCACCAGCTTCGAGTAACCGTTCCACGCGAGACTTCGCTGTTTCATCTAACGTCGTTGCGATGCGTTCACGAAACGAAGCAACCGTTTTTTCACCCTCCTCCCACGCATCTACAGTCTGCGACACACCCGTCCCGTCAGCCATTGCTTCGACAGGTGCTGCAGCGAGCGGCACCGGGTCTTCGATCCCTGCCAGTGAGCAGAGTGCTGTGTACAGATCTGTAGCGTCGAACGCCTGAATCTGCTCGGCGTCCCACTGAATCAGTTGCTCCCCGGTCTCAGTCAGTAAATCGTCTCGAAGCCGATCAAACTGCCCGAAATAATATTCTTCCAGTTGCGGGAGGATATCGTACCGCCACGCGTCAACGACATCCGTCGGTGAGTCATGACCGAGCAGGTACGTGTGCCCGAGTTGCTTGCCCTTCCCGAGCTCTGGTGCAGACAAAATCCGTTCATTCAATTCCCGGACCGCCTCAACGCTCGCGCCAAGCAACTGCTCCCGACGCGACACGTCACTATTTGCCTGCGTAACTGTCGTATACGCATCTGTGGCGACCATCTCGCTCTCTTCCCACACAACATCAAGATCCGGCGGGAAGTCCATGAACCGGAACCGGCGGCGAAGCGCCGTATCCACCAGTGCAATCGACTGATCCGCCGTATTCATCGTCCCAATCACGTACAGATTCGGTGGCAACGTGAACGGGTCTCCAGAGTGTGCCAACTCGACATCGAACGATCCGCGCTTATCGGCCTCCAACAGTGTGATGACTTCACCGAAGATCTGCGCGAGGTTCCCGCGATTAATCTCGTCGATAATCAGCACGTACCGGTCCGGTTCTGTGCCGGCTTCCTTCGCGCGCTCGTATGCCGACTTCGCCGCCGCCTGCATTCGCTTCAGTGCCCCGTCTTGCACATCATACGCTACTTGCCCATTGTCGTCCGTCTGCGCGCTCAATCCTTCAATAAAATCCTCGTACGTGAACGACGGGTGGAACGTTACCGTCGCAACTCGGTCAGACACCGGGTCACCGCCGTCCTGCTGGCCAACCCACCACTTGGCGAACCGCTCAGCAGTGTACGTCTTCCCTGTCCCTGGCGGCCCGTAGAACACGACTTGCTTCTTTTCCAGCAATTGCCGTTCAATCTCATCAGTTTGGGCAGGCGGATCCGGAATCTCTTCACCCGGGCCATCTGGTCCAGGATCTTGGAGTAGTTGCCATGCTTTCCCGGTATCTAACAGGAATTCTGCAGCCGCTAAGGATAATTGCGATAGGTACGCCTGCTTCAAATTCCCGTTCGAATCAATCGGGTAGTACTTTTGATGCCACTCCGGTGTGTCCAAGGATTGTTTTAGTTCCGTATCAACCCGAACGGACTCATCAAACCAATTGAATTCAACGGGGACACGATGATACTCCTCACCCCTGAACTCATACTGAGTTGGCGTCCCTGTCACCGTCGAGAGGCCAACTAACTCATCGTTGAAATTATGGAACACCACGTCATCGTTATCAAGCTCCGACAGGTTGTGATGCCACACATCGTCCACCTTCGCCCGTAGATACTCATCCTCAATCTCAGATTGATTCGATTGATTCACCCAAAAATACGACCGTTCGCCGGGTAGCGTAGGCCCTGGTGGGTCTCGGGTGTTCGCCCATACGAAAAAGTAATCCAAGTCACGGAAGTTCGCTTCCAGTCCGTAGTCATCTCGAATCGACCGGTATGTGGCGGCAGTTTCCGGGAAATCAGCGAGTTCATTGGACACGCTCACATCGAAGTACTCCTCAAGCCCGGTCCGTGACAACGTGTTCACGACCGGGTAATACTCTGGATGCAGATACGACAGAATCGGCGACAGCTTTCCGCATTTGACCTTCGGCAGTTCAAGCGCAGCTAATTCCCGAACCGCATCATCCCACGCGTCCGGGTCCTCCGCCGTGACAAGCGTTTCAAAACACGACGTCACTGCACCCTTGTCTTCATCGGGTACTTCGATCGGGAAGGTCAATCCCCCAACAGTCCCGACATCCTCAGCAAGCCGCTGTTTCAAATCCCGTTTCGCATCCGCTGGAATATCTACCTCGTCAATCTCCCCGCGCTTACTCGATACCGGGTACGTATCATCGTTCATACACACGCGGTACAACGCCGTCATTTCCTGTTGCCCAAGCTCACCCGCCTCAAGCAACGCCGCCGCAAAATCCTGCACAATCCCGGCCGTCTTCTCCACTGCCCGTCGCTTCTCCTCCCACTCCCGATTAGCAAGATACGCTGAAACTAACTCCTCACTTGACGAATCAACCATCGTACGACTATACACCTTTATAATCGCTGATAAAACTATCTTCTAATAGCGAGATTCTTTGAACGAATTCGTACTCGATAGATAATCATGTGCCTGGATCCGTCGGTAGCTAGACGACAGAAACAGTCGCCAGTCAATTGGGCGGTTCCTGCACCGTTTTTGTAGCTGCTCTTCTGGCTGTCGGAGTGCCCACCATTTCCACACTGCATCCCAAAACTAGTTTTTCGCTTGCAAATCCGCCTGTCACAGTTCGATATCTGAATCAGCAGCGTACGCAGCACCGTATTCCGAGAAATGCTGAACGAGTTCGGTGGCCGTCTCGTTGATTTCAGCGGCTGAACTCACATGTCGATAGAACACCGTATTCGAATCGTACGGGTTATCTCCAGTCTGTAACGACCAGTCGCCATCGTGTGTTTGTGCTTCCACCCACTCATCGACATCCGTATCACCGTATTTGATTTTGTATCCAAATCCGCGAACAGCACTATCAATATCAGAGCGATTGTACTCCGTTGGCGACATCCAGTACAAATGGACATTGAGTCGCTGGTCACTCTCAGGTGCTCGTGGGCCCTCCATCGGATGATTAATCCGATGCAGTGCTAGCCCATTGTTCGGAGTATTGTTTGTGTTCGAATCGGGTTCAGTCTCCGGGTCAAACAGGTCTGGTTGTACGTCAACCATCGCCTCATCGAACTCAAAAAGACGCGATATGATTTCCTCTTGGAATTGATCGGCCAGTCGAACTGCCTTCAAATACCGATCCTGTTCTAGCCCGCCTGTAAGAAAGTCATCAGTCATGCATCGACCTGTTTCTGCAGATACGTTAATTGTTTGGCGAGCACGTCCTCGATTCCAATCGGGTAGAGCGTGTCGACAACACCGGTCGGGTTCGCCACCTTTCGGATCACTGGCTCCGGCTGAAACTGCAACAACTCTTGTTCCACGACCGCACAGAACAAGTACGCGTTCGCTGCCCACTGGTCGTCACCACCTTCACCGCGACGCAACACCGCGCGAATCGCCGTCGTTACATCTTCCCAATAGACGACATCAACCGGCCCGGGCGTGTCCCATTCTATGGACGGGGGACCATCGCCGTCGTCATCAATTGGCGGTGAAACCAGTGACTCAAGACGCCCACGTTTCCGTGTCGGCAATAACAATGTATGCGTCCACTCGACATCCTCATATTTTCGTTCAACAAGCGCAGCTGTTTCACCTGTTTTTCCGTAGCGCTCGTCATCCAGTTTCACTTCAATCGAAATCCCATGGTCGGCGTGGAAAAGAAGAATATCCGGTCGGCGATGCCCATCACCGTCTTTCTGCAATCGGTCTTCCAGAGCGATGTCTCTTGGTGGCTCTGTCACCGGGACATCAAAGATTTCACGCACCAACGCAGCAGACGAGTTCAGCACACGGGCAAACCACCGCGACCACGATTCTTCCCGCCCCGGACGCAACGGTCCGCGTTGCAACCGTTCATTCGTCAAATCTGAAGCCAGTGGATCACTGTCAAACGGCGCAGCTGACGCCTCCCACTGCGCATTCGATTGCGCGAGTAGTTCCCCGATCTTAACGGCCGTCTCATGACCCGTCGCCGCATACGTTTCCCACCACGAGTCCAGTTCACTCCAAGAGTCTGTCCAGTCGTCGATTCCGTGTACATATGGGCCAGCCGAGCTACGCACGAGTGACTGCGTCTGTGCGTATGTAGCCCACCACGAATCAAGCAACTGCCACTCGGTCGACTGGATGTCTGGACTCACAGCTTCTCAATTCACTTCCTTTCGCATATCAGTTTGGCGAGCGGCGCAACGACTATTCGCTGCTGAACCTGTAGCGATATCATTCAGCGTTGACTAGATTTTTGCAGTAGTATTCGACTCGCCTCGCACTCACTGACACGGCATCAATTGCACTGTACTCATCAAGACAGTCTTCGAGACGTTCAACTGACGGCGCTGACTGCCCTCGAAGGTTCCCGAACGCGGTTAGTACGTCTCGGTTCGTGTTCTGGAAGGCAGCGTAGACCTGTTCGTTCGCCCCTGAGTCGTAGCCAGCGTGTTTCTGTAACTCGTTCACATAACACATGATGATTGCTGTGTGTTCGAAAAGCGAGTGCTCTGTTTCGAGTGCCTCTCCACGTTTTTCGTCGGTACGTCCTGTGAGGCTCCTGATGAACTCGCCGATTGTTTCAGTCGCAGTTCGTACTTTGCCGAGATGGGTCGGCTCTTCAGGCTCTTGACTGTCCCACCACAGGACGAGTTTCGAGAGGGCGATGTACTGGTTGACAAACGATTCGAACAGTTCAGGATCTGTCTCGTGCAGTATTAGGTCTTGACGCGTTGTTTCAATTCGGTTCAGTAGCGTGTTTACCTTCTTTTCTAGTATCTCATCCCGGTCTTCCGGGTGCCACTCATCCAGTTCATCATTACCCTCGGTATCACCGGCGGTTTTACTCCTGATACGGGCGCCGCCACCCGCAACAGTCATGTCGTTGAAATTGACGCCGTCGAGGAATTTGCAAATCAGTCCCCACGTCGGGAGTCGGTCAAGCACTTCAAGGAGGCCGTCACGGCCATCGGAAGTTTCCACGGTCTGTACCTCACTCGGCCGTGGTGTTTGCTCAAGTGTCGGTGCCGCGACCCACCGTGCATCAGAGGTCAGGGTCTCGTCAGTGAACTGCAGCGTGACTTGGACTTGTGCTGACTGACGGCACGCCTGCAGGACGCGTTTATCGTTGCACTTGAGTGAGCCGTCAGCTGGCTCCGTAAGGTCCACATTGAGCTCCTCGTCACTCGAACTCGGATTGAGATGAACTGTCGCCCACGGCGGCGTCGCCTCATCATGCTCAATGACAAGAGCCCCATCGCTTTCCAAGTACGCGTCGGTGAGGTAGAAATCGGCGGGATCATCACTCGTGTCAGTCTGACTGGAGCGACGGAACGTGACTGAACCCGGGCTGATTGCCTCACGAGTGACAGTGTCAGAATCGAGCAAGTAGTCAAAATACGCGGGGTCTGACTCGTAGCGAAGTACACCGAGCTCGATATTCCCGTTCGCTTCAGTCTCCAGTAATGCTGGTGTTGTGAGGTTCGCACTCCCGTAGAACGCCCACGCGCCCGCCGGGCCTTTCAGCAGGAGTAATTTGGCGTGGAGGTACCGGTCGGAATCATCGCCAGTCAGCGCTACTTTGTTCACTGTTACGTCGATCCCATCGAAGCACTCCGCGTCGAGTACCGCAGCGTCGAACCCTTCGACCATGTCTGGCTGCAGATTGATCACCAGTTCTTCCGGAGCAAGATCACAGAGCGCGGCGAGAGCTGCGTCATCGGTGCCGCTGAAAAACGGGGAGCAAACCTCGATTGACTCGATAGACTGGTCACCGACGTGACTACGCACCTGTTGGAGGAGTGGGTCCTCATAGTTGTGCAATAACTCAAAATCACCAGTCCCACCCGCGCCTGATGATTCGGGGAGCCACGGTGCATCACGGAACGCTTCCTTGATAGCCGTACGAGCGCGTGACCCGTGAATTTGTGCCGCTGACCGTTCGATGAACTCTCGGAGTTGCGCGAACACTGCTTCCGTCTCACCTGTCTCACCCGGGTAATCAACGACAGTCATGAGTTCCCCGTTCCGTGACCAGCCTCGCTCGGTGAGATTCCCGCTCCCAACGAACGCACGACCGTGATCGTGTCCGAGTAACGCCACGAACTTCGGATGGTGAATCCCGGGACACCGGACGTGATCAATATAATAGGCTTGACCAGCCTGCGTGAGTTCAGTCGCGTCCGTGTATGCTTGTGTGTCCGTGAGCACCACGATATTAGCGATGTCTAATTGATCGAGTATCGGCAGGACCTCATCCTCGAAGAATTCACCGTCGAACTGGTACGTGCCGAGTATCGCACTTGAGTACCGGTCACTCTCGCTGAGTTCCTCAAGCAACGCGAGTTGCTCAACCGGCATTACGATGCCTCCTGTTCGGCGTCAAGCAACGCGATGCCATCAGGCGTGACAGTCGTCGTCGACGTATCCGGATCCAGCAAGGCGAGGTCACGAAGCACGGTAACGGCACTGTCAAACCTGGCCTGCCAATGCCACGGTGTATGATCACGGACATGCCGCCACCCTGTGGCTGTCTGCTCGAAGTAACCGCGTGACGCTGTCACACCATCGCCTTTGCCCGCTGCAATCTCCGTCCCTCGCGTAATGATGTACTCATCAATGAACCAGTCAATGAACCCCTCGAAGGACCGCTCAGCCTCCAAGTGCATGAGTAGATGCTCCCGCAACCGAACCGGACTCAAATCGCTTTGTGTCCGCGAACGAAGCCACCCCCACGCCGCAGCTTCCGAGTCGGTTTGCGACGCCATTCGAAGCGACAACGCGAGGAGCAGACACGGCCATGCGGCGTACACACCTATCCAATCCGACTCCGACAACGCCGCTTGCAACGCCGAATCAAGTGTATCTTCACTCGCCGCGTGTGTCATCGGGACCGCAGCGACCGTGGTCTCCTCCTGGAGTCCGGACAGTGTTGAATCCGGCCACATGGCAGCCAGGACTGCTGACAGCGGTGTGTCCGGAGTGAGTGTCGACATACCGATTTGCTCCGCAATCCGATCACAGACCGCGTCTGAGCGCGCTTGTTGTTTAAATTCAGTGAGCGACGCATCTGCTTCCTCAGTCCGCTTGAGATACGCCAACCAACTGGTCAGCAGCGCCTCAACAGCAAACGCGAAATAATCGTGTGCACGGAACACCTTCCACCGCGCCGCAGTATCACTGAACCCGGCTGGCACGTCCGCATCAACTACTTCATCTTCTATCCGAACCGCCCCGTAATAACAAATATTCAACAGCCGCTCTGATTCCAACGGTACAGTGTCACCGCCCAACCGTGCGAGGTGCAGAATCAATCCGAGCGTCTCCCGCCGCGTTCGTGCCTGCGCCGCGAACGCCTCCGGCGGATCACGACCCAAATACAGGTCTCGGAGCGGCTCCCGGTCAGGCGCATCAACCTCGCTGACGTTACACGGACAAAGTTGGGGCGTGACCGAATCAAGCTGGTCAAACGTAATCCTGTCACCAGTCGCCAGCCCCGCAAGGTCCGTCTCCGAGGCTACTGTTCCGTACGCAACAGCAATCACGGCCCCTCGCTCAGTCGGGGCCTCGAACTCCGCCCCATCCGGCGTATCAACAAGCCCCATCGTCTGTAGCGGCCCCACGTAGTTCCGACCGTAACTTCCACTCCGATTCGACGAAAACGAGAACTCCAAGCCGATACTGCCCTCATCCGACCCAACTAACTTATGCGCTGTTCGAGCCCCAACGAGATTCGTATGACTGGTGTTCGCATCAGATCGTGCATGCCACGTCCCGGCCAACAACAGGACCCGCTCCCGTTGATACATCCCCTGCATCAACTGCGGCCGTGATGCCGGCTCTTCACGCTCAGCGACGTCAGCAAGCGCCCACAAGTGATGCGCAATATACCGCGGTCGCGGAGAAATAGTCGTGATACCAGGCAGCAAGTCACGTAACAAGCGATCCGTCACACGAGTCATCCCCAACGGATCTTGGGCACCCTCCTCCTCATCCACACGAGCCGTCCATCTCGGGTCACCCTGACGCATACCTCATCCACCATACCCTTGTTAATCAAGCTGTCGGCAATATTGACTATTATAAAAATAGCCATAGAAAAAAGGTATATATCCTACAGTTTTACGGGGTGGCTTGGTCTATTCCTGTCGCAATTCAGTTTGGCGAGGATTCCACGTCGTACCTCTGTACCTCGTATGCAACCGTTGATCCATCACGATACCCTGAGATAAATAAAACTATATGACATTTAGTTATCAATTACTCTAGAAGCTTTTATCAGCGCTGATTTCAATAAGAGTCTATGAGTCGACAAACCTCTACACGCAGATTATTCCTGCAATCAACAGGTATCGCGTCTTCAGTTATGATTGCTGGCTGTTCCGGCAATGGTGACGGTACTGATAATAACGCTGAGCAGACACCGACATCTGAACAGGAAACCACACCTGAACAGTCAGCCACGCCTGAACAGACAAATACGCCCGAAAACAACTCTATATTTGACAGCTATGGCATTGATGGTACTGAGCTGTCAGTCACACTCGCGGAAGATAGCTTGAGTCAAGTGGCACAAATTCGTCTCGAAACACCATCTGGCGAACAAACTACTGAAGTGAGTGAAACCATTACAGAATACTCTCTTGATATTCTGCGTGACAGAGCAGGCACGTGGTTCATTGACGCGTTAGACACCAATGAGGAACCTATCGAAACAGTCGAACTGGAAACCACATTTGACGTCTCCGTTGATGATATCGGCACTCTTGCCCAATTAGGGGTCACCGGAGAGTCACCCGCCTTCGAAGAAGTGAATTTCCAACTTACTATAACAAACACTGGCGACGTTCCTGTTGAGCCGGCACAAATCCAAATAGCCGTGCCGGACTTCGATTTCAGAGTCGACACGATCGGCACCAGTGGTAGCATTGACGTGTATGAGGAAGGGACCTATGGTGGCGTCGTTGACAGAGACGGAGAAGTCGTAATACCCGCCGGTAGTGACAACACATATAGATACAAATCCGGGAACGCTGAATCCAACTTATTACTGTTCAATGAGGACAGAGCGAACGAAATAGCAGGGCAATCGTTCCAAGGGGAGTTCGTAATTACATATCAGGCACAGCGAGAGGATACAGTCGTCCCCATCACTATTGAAATGGGAGATGAAGTAGTCACGGACTCCGATTTCTCCAGACACGCATACCTGCAAGGGACTGTCATCACCCAACGATGAGGTGGTGTCGGTATCGACGAGCATCAGCAGTTCCCGTATGATACCGTCTGAATTTGCAGAGCGTCACGACGAGATTCGTGACCGTCGGATACGACTTCGGCGGGAGAAAGACGCAGCTTTCGACGCCTATGCGGACCACCACGACTACGATACCGGTGATATCGATGCGTGGTTGGCCGCCCACCGCGAGTTTGAAGCAACAGCCGAAGGCGAACAGTTAGAGGCCCAAATTCAGGAATGCCGAACTGAACTAGCTGCAGTCTACGAAACGTATCTGCAAACCGAATTTGACTCCCCTGCGACGATAACAAAAAAGGACCGTATCATCGCGGTCAAGCAGGCGTTCGGCCTGAAGGTACATACAGGTGCGCTTGCTGACGCTCTCGACACCTCCGTCGGCTACGTGAAGGACTTCAAATACTACACGTCCAATGGTGGGACAGTCGTTGACAGACAAGCTGCGCAACGAAAGTGGCGAGGAGACATATCGACACAAACGCGAACGACCGTGTTAGAGCGTGACAATCACCAGTGTGTCCGGTGTAGTGCTACCGAGACCCTCCACTTGCATCATATTCGGCCAGCAGCAAGGGGTGGGCCCAATACTAGTGAGAATCTCGTCACACTGTGTCAATCCTGCCATGCAGCCGTCCACGGGTCACGACCAGGCACCGCACCTGGCAGTGGCCAACTTGCCTACGAACCAGCGACGCCGGCGAGCTTCGCCGAGTGGGTGGAAACCGAGCTAACAGACGACGGTAACTTCGGCTGACCGTCGCCGCACAGCATGATGACTTCCTGTGAAGAGTCCCGCTGGTCAGCATACACTGTGTCCGCAGCGACAACACATCGCCGGTACAGAGACCGAAGTTAGAACTGTTCTTCTGGCTTTTCAGCGAGGTCGTAGAGTTGCCGATACGTGATGAGTTGTGATTGGCCACACTCCACGTGTGATTGCCAGTTTAGCTCGTCAAAGAACACCGTTTCGCGGACTCGGCCGGTGTCGTCAAACAACGGTGTTTTGTGGCGTGTTGCACCGTACCATATGTGGAGTTCGCGGCCGCAGGCAACTCAAACCGTCGTGTCGCCACCGGGCCCTCCGTTTCGTAGCCGATAGGAGGTGCATCGTCCCACGCGTCAACTTGCGGTGCCCGTAGTCGACTAGGTTGTTAGCGCGACGCTTGGACACAGTACGACAACTTCCCGTCAGTGTGTGCCAGCAGCATAACTGCCAGCGAAACCTTGTCTGTCGCCCACGCCTCTGTCCCCCGGGTGAGATCCGTGATACTCGGCAGGCACCGTTCTAACTTCTGGAGTACTGCTATCCCGTTGAAACCACCGACACGTGTATTCGCCGCGTGCTCAATGTAGACGGGTTTTAATCAGGGGACTCCAGAGCAGTCAGATCCCCTGACTCTCCTAGCACATATACCGTAGTATCGTCAGCAGTCATCGCATATATATCACCGTCAAATTCATTCTCTTCAATTAGCGTTCCCTCATTCGGATTGACAGCGTAAATATATCCCAAAGCTGACGCGCAGTTGAGAGTCGTGCCTGTTACCACTGGTGGTAGTGTTACTGGACCCTTGGCTGAGAAAGACCACCGCTCGCTCCCATTATTTGAATCAACCGCGTACAAACGAGATTCACCGCTTCCAATATAGACGGTTCCATCTAGTACTCTTGGTGAGGAATGAATCTCTCCCGGTGCGTCATATGACCATTGTTCAGCTCCACTGTCCGCATCGATTGCATAGAGCTGATTGTTTGCATCACTACAAACGTAGATAGAGTCGCCGTGCACTGCTGGTTTCGTAGAACGGTCTTTGGGTCCAAATTCCCACTGCACCTCACCTGAACTCAGATCTATTGAAAATAATGTATGCAGCGACGAATAATAGACAGACCCTCCGTCGATAGTGATGTGACCAAAGTGAGTCCCTGCACCATCCTCAAAACTCCATAGCTTTTCACCGGTCTCCGCATCTATCGCATACAATTCTGAATAGTCGTGTGTCTCAGCCCTACAGCAAACAATGCCGTTTGCTACATCTATCGCGCTGAGATATCCATCACTGCGAAACGACCAATTACCCTCGCCAGTGGCTCTATCTACCGAATAAACCTGATAATCTTTACAGCCAACATACACATCTTCTCCGCTTGTTGCTATACACTGAATCGAATGTGGCAACTCAACACTCCACTGCGTCACTCCTGCACCACATTCTATAGCAAACAAATGATTGTCACTACCCCCGAGATAGATTGAATCATCCTGGTAGACCATTTTGGCAAACCCTTCTCCCGTTTCAGCCTTCCATTTCACCGTTATAGAAGATCCAAACGGTTGTCTGGAAACCGTAGAACCCACTTCCTCTCCCTGGCCATTCGCTGCCTGTGCATCAGACGTCTGCATATCCTTCGTCTCCCCGTGGTGAGTGTCCTGAGAGTAATCACTCAAGATGTGAAAGAACTCATCAGTTTTAAATAACTCATACAGTTCCTCGCCACTAACCAATTTTACATTTAGTTTCTCTGCAAGTTGTACTGCTTGCTTGGAGAACCTACTACTTGTCACGACAACAACTGAGTCAACGTTATTCTCCTGTTGGCGCAGACTCGCGTACTGTTGAATATCGGGACTACTTACGGCAGTATCAGGACCATATCGTTTTGCTTGAATAAGCTGTTTCTGTTGAAACGGGGATTCTTTTGTAGCGACAATATCAATCCCACTATCGCCAGACATTTGCGTAACATTCGCAGTCCACCCCCGCTCAGACCAAACCTGCGCAACAAAATTCTCAAATTCTTCTGGAGTAAGATTATAAAGAAATTCTTTGAACTCTTCGTTGTCCAGTTCCGACATATCAGGGCCGTATGCATTGAGGATAAAAATGACTATCCCCGTGATAGCTACCTGTTAGCCAACAGTACTGTATACAACAAGGACGTCCGGTCGCGCATCTTCACTACTCGGTAGTCGAGTCGATTGCCTCACCGGAACATAGACCAAACTACGATACAGGTTCAAAACAGGATAGTAGGTAAGGGTAGGAAATACTTTAGCGTATTTCCAGCCGGCAGTATGAGCAGTAGTTGTTTTACGCTCGCAGACCAATCGCTACTACTGCATAGTATGGATGTGACCGATGCGGAGCTTCTCAGCCATTTGCAGGATATCGATGAGTATGCATTTGAGTCATTTATTGCTGAGCTGTGGGAGAAGCAAGGATGGGACACGACGGTTACATCGGGGTCGAACGATGGTGGCGTCGACATTATCGCTGAAAAAGACATGCCGTTCTATCAGAAGCAACTGATACAAGCAAAACGATACTCTTCAGGCACCAAAGTCGGGGGTCCGGACATACAGCAATACAGCAGTCTCAAACACCAACGAGACGACGTCGACACGGTCGTTGTGGTAACTACCAGCCAGTTCACTAAGCAAGCACAAGAAACCGCCAGCAATCTTAATGTGAAAACGATCGATGGAAATCGGCTCGTAGCCGTCATAAAACACGTAGATGCAGCTGGCTTGGTGAGTAAATATGCCACTGAGGGGCAGACTGACGAATTCGACCAGACTCACGCTGCGAAGGACACTAAGGGCGATGTGGTGGAAACACTGCGTGAGTGTATTGAGTTGTCACAAGCGGAATCCGGACACGTGCAATCAAGAGTATTCGTAAATGGCTCCCAAGCAGGGTATTCAATCCACCCGCAGCATCCGTCCGGTGTGTATAATATGCACGGCTTTGTCAACGCAAGTAATACGATTGCTAGCTTTGGGAAAGACGACTGGAAACACATCGAGGCGATTGCACACAACAACGACCTCGAAGTCATCGACGCAGGCACAAAACACGGCGGCTACATGTATATCGGAAGAGAACACGGTCACATGCCCGACACCGACGAAATCACACAGGTACTCAGCGAATCGTTATCTCGTGTTTTTTCGGACTCAACACACTCCGTCGGCATCACCAACGTCAAATACTGACTCCTATTCAGCCCATCACGAAGCCAGTCAGGTGAGAAGGCTGCATACTACAGGCATATTCACAATCAGCCACGCCCCGGCAAAGCCTGCGTCGCCTCTGGCTATCAGCGTCCGGGGGCATCATCTGGAGTTATCAATAATATTATTTTCCTGAGAGATTATTTGTATGAGGCGGTAGGGAGGGTTGTATGGTCCCTTGGAGAGTCTATCAGGAGATTGGTCGGGAGTTAGAGGTGCCGAGCGAGACGATGCACCTAATCAATATTCTCGCAGACGGTGGCTATTTAGTCGCTAATCAACCGCCGTATTTAAATGTCGAAATATTAGACGAGATTGGGACACGGCGAACATGGCTCAAGAACCATCCCACCGAAGGCATCGAATTCTGCAAGGAAACACATGGGTCAGACGCAGCCATTGCAGCGACTATCAGATGCGTTGGTCACGAGGTTGTCGAACATACTGACAGCGACACCAAGACTGGTTTCGCCCTCCTCGCACAGCATATTCGAGATTATCTAGTAGAAACGGTCCACACGCCAGCGATTGCATCAGAAGTCGACCGGGTTGCGGATTACTTCGCTGCGCACAAAATGGAGCTGAAACGCATCGAAGACGCACATGCAGCAGACACACCCACGTACGCGCACTGCGATAGCTGCGGGACCGAGCTAGACGAGGCGTTTCAATACCGGTGTGATGCGTGTAACGTACGGTTTCCGGGGTGGCCAGCACTCGTCTACGCCGAAGGCGAAGAAGACGGGAACGCCCGATGGCGGCAACAAATGGATGTGACAGTCCTCCGCCAGAACAGAGCCAGTAATTTCCTGATCGTGCGGGCTGACACGTCACTCCCGGGGTGGGTTGAACCGGGGAGTAAAGTCGGCTCAATTACGAACTCAGGACTTGATTCTCTCGGGAAAATCGTCAACACCGACCACAAGGACATTCACATCGATTACGGGCACTCCTCGGCCGCTGGATTAGCCGAAGGACAGACAATCACGATTTGCAGTTCCGAATCCAGTATCGCCACCACACAACAGGCCGGCTTCCTCCTCGAAACCCGCCGCGGATTCAGCAATTGGGACCGCTCCAGTGATGATCGAACAGTCTCGAAACTCGCTGCGAACGCTCCTCGCCTCATCAAAACGCTCGATCAACAGTCCATCGACGAGCCAGAACCAGAACGCCCAAATTCGTGGCAGAGCCTCGACGGGTTTGAATTAGATGACTCACAGAAGAAAGTCATCGCCAAGATTCTCGGACTGACCGGCGGCGATCTCTCACTTGTCGTCGGACCACCAGGCTCAGGGAAAACAGAAGTCATCGCCAAAGCCGCCGAAGAACTTGCCGCCGCTGGCGAACGCGTACTAGTAACCTCCCACACAAACATCGCGGTCGACAACGTCATTGAAAAACTCGCCAGCACCAGTGACCACCACGTCGTTCGCGTCGGCCGGCCAGAGAAACTCTCGAAGGGCTCCATGGAGCTCATGCTCTCGAAAGCCCTGGAAAACAGCGACAATGACACCGTTAACAAAGTTCTCGATAAAGTCGAGGCACTCAAAGACAGCATCAGCGACCTCAATAACGGCGCGCAGGTCGACGCGAAACAAGCACAACTGACCGAAATCCAACGGCAAATCCAAGACCTGCAGGACAGTGCCGAAGCCATCTCCATACAAAACGCTGATATCACCGGTGCCACGATTATCCGGTCACAACTCGGCGGCCTCGCAGACATCAACTTCGACACCGTCGTCATCGACGAAGCCAGTCAAATCTCCGTGCCACTCGGCCTGCTCGGCATGGTCAACGCGAAAAAATGGGTTATCGTCGGGGACCACAACCAACTCCAACCAGTCATCAAAACCGCCTCCACATCAGACGGCAGCCCACCAGACGGGGCGTCGCTGTTCACATTCCTCAGAGACCGGTACGACATCGAACGCTGGCTCCAACACCACTACCGAAGCCACGAAGACATCATCGGCTTCGCACAAACCCACGTCTACAACGACAAGATCACAACAGCCAGTTCATGCCCGAGCAGTACTGAGTGGACCCCGCCAACAGACGTCGATTTACAGGCAGCTGCTGTCGCCAACGGCCCACCAGTCGTCTTCGTCGACGTTCCTGGCGAAGAGGCATGGCGGCGACGCTTCAGCGGCACAATCAACGAAGCCGAAATCGACGCCGTCGAAGAACTAGTCACGCACTTCATCCGGGAAAACGTCGTCTCCGAAGACGACCTCGGCGTTATCACCCCATACCGCGGCCAGCGCAGCCTCATCGACGACGCACTCCCCGAATACGGTGATTTAGAGGTATCAACTGTCGACGGTTTCCAAGGCCGCGAACGCGACACAATCATCTTCAGCACCGTCAACACCGAAACAGGCGGCCTGCGATTCGCCGGGAACACAAACCGATTCAACGTCGCCAGTACCCGGCCGAAACAACGCTTCATCATGCTCGGCAACCACGACGAAATCAAAGCCAACGCACCAATGGGCAACATGCTCAGCAAATTCATCCGCTACACCGAACAACACGGCGCAATCTTCGACTGGCAAACCAGCACGTGGTCGACCGGGGAAAACGCGTAACCGCTAACAGAGAAGTATACTGCCAGTACTGAACATAGACAAGTGATGGTGTCGGTAGAGACCCTTGATTGACTTGCCGATTCAGCCATGTCAAACCATCAACAGACACGCATCAAAATGAAAATTCACCGTAGCATAGCGGTTCACCAAAGCCGAACACAGGGGTTTATTTGTATGATAATAAACACCTCGTGCCGCCTTCGCCGTTCGAGGAACACGCCAACAGGACTTGCCCCATATTGTCAGGAGAGTACAGTCGACCAGTCATCAATTCCTAGTTGATCCGCAATCTCTTCGAGTTCAGACGCATCCGTCCGTTTCACAGTACTCTTCACAACGTCTATTACCGTAATCTCTGGAAAGTGACGTTGCGAATTGACCGTCTCAACCATCGAACGGATGTCATCAGGAGACTGCACTCGATGTCGATACTCTTCTTTAACGAGTTGCTTACTGACTTTATTCACCGTCTCAGAGTAGCCACGGCTGAACCGTGTGTTACCCATGAGGAAGTCCTGGATTTTGGTCCGAGATTCAAACCCAACATAGTTTTTCACATCATCTGAAAATTCGTCAGCAGTTACGTCCGGGCCAGCATCATATAGTGTTTGCAAATCCGATATGGTATCGCTTTCGCTGTTGCCACTCAGAATCCGGTGAATCAACCGAATTCGCTGTGCCGACGGAATCGCAATATGGTGTTTGACGCGTTCCGGATCATCATACGGGTCAACCGACGAGTCTGGCGACCAATTCGCCGTTCGA
This sequence comes from Haloarcula laminariae, assembly GCF_025457605.1. Classification (NCBI taxonomy): domain Archaea; kingdom Methanobacteriati; phylum Methanobacteriota; class Halobacteria; order Halobacteriales; family Haloarculaceae; genus Haloarcula; species Haloarcula laminariae. Next base: position 2,051,520 of record NZ_JAMZFY010000001.1, on the reverse strand, counting down.
TAAAAATACCATTTTCCACCAGTCTCACTCGATGGGTTCGTCGTAAAATCGAATTCTAAGGGCAACTGGCTTTGGCGTTGAAAACGCTGTTCTCTGTTCGCAAATTCTACGTAAGGCGCATCACCGTCGTCTTGAATATCGTCTATGCCACACTCTGCTGGCAGTGGGACTGCATCACTCACCCACAGCAAAACACGTCCAGTCACCGGTTCTGTCAAACTCTCATCGACATCAATGCCGCTGAAAGAGACTACAACTTTCGAACTGTAGTCACCGTCTGCACGAATATAGGTACGTTGAGTCTCCATAGTGGGTAGTATCATAACCAATTGTCATAAAATGGTCCCGGACACTGGCGCTTGTTCTCCTGCGCTTCAATAGATATTATTGACTCGCGTTCCTCGCACTTCCGAATCCTTCACATTGGGCCGTTAATAAGATCATTTCTATTGTTAAGTTCAGTGAATGAGTTGTTCGAGGAATGGTTTGAGTGACTACGATGTGGTGATGAATTACTAGTGCTACTTGTCTGTGAGGATGATGATGCGGGCCCTTCTGAGTGTTTCATTCCATCACGAGGGCTGTAGCCATCGTACGTGTATTTTTCAGTTAAGCACTCACCCCAACCGGTCTCTAAGAATCTGAACACAACTGACTCCCCTTCTGATGACTCATAGATTGGTCCCAAGTTTACAAATGTCCGATCCATATGCTCTGGTAGTCTCACGTTAGCATTCCCACTGGTGCTAAACCGGTCAACTACACCAACGTACTCTTTCCCCTCTACAAGACTCGTAACTTCAGTTACCTTCTTTGGAGACGTATGTTGCTCATGAATTTCCTCACCGTTTTTTTCGCCTGGAATCTGAGAGCCGGGAACCCACACAACTGGCTCTGACTGCTCCTTGGACAGCCATCCCTGATCCACCATTGAACTCAGCGTATCCTTTAGAATATGGCTGCTAACAGGCTCAGAAACATCCCTCTGAATCTGATTCAGAGAAAACGATTCGTCCGCTAAGGCCTTTTTTAAAGCCTGATTCCAAATCCTGTCCCTCCGAGTATAGTTTGACACATCAAGCAATTATTCCCCGCACTAATGAGTGCATCTGTTACCTTACTTGTCATGTCTAGCTATATTCCAGCACCCTACCCCGAGATTCCACTATTTACACAGTGTGTCGCACCGTACTAACACCACTCGAAGATATCGTAAGTTCAGTCACGAACGCGGCGTGATCGCTGTACGCGTCGCTGATTCGCATTGCCGGTCCAGTGTACAGTACCGGCGTGCCATCCCGTGATTCGAACGTGTATCCGGTGTCGAAATCGCCGTTCTCCGGTCGGTGCTCATCACCAATGAGGACACAGTCGAACGACACGGCTGCTTGTGCGAGTAACTCGTCGAGATCCACATCTGCTCTTGCCGTACGGTACGGTCCGAACCCGTCGTGCAGACACAGAACGTTCCACCCCCGTGACCCCGGTGTAAACGAGATATCAGCCGGTGTCCAAGACCTTGACTGGTACGTGCCGACAGCATCGATACCGACGTTACCAGCCGAAATTCCGTACAAAGTAAGCGGTGAATCAGGGACTCCAGTTGGCTGTGCCGATAACTCGGTTAGATTACCGTTGCTCGTCTGTTTCTGCAGCCACGCAATCCCGTCAACAGAGCCCGAATGCCGTGGTTCATACGAGTCGTGATCATGCGACCCGATAATACCGTACACGGGAATATCACTCGCTGCAAGCATCGCCAAATCTAATCCAATCGCATCTAACGTTTCCCGATCAACCTCGTGATCCAATACGTCACCCGTATGCACGACCGCATCCACATCCTGTGCAATCGCAATCTCTCGAATCCGGTGGAACGTCTCCGTACTCGACAGCTCGTTCATCCACGGCACACTATCGCCGCGACCAGTTACCACCCGGTTCTCAAACCCCGCGTGCGTATCACTCACGAACAACACCGTCGACGCACTCACCGTCTCTGTCTGCGTCCCGGTTGCTACTCTCGCCGCCTGCACCCGACCCGGGTCCAGTAACGCAGTCGCTCCCACACCCGCCTCATCAGCAGCCGGTTCAACCGGGAATTCAGCCAACAACGAAATCGCCTCATCAACACCATCCTCGGACACCATCACCGGCAACACCTCTCCGGACTCCGGCGCAACCGGCACCATAGCACCAGCCGGCAGCAATCCCTTATCCTCAGCCCGAGGTTCGGCCACAGTAAGCGCGGCAAACTCCGTGATTCGATCCCCGTTCGACTGCACATACTCACCTTTGTTCCAGTGATTACGATTATTCTGCTGTTTCCCATACGGCTCTGCACCGTCAGCTAATAGCTCATCACCGTACAACACAGAATGCAACGCCAACTGCCACTCAGACGCCGCACTCGACGGCACCGACTTGTACACCGTCGAGAGACTCACGTATAATTCAGCTAATTCATTTCCCACGGAGAAACCAGTCCACACACCCTCGACAACGCACAGCCTCAATAACACATGGGCTATCTCATCAGACGTTACCTTACTAATACACCGCAAGCCGTGGGTTCTAAACCCTCCCCAAGCCTGACGATTAGTATGACATCTACCGAACTCGCAGAGGTCTACAATGATACCAAGGAAGATCTGCAGGACGCGGGGGTTACGGATGAGTTCTTCCTTGATTTACTTGCGTCGCGGCTCCTCGTAGAGCGGGTGGGTGAGACGAATAACTTGGAGTGGTGGGATTCACGGGTACTGTCTGAAACTGGACGAGCACGTCTCTCCGAAGTAACGCCGAAAACAGAACTGCAATCACGACTCAATCTCGCTCTGAAAGTGGGCGCGAAAGTAGAATCTGACCGGATTGGTGAGGATGCACTTTCGCTATTTGATTTCGGTCCGCGAGTCGAATCCCGACTAGATGCTGTTATTGAGGGGATTGAGACATCTGATGGGATCACTCTGGACCAGCTGGAGGATCTATCTATCCAGTCATTAGGAGATGGATGGACCGATGCGATTATTGAACAGAACGCCTCGAATATCTCCGGTTCGACAGACGATAAAATTCCTGAGACGGCTGCCTCTGGTGCATTGGAGCTGGATACGGACGGGTACACGGTGGATGAGGTCGAGGCGGAAAAGTGGCGGCTCCTTGCGATGTTCCTCCGTGGGTACGGGAGTTGTACAGGTAGGCTGCACGTGCCGTACTATCCACTGGAGTCAGGGATTAAATCAGATAACGCGTGAGGCATGTCTATGAGTAACGAACACGTCGATTCAGCAAAGGAAGATGAGACCAAGCAAGAGCAGCGATTAGACCCTGCAATCGCTCATCACAGTACGTATATCGAGGAAACCAAGCAAATCCTTGCTACCTACGCGGAGGTCGACTCATTCGACGAGTTAGAGTATCAAGTCGTCGAAGAGAACATTCTGAACAAAAACACCGACGAGTACCGGACAAATATCCTGCGGGAAGTCGCTCGTCGATATATCCCTGACACCGACGAATACGTCGAAACGCCGTTAATGCAAATCGTTACGACGAATCTTCGTGACGATGTTACGGACTGGTGTCTCTACTACGAATTCGCACAGGACCCGTTCATTCGAATCGTGACTGTCGAGTTCCTATACCCTGAGTTTGAACGGGGCACACTGACGGTCCGCGCAACGGACATCGTCGAGTACATCGAGGCAATCAAAGATGACTACGAGGATCTTCGAGACCGGTCAGAGTCCACTATCAACGAAGCGGCAACCAAGTATCTGACCTCCCTCCGTAATTTCAATCTATTAGAGGGACGGCAGAAGAAGGAGTTCGCGGTCACTTATGTTCCGGACGAAGCGATTGCGTACGTGGTGTACAGACTCTTCGAGAAGGGAGTGACGTCCGCATCGGGTGTGATCGAGCACGATGACTGGAAGCTCTTCCTGATGAACGAATCCGAAGTTCGACGGCGTATCCGCGACATCTCTCCCGAGTATGTTACCTACGACAAGCGCGGTTCGACGGAGCGGCTCGTGAGAAAATACGATTCCACGGAGGAACTGATCGATGCCTTCTGATTTTCAAGAGCGGCTGGAAGAAGTAGAGCGTCTTGTGCGGACTGACAGAGATGAGGTCGGAAGACGAGCGGGCGTCCCGTTCATCGTGTTCACCTACGATCCAGCGGACGAAATTGAGGTGGATGAAGAAATCCGTAATCTCATCGAGAAACTTGAGTACCACGACCAAGCCGTCGCTGGCATCGATATGCGGGACCTCGTATTTTCGCTACTGGAGGAAAGAGGAATTTTGGATGACGTCATCGATCTCGAACGCCGTGACCGAGATCGATTGCTAGACGGGTTAAAATCATCACTGTTAGACGATGGGAACCTCGGTGAGATCGCTTCGGAAATCGCCGCACAATCAGAGGACGCTGACACTGTTGTCATCTACCGCATGGGAATTCTGTATCCGTTTGCCAGTGCCTCAACGTTGATGGGGCAATTAGAGATGAATACGCCGGATAACACGCCGATAGTGTTCTCGTATCCTGCGACGATAGATGACAAGAGCTTAAGATTCTTGAACGAATCTGAAGGAACATACTACCGCGCCAAGGTGATTTAATTTGAGTGACACAAAATCTACGCACGAAATACACGAAATCTTCTACCGACCGATCAACCGGAAAATAGATCGCGTCGTCAAAGTCGACAACACCGACCCGGACGTTGTCAGGAAAGAACTCGAAGAGTACATTCTCACCCCGCAACTCGAACGGCACTTTTCCGATGCACTAGAAGCCGTCATCGATACGCAACACACGCAGACAGAGGACGTGGGCATGTGGGTGTCCGGCTTCTTCGGCTCCGGGAAGAGCCACTTCATGAAAATCCTTGGCCACGTCTTAGAGAACCAGGCGTTCGGGGATACACGCGCGGCAGAGATGTTCCGGGACCGCATCGAAGGCAACGAAATGCTGGACGGGGCGGTCTCATCCGTCACGACAAAATTCAACTCCGAGGTCCTGATGTTCCAGATCGGCGCGAAAGCCGACGCCTCGGGCAGTGAATCAATCACGGAAATCATTCACCGTGAGTTCAACATTTCCCGGGGCTACGCGTCGATCCCGTGGGTCGCCGAAATGGAACAGCAACTCGAATCACGCGGCGTCTACGAGGCGTTCGTCGACGCCATTGAAGAGATACGCGGAGAAGACTGGACTGAAGCCCGTAAGAACGCGATTTTCGTTCAATCGGACATGGAGACTGCGCTCGTCGAGGCGACAGACGAGTTCGAAACCAAGGATGACGCAGCCACCGCGATCGAAAACGTCCAAGACACGCTTGTAATCAATCCGTCCACGTTAGCCGAAGACATCGTAGACCACATCGAACGGCGCGAAGCCGAGACCGGCGACAACTGTCGGTACTTCGTGTTCATCGACGAAATCTCTCAATTCATCGGTGACGATGGGCAGCTCCTCCTAGAACTACAGAGCATCGTCGAGGAGTTCGGACAGAAGGGAAAAGGAAATCTCTTCCTCGGCGTCACGTCACAGGAGCAACTCCAGCAGCTCATTCCTGGTGTGCTCGAAAAGGAAGCCGAAGAGTCGAAGGTCACTGACCGGTTCCCCCACCGATTCGACCTCACATCGGAGAACCTCGATAAAGTCGTTCGTGACAGGGTTCTCAGTAAGAAGGGCGAATTCACCAACGTTCTCAGTGACCTCTATGACGAGCACGACGGGATTCTCGCTGCTCGGTACAAACTCGATTCCAGTCAGAGTCTGAAACCCATTAATCGGGAGAATTTCATCGACTGCTACCCGTTCCTCCCGTACCAGCTGGACATCCTGCCGGACATTTTCCAAGCACTCGGAAAAGGGTCCAGTGACCAACTCGCCGGCGGTGAGCGTACGCTGATAGACGTCACGCAGAGTGTCCTCAAAGATGAAGCTCACCTGTATAACGCACCGCTCGGGGCCCTCGTGACGTTGGATATGATATTCGACGAGGTGAGCAGCGATATTCCGAACACAGACGTGAAATCCATCCGGGAAGCGCGTCCTTCCGACGCCGACCCCGAGATATCACGCCGTGTCCTCAAATCACTCTACCTGCTCCAGCAACTCTCCTGGATCCCGAACACCGCAGAAAACATCGCCACGTCGCTGCAGACCGAATTAGGTGCTACCCGCTCACTCGAAAGCGAGGTCGAAGACACACTTGAAGCCCTTGTTGACGCCGGGTACGTTGGGAAAGGTGAGGAAGGGTACCGCTTCCTTCGAGAGACAGAGCGGGAACTCGAAAACGAAATCAAAGGCATCGAGGTAGGCCCTGGAGACATTCGGCGGTCCTCCAAACGGTTCCTCAACGACATTATCGACGACACCTCCCGAGTCAACTATCAGGGACAGACATTCGAGCTCAATCTCACCGTCGACGGCGAGTCAATCACATCGAAAGGGCACATCGATCTGAAAACCTACTCGCCGATCTACCAACGCTACGAAGATGTTGATCCCGACGGACTGAAAACGCAGAGTTTCAGCGAAACCGATACGCTGTACTGGATCGCTGACTCTGAGCACCAGAACGACATCTACGAGAAGCTCAAATCGATTTTCCAGATCGACACCATCGCTAAGGAAAAACGCGGCGAGAACCTCAGCCAAGAAGAGCAGGAAGCCCTCGGACAAAAGCGCGAAGACCTACAGCGCCTTCGTGATGAAGTCACCCGGGAGTTCACTCGAAGCTTCCAGAAGGGCACGCTCATCTACAACGGTGAGACCAACGAGTTCGACGACACGGACACGTCCCTGCAATCGCTCGTCACTCGTATCACAAACGACGCAATACCGAAAGTCTACACCGACTTTAAACACGCCTCGGCGTCCGTCAAGGAGCGGCACGTGGAACAAATATTTGGAGACCTCGAAGGCACCTCCAACCCGGCGGTGTTCACTGAACTCGGTGTCGTTCAGGATGGTGAACTTAATACAGGCGCTCGTATTGCCGCTGAAATCGAAGACGAGATCCACCAACGCAAAGAAGACGGTGAGAGTCGAACCGGAGCCGACCTCATCGGCCACTTTGCCGAGCCACCATACGGTTGGAACCGCGAAGTCGTCCGACTCGCTGCAGCGGTCCTCTTCCGAAACGGCTCGATCATCCCGACCCACAAAGAACGGACCTACGAGACCTACACCGACGACGGGGCACAGGAACTGTTCTCACAGGTCACGAAATTCAACTCCACATCCTTCGACGAGCGAGAGACAGTCGATGTCGAAACGCGAACCGACGCCAAGCAGCTACTCTATCGGCTCTTCGACCGGAGAGTCCAATCGACTGATCAGGCCGTCAACGAAGGAATACGAGACGCAGCGAACGAATGGGTGTCCACGACCAACACACTGCTGTCACAGCTACGGCGAGTTGACTTCCCGCTGGCTGACGATATCAAGCAGTACCAGACTCGTCTGAACAACCTGTTGCAGCGACCCACTTCGGCCGAGCGGATCAATAAATTCGTCGAATTCGAGGACGAGCTCGAACCACTCACGAAGACAGCCAAAGACGTAGCAGCGTTCTGTGGCGAAGATGGGAGCGAAAACCATCTCAAGGAATACGAAGCGATACAGCGGTTCCTCACCAGCGAGTGGGACTCACTCGTCGACGAAGCGGAGGATCACTCTGGTCTCGTCGACATCAGTGATGAGGCCAAGAAAGCCGCTGAACGGGTTTCGGACAATCTGGACACCAAGGGCGTTATCGGCCAGTGGAAGGACCTCAAGACGGACTATCGGACTGCAGCAGAGGCCTACACCGCTATGTACGAATCACTGTACGAGCAGCGGTACGAAACCTATACCGAATCCATTGATGCTGTCAAAGCATATGCTGGTTCTGACGTCGATGAGACTGAACTCCACTCCGCGCTGTCGGACTTGACTGAGCGACAGGGGAACGGCTCGGTTGATCTGGACATCGCCACGAAGGACCACATCAACCCGGATCCGTCGCTCACACGCCTCATCGAACACATCCAGACTGTCGATTCCTACGAGGACAATGCCAAGACCGAGATTGACGAACTGGAAGATGACATCACCGATGGCACGGTTCGAGAGAGTATAGACATCGACGACATCTTCGGAAGCGTTGTCGTGACCGAACCGGCAGACGTCGACGAGCCGATCGCTGAACTTGAAGAGGAAATAGCGGATCTACTCGATCAAGAAGGCGATGTAGAGATTCGGTTCAAGTAATTCAGACAGCCGAGTTCGATTTTAGTCAGTCTGCTACGGAGACACCCGACCGCAAGCCAGCAGACCCGCTGACCCCACAAGTATAAGACTCATCAACTACTTGCCGATGGTATGTCATCACGGGTGGGAACCACGGTACAGCCCTCAGCTGTCCCGCCCGTACTGCGGCGCGGAACACACTCCTAATATCAATGTCAACAGCACACGGTCAACCCGGCCTCTCCTCGGACCAGCGCTCGACGATTCGAAGCACCATCCTCAGCTCACGGCGAACACTCGAAAACGAACTCCGCCGACAGCTCGAAAAGTACGGGATATACGAGGACAAGAAGCTCCCACTCGATAATCTCGCTCATCTCTCTGCTGACGAGCTTCATACGCGAAAGAAACTAGACGCCGCCGTCGAACGCGAACTCGAATCCACAGAGGGCGACCTGGAACGCTCGATTACGAACTATGTCCGAGAAGCGACGAAGACCTACCTCAACCGGTTCGTCGCGCTGAAAACCATCGAGGTCCGTGGCCTCGTCGAGGAAACCATCACTGAACGGGCAGAGTACGGTAACCGCTCGTACATGCACCATACCGTCGCCGAGGTTGCCGGTGAGCTGACCGACGCCCCGGACGACGGTTTCGGGGCAGCCCTCGACCTCGCTTACCAGGAGATCGGTGCGGAAATCCGGATGATATTCGAGGATTCCGAACACACCGCTATCGACCTCGACGCACAGGTCCGCGAAGAAATTCTCGACGATCTTGATGCAATAGACGACGGAGCGTGGGAAAGTGACGAAGCTCTCGGATGGGTCTACCAGTACTTTGGCGAAGAAGAACGCGAAGACATCGACGACCGCGTCGACGAAGAGAACTACAAAATCGCCGGGACAGACATCGCAACGAAGACCCAATTGTTCACTCCCCGGTACATCGTCGAGTGGATGGTCGACAACTCACTCGGCCGCACCTGGCTCGAAATGCAGGGCGAGCGGACGAATATCGACGACGAAGACAACTGCTTCTATCTCGCTCCGGTAGAAGAGTCACTAATTGACCGGGAAACAAAGTCGGTTGAAGACATAACTGTTCTTGATCCTGCGTGTGGCAGCGGTCACATGCTGTTCTATGCTTTCGATGTTCTCTACCAAATGTATCTTGAAGAGGGTGAGGTTCTTGAAAGACATATTCCACGAGAAATTCTCCGAAATAACTTATATGGGGTTGATATAGATTCAGGCGCAGCACAAATTGCCGCACTATCCTTGTATCTAAAAGCAAAAACAAAATCTCCAGATGTTAGTATTGAACAAATCAATATAACGTCTGCTGATGCAGTACTGATTAACGGTACAAAAAAACAAGAGGTTCTTGATCGAACGGACTCAGAGCTTGAAAAAGAGATCCTCGATCAGATCTGGACTAGCTTCGAACATATTCGTGAGTGGGGAAGTCTTGTTCGGGTGGAACAGCACATAGAAGATATTATTGAGCAATATCGTGATGATCTCAAGGCTGAGGGGCAATCAAAATTCACACAGAGTGGTGGGCTAGAGAAACAATCATCTGTAGTCTCTTTTACTGATGAAAAATCTGAATCATGGGAGTCGGTAAAAGAGCGTTTGCTTGAGAACACCCGCGAAATTGCTCGTGCTGCTCTTAATGAGAATAATCCAGTTGACGAAATGTTCGCTGAAGAAGTTTCGAAATCAGTGGAGCTTCTTGATGTGCTTATTCGTGATTATGATGTTGTGGTAGCTAACCCGCCTTATTTGGGTAGTGGGAAAATGGGGGATAATCTCAAACAATATATAAAAGACGGCTATGCAGGAACCCGAGATATATACGCAGCATTCATCCAACGGTCTTGGGAATTTGCTAAATCTGACGGGTATGCTTCATTAGTTACGCCCGAGAACTATATGTTTTCCTACAGTTACCGAAAGTTACGACGAATTCTGTTGCAAAATCATCAATTCTTAGAAGGGGCCCATCTATCAGGATATAGCTTCTCAATGAAAGATCGGCCTTTTACCATCTCGTTCCTCCTACGGAATAGTGATCCTACAGATGTTGAAAATTCCCGATTTTATAGGATGACCCATGAACAGGATAAATATGACACTCACGAGAAAAAAATTGATGGGCTCAATGCTCTGACATCACAACTTCGTGAGAATAACACGACTGAGGATGTATATACTGTCAATCCGAACGATTTTCTATCAATTGGACGACAGCCATTTCTATACTGGTTCGGTGATTCTATACTTAACCTTTTCTCTGAATATCCTGCAATTGAAGACTCGGTCGAAGTAAAGCAAGGATTAGCTACGGGAGATGATGATCGATTCGTGCGAAAGCATTGGGAAGTTAATCAGGATGAATTAGGTGGAAATTACGTTCCATATCAAAAAAGCGGTTCCTCGCAACCGTATTATGATACACAGCGTGATTATCTCTTATGGAAAAACAGTGGGGAGGAAGTGAAAGAATACGATGGGAGCTATATTCGCAACTCTGACTACTATTTCCGGAAAGGGGTTTCCTTCCGAGGATTTGGCAATTACGCAGTAGCTCGCTCAAAACCCGATAATATGATTTTTTATCATAAGTCCCATTTTGTATATTCTCCCGAAATCAGTGATGAATATTTACTCGGATATGGTAATTCCACTTTAGTTAGATTCCTTTTGAATGGAATCAATCCGTCCCTGAATTTCGAGGTCGGAGATATAAAACGTCTCCCAATTAATCCCGAACCAGAGCAACAGGCTGAGGTAGAAAGACTTGTTGAACGCGCAATGGACTCCCGAGAGAAATTAATATCCTTAGATGAAACGAGTGATGAGTTTGATCAGAAAAAGTTCATCGATTGCACTCAGGAGGGTGTGAAAGGACTATTGTATTACGAGGACAAATTAAATGCAGAAGTTGGTTTGATACATGGACTAATTGATCCACTCATTTATGATGCATATTCAATTCCAAGTGAGCACCGAGAGCGCCTATCTAGAAATTTACCGAAGAACCTCGCTGATTATCCAATCATAACGAATCTAGAATATGAGACTGGCTTGGAATTATCGAGCGATGAGATTCCTGAGAGAGAACTTGCTTCAGAAGAATATCAGCGTTTACTTTCAGATATAGCTGATAGTCCTACCGACCTCCGTGAGGCGGCAGAAGATCTAGAAATCTCACCAATAACTATCGCTGAAGGTCGATATACAGAGGAAACATATGATCAGGATAGGCTGGAAAAAACTGCTGGTCGAATTCTCTCATATTGTCTTGGCACCGCTGTTGGTCATTGGAGTACTGATCAAGATATAGAAAGTGTTGACGATGGTATAATCACATTTGATGAGAATGCCGACGAAAACGTTGATGCTTGTATCCAGGACTGTCTTGATACGTTATTCATGGATAGTCAATCTATCCAATCTTCCATAGAAGGTATTCTAGGGACCTCGGTCGGGGAATGGTTACGTGAATCATTCTTTAGATATCACCATTGCAAAGAATATCGCCGCCGAGGCCAGCGGATTCCGATTTATTGGCAACTCGAAAGTCCTAATGGCGCTTTTAGTTGCTTCGTGTATTATCATAAAATTGACTCGAATACGCTCCCCAAGCTTCGCGGTCAGTATCTTGACCCGCATATAGACTCACTCAAAAATGAGCTCGATTCGTTGAGAAAACGGACTAGCAGCGATAATCCAGACAAGAAGCTTCTGAATCGTAAAGAGTCTGTTCAGGAGAGTCTGAATGACGTGAAAGAGTTCCGAGAGATAATTGATGAAATGATTGATGATAATGTTTCAGTTGACGCCGATGAAGGTATTTGGGAGAATATCAAACAGTGGGACCAATATGAGGTTCTAGAAACTGGCCTCCCAAAACTGAAGTCAAGTTACTCACGCTGACTTACGAATCATTAAATTATTGAGTTTCGGTTAGTAGAATATCTTATAACTATACTTCATTCGCATAGTTATCCAAGAATAGTTGGATGCGACGAATCGCGGGCTCAATATCTTCTCTCCGACGAAGTCCTTGAATCACAAACTTGCCTGTAGAATATAACATAAAGGTCACCGAAATTTCCTTTACCCGAACAATGGCGGCTGGAAATTGTTCCGGCTCATATTCGACCTCAAATACGCTGTCACCGTTATCAACTGAGAGGTCTTCTAGTTGGAGTGGTGTCCCTAAATCACCACTTACAGCAATATTGGTGATTTTTGGTCCCTCAATGAGTTCAGCATCATGGCCTATCTCACAAACGGAACTGACAATCTCGTTAATATAACCTTCTGCTTCTTCTGACGATGTACAGCCATATACGAAAAGCCTCTTTTGTGACCAGTCACGACCAGTTATAATGACTCGAACATTAGAATCTGAAGGAGTATATTTGTAACCATTAACTTTCTCTTCAAATCTATCAAGCATCTCTAGTTTTGTAGGATCCATTTGTACAATGGCTTTATGCATCATAGAGTGGGGTGAGTATTCCACGCCGGAATCAGTCTTAAGCTGATGTTCTGTTCTGTCTATCTCGGTCACGTTGACGATAGTTTGCCGAGTAAAGACCTGAGTCTTTTGCATGTCTACCACTCATCGGTTACTGAACGAGAGTGGTTCCCGAAACAACAATCATCCCCCACCCGGATGTAGCCTACAATGGGAGATCTCGCGGATAGCATTATCACGGAACTTCGACAGAAGTTCGACCGGCATCCTGTGTGGGTCTGGTATGATTCACAAGAGAAGTACAAAGGTGTCCTCGACGAGGTCGAAGCCGAACTTGACGATATCACTCTCGCACGGTATGACGGAAGTTACCTGAAGCTGAAGAAGCGACTCCGGGATGAGGACCCGAACTACGGCCAGAACTGGCTTTTCTACATCCCCGAATCCCGCAACGATGCAGAATGGTTCCGTGACGTCCACTCACTCGGGAAGCAGTACCGCGTCGACCGAGATATCGAGGGTACACCAGCGACACAGTTCCTCGTTGAGCACGAGGACGAAATCCCCGACGCGTATGAGGATTGGGGAGAGAACGCAAAGAATCGTCGTATGGCCTTCTTCTGTGTGCTCTTCGAAACAGCCGGACCAGATCCCGACCACTGGCTCCGCTCCTATCTCGCCGCGCCTGAACTGTACCGCGAGCAAATCGAAGACAACGCGATGGACGATGCGTGGGATGCTCACCTCCGAGAGGAGTACGGTATCGACGCTGGACTCGACCCCAAAGAGATAGCCACGCAACTCCTCTTCGGCGAGGTTGCCAACCGCGCGCCCACAAGCCGGTATGATGAACTCGCCGCCGACGATACTACCGCTGCGGCGAAATTCTGTGACGAGTGGCAAAAGTACGCCCCGACGGAGTTCATCCGCCTCGCACAAACCATCGAAGAGGACTATGACCTCGCAGCGGCTGTCGTCGACTCTGGCCGAGCACATTGGGATGCGACTGCGTTCAAGGGTATCGATAGGGGCCTCATCCGGCTCGTGATGGAGCGCCTTGCCGAAGGAACCTACGTCGATCTCCCGGACATCGCAAACGACCTCCACCAGACAGTCAAACGTCGTGAGGATAGCTTCTGGAGTCAGGAGGATCTCGTCGACTGGTCCGTCCCCATCCTCGCTATCGAAACGCTCAGGCAAATCGGGGCTATCGATGCCGACAACGCGAAGACGCTCTCCTCTGAGGACCTGGCTACCGAGTATACTGACAGCGACGGCTGGTGGCAAATCGACGCTGCGTACCGAAGCTACATCCAGGCGACGCTCCAAACCACCGAGCCGTATCCACAGGAAACCGTCGTGAAAGACCGGGTCGCCAAACACTACATGTCCTTCCTCCAGAGCGTGAACCGACCACTCGCCGAAACACTCGGCGACAATCCCACGCTCGGTACTCCACAAACGTCCTTCTACGAGGAATTTGCGGACCTTGATGACGGCACTGCAATCATCATCTGCGACGGCCTGCGGTACGAACTGGCGGAATCAATCAAGCAGAACCTGGAGCACCGAACTGACTTCGAGCAAAGTCTCGACGCTGTCAGCGCTGCGCTGCCGTCGATCACAGAGGTCGGCATGGCTGCCCACCTCCCCGGCGAACTCGGGCTCTCACTCGACGATGATGACTTGGTAGTGACCAGTGGTGGCGAGGAGATGAGCGGGAAATCTGACCGCGTTGACCGTCTCAGTGCTGCCGGCTTCGAGGTCGTCGACATGGACGAGGTAAACAGTACCCCGCTTGAGGAGCTGTCCGAGTCGGATCCCGTTCCACGGGTAATCTACTCTGGAACGATCGACAAGCTTGGCGAGAGTCTCGATGCCGAGACAGCGTTCAGTCAAGTCGCATCGCACGTCGACGACGTCGAACGCACCGTGCAGCGGTTGAAACAAGCTGGCTACACGAAGTTCGTCATCACGAGTGACCACGGTTTCCTGTTCACCGACAGACTGACTGACGAACTGAAAGTCGAATCACCGGACCTCGCTAACATCGTGAAACGCCGATTCGCTGCAATCGACAGCGGTACCGCACTCGTGGATACTGACGAGTATATCCAGGTAGATTCAGACGGTCTCGCAGAACTCGGCATCACTGCGCCGGATCTCAAACTCCTGTTCCCACGCAGCGTCGCGTGTTTCAAAGCCCAAGGCGGGAACATGCAGTACTTCCACGGCGGGATATCGCTACAAGAGCTGCTGGTACCGTGCCTGACGGTAACGACAGGGGAGCTGGAAGAGAGTGCCACAATCAACTACGATGTTACAGTTCCTGATCCGATTACGAACTCCATCATCAGCGTCGAGGTTGAAGCCAAAAGCGAACAAGTCTCGTTCGACAAATCCCCGACGTTAGAAATCCGTGCCAATATTGACGGTGAGCAAGTCGCAGACCCCTCTACGATAGAAATAAATCCGGGAACAAACAGCACTCGTATCAGGCTCAAACAGGGCGCGATTTCGGGCGAAAACACCGTTCAGTTCGAGGTAATTGACTTGGACACGCGAGAAACAATATCCAAAGAAACAGTCGCCCTTGACCTCCTCTTCGGTGACGACGATATGGGATTCGACGTATAGGTTAAACAACGGCATCTCCCGAAAGTGTAGCACTGTTCCCGAGACTTACCAGACCCGCCTCTCTCTCTCTCGCTTCTCATCACCGACACCAATATGCCTCCGGCTACACTTCGGATAGTCAATGACAACTGAGGACGTCGACCAGAAAGCCCTCGACGTCTTTCCCGGGCGCGTGGTCCGGAAGGACCTCGTTCAGGACATCAAATCCGGCGTCAATGTCCCGACCTATGTTCTCGAATATCTCGTCGGCCAGTACTGCGCGACCGATGATGAGGGGTCTATAGAAGAGGGTCTCGACAAGGTCAAAGAGATCCTCTCAAAACACTACGTTCGCCCTGATGAAGCCGAATTCGTTAAGAGCGAAATCCGCGAGCGAGGGCGCTACCGTGTCATCGATAAGGTCACCGTCAAACTCGACGAACAGCAGGACGCGTACATCGGCTCGTTCGTCAACCTCGGACTCAATGACGTCGAAATCAGCGAGCACCTCGTCAGCAAACACCCGAAGCTCCTCGGTGGCGGTGTGTGGGCAATCATCGACTTAGAGTACCTCCCTGACAACGCTAACGGCCCGAAAAGCCTCTTCGGCATTGATTCGTTCAAACCAATCCAGGTATCCAACCTCGACTTAGACCAACTCAAAGACCGTCGGCGAGAGTTCACGCGCGACGAATGGATGGATCTGCTCCTCCAGAGCGTCGGCTACGACCCGACCGCGTTCAGTGACCGGGAAAAGCTGCTGTTCCTCGCCCGTTGTATCCCGCTTGTCGAATCCAATTATAACTACGTCGAGCTCGGGCCCCGTGGCACCGGGAAAAGCTACCTCTACCGCGAGATCAGCCCTCACTCAATACTCATCTCCGGCGGAAAGACGACTGTCGCAAAGCTCTTTCTCAACCTCAATACTGGACGAATCGGCTTGGTCGGGCGATGGGACGTTGTCGCTTTCGACGAAGTCGGGGGTCTTCGCTTCACTGACTCCGAGGCTGTCCAGATGCTCAAAGACTACATGGAGAGCGGGAGCTTCTCACGCGGTACCGAAGAGCTGACCGCGCAAGCATCGATGGTCTACGTCGGCAACATCGACCTTGACGTCGAAGGCGTTCTCAAGAGTTCCCATCTCTTTCAACCCTTCCCCGAAGAGATGCAAGACCTCGCACTCATCGACCGATTCCACTACTACCTTCCGGGGTGGGAAGTGCCGAAGATGCGTTCCGAATTCTTCGGCGACCAGTTCGGCTTCATCGTCGACTACTTCGCCGAATTCGTCCGAGAACTCCGAAAAGAATCCTATGGTGATGCCATCAACGAAGAATTCGCCTTCGGGGACCATCTCAACCAGCGCGACGAAAAGGCAGTCAGGAAAACCGTCTCAGGCCTCCTGAAGATGCTTCACCCCCATGGCGAGTACACCAAAGACGAACTCCGAGAATACCTCGAATTTGCAATGGAGGGGCGTCGGCGCGTCAAAGAACAGCTCAAACGCATGGGCGGGATGGAGTATCGAGCTGTCGAGTTCTCGTACTTGGACTTAGAAACCAGAGAAGAGATCTACG
Organism: Haloarcula laminariae; assembly: GCF_025457605.1. Taxonomy (NCBI): domain Archaea; kingdom Methanobacteriati; phylum Methanobacteriota; class Halobacteria; order Halobacteriales; family Haloarculaceae; genus Haloarcula; species Haloarcula laminariae. The sequence goes on along the minus strand of NZ_JAMZFY010000001.1, from coordinate 2,034,579 downwards.
TCAGTGTACCCGAGGAAGCTGACGAGACGCTGATCCCGCCTGGAACACAGAAAGCAGGAACGGTGTACACTATTGGAGAAAGCGAAGGACGTCACGCGCCCTTCCGCATAGAGACACAAGCCCTTCCCGGCTCTGGAAAAACGAACATCTCCGGGACTCCTGGAAGTAAGATGAAAGACTCGTTCGAGACCGCGTGTGATTATCTCCAAGCGAATATGCGCGAACTCCGGCGCGACGAGACACTCGATGACTACGACATCAACATGCAGGTCCTCAATCCATCTGACGCCAGCGAAGGTGGCGAGACTAGTGTGGGCATTCTCGTGGGCATCGTTTCAGGTATCCTTGATAGACCAGTCCGATCACAAGTTGTCGTCTTAGGCGCAATGAGTCTCATGGGTGAACTCGTCTCCGTAAGCTCACTCGTCGATAAACTACAGTTAGCAGCAGATTCTGGTGCTAAGAAGGTACTTCTTCCTGCGAAAAATAAAGACGACTTCGCCAAGATACCTGATGAGCTTCTCGACCAACTCGAACTTATCTTCTACACGAATCCGCTGGATGCAGCGAGCAAAGCTATCGATTTAGAATGAGGCCTGAATAATGTAAACCTCGCGTCTGAGGTGATCTCAGCGTAGTCCCTTATGCTTCACTCTGAACGAGGGTCTTTGAGCAATTTCCAGAGTGCAGTTGGTTCATGAAGATATTCGATGCATCCGGCAGCGTGTAGCCGGTCCAGCCTCTTCGTCACAGTCGGACGCGATAGCTCAGTGAATTCGACTAACGCACCAGTCGTTAGATTGCCCTTCTGAACAAATTCATTTAGCACTTTTTTCGTATTCTCATCGACTTTGAGAGGCATTGTAGAGCACATTTGCTGGCCTAGTCCTTATTAGCCACCCATTGAACCTTAGTTAACGGATATCCTTTACAAGTCGTAAAGTATATGTGTAATGCAGTTGTATGGAGTAGTAGAGCTTGGCTCCTTGGGAGTATTCGAGAGAATGCCCGCGTGGTTGCACACGCGAGCCGGGTTCTACTGTTCAGGCAAGAACCCATGAACACTAAGCAAGCCAATCGGAATCAAACTAACGCTGTTGTATCGATTGAAGACATAGCACAAGCATCAAAAATTTGTCAGGTTTCTGAGCAGGGATTGCGGGACGGCGCGGCGGTGGTTGCGTATGCGACACGCGAGTGTCCGCACGCTCCATGGTTGGTTCGGCAACTGCGGTGTCCGCGGCATCCGCCGTCGCTTTCTTCTTTGTCGACGCTTGGCGTGTGTGAAGTCGTGGTTGAGGGCCGGGTTGGTCGCGTGGTGGATACGGGGTTGCAGCGTGATTGGGTGACGGTTGTGGCACCTGAGGTTGTGGCGTGGTCGCCGGCACACACGCGTGATGCGGTTAGTGTTAAATCCGAAGAGTGGTCCTCGCCGTGTTGCTCAGCGTGTGAGTTGGTTGCGGCTGAGGGTGGTGAGGCGTAATGGTCGAGTTTGATGCGTCTGATCTCCCGGTTGAGTTCGACTTGCCTGTCGAGGAGGAGCTGATGCTCCCTGATCTGTACGTGGGCCTTGATGCCGGGCTGCTGGCTCCGGGGGATGGGATTGTAACCGATCGGCATCATGCATCTTCAGACCGTTACGAGGCTGACGACCCACAGAACCAGATTGCGGGCCAGATTTCCCCGTTCGCGTTATCTGGATGGGTTCGTCATGGCTGCGAGGCGGTGCTACAGGCGGCTGGTGCATCAGCGTGCCATCCGGGCGAGTCGAACGCGAACTTCCGGCTAGAGGACGTGTACGACCGAGATCTCGATTCCGGGTATCACGAGAAAGGCAGTTGCACGGACGACGTGGATGCTGGCTGCACCGTGTACGATCTGTTCGGTGGGTTCGAGGGCAATCCCGGGAAGTTGATTCGGCGTCCAGTGTCGTTCTCGCCGGTCCGTAGCCAAGTAGATGTCACGAGGGGTGAAGCCGAGGCGCACTATCGCCAGCTGCACACACAAGTCAGATCCAGGAACGAGGAGGATGGTGGGCAGCCGCTGCGACACTCGACGCGGGACGTGGTCGGGAATCTCGTGGGAACGTGGAAACTCACGCTTCGGGAGACGAAACCGGAGTTCGTGGGACTCCTGCTGGAAGCGATCGCGTTCTTAGACACCCATAGCGACGAGTATGCGTTCCAACTCGGTGGGGCCCGTAATTTCGGGGCCGGGATGGTTGACGCGGAGATCCTCAATCCACTCTACACCGCGGATGAGGTGTCGAACGTGTATGACCGCCGGAAGTCGCCGACGAACGAGATGGAGCGGAAAGACGAGCTGTGGCAAACGCAGTGCCGGGACAAGTTCGTGGAGGCGCTTCAGGCCCGCACAGCGCGTCGTGATGGGGAGTTACCGGTCCATGGTGGTGATGGGGCGTGACGTCGGACGTGCCGTTCGAGTCGCCGCACAAGGAGCCTGAGTCAGACGTGGATCCAATGGTCGCGGCGTATCGGCATGATGTGCATAAGTTGCGCGGCCGGTCACATAACGCGGCCCAAGAGACGTTTCGTGGAGCGCGAGTGAACGAACCAGTGCGGTTAGGTGCGGATGGGGACGCGGCTCGGCTGTCGCGGCCGAAAGGCGCACCGCAAGAAACGGTGGCGAATCACCGGTCGCCGCGCCGGTTGTCGCTCGTAACGGGTGGCACGGCCGTAGCATCTGACCGGATTCGAGCGTCGGACGATGCACCGCTGGACTGGTTGGTGTTATCGACGGATCCCGAAGTGCTGCATTCGCGGTGGTTGACGAGCGAGGTCGCGGCAGCGTTCAACGAGTCGGTGTACTACCCGTACACCTCGCTCAGGTTCCACGTGCTGCTCGTGGCGGCGTTGCTGGATAATTACCGGGCCGGGCATGACTTCGCGGATTTGCATCTTGTGGCGACGCCGTCAGGCGCGATGCCGGAGGAAGGTTGGACTGCTGCGGCGGCGCGGGGGTCCGATGTTGTGGAGCCGTTTCGAACGGTCCTGTGGTCGCCGGTCATGTCGCTGCACGTGTCGGGGGAACCGGGTGACCGGCCGTCGGCTCCGTTAGGGTCGTGTCCGGCCAGGTCGTTTGCGGATACGTGGTCTAGGTTGTCGCAGCATCCGTTCGATCAGGGTGATCGGCGGTGGCGGCGGTTGGATGCGCAGTTGCGGCGTGTCCGGTCGTGGTCGACGGCGCTCGGATACATCGAGGATTACGTCGCAGTGTACGGGGACGGGGATGCGCGGTGAACCCGATATTCTCCACTGGAAGCGCAGGGGGTGTGAAGTCGTGACACAGGTACAGCAGGTACTGTTCGAGTTGGAGTCGGACTATCAGGGACACGCGTATCACGTAACCGGGAACGCACTGTACAATGCGCTCGCCCGTCGTGTCGATGCCCGGGCTCGCAAGCAGTTACAGGTAAGTCACGGGGTGTTCGTCCCGGGCGAGTACGGCGAGTACCCGTCCGCGCATTCTAACAGCGGGTACGGCGGGGTGCTTGGGAAGTCGCTCCCGGAGGTCGAGAATTACGAGGACTTGTTCCTGTTCAGAGACGCTGCGCAACGCTGGTTACTGGATTCCCGGCCGCGGGATGCGCACAATGTGCATGATGTGACGCGGCACGGTGACCGGCTCGCCTACGCCCCGAAGTGTTGGTTTGGGCGGCCCGAGAACGTCCGGAATTCGAAGCGGTCGGTGCAATGGTTCCTGCAGTGCTATCTGCACGCCGGGCGCGACGATGATGTCCTCCCGCTCAACGAGGACGTTTTGGACGGGCTTCGGGTCGGTGCAGCCCGGAATTACGGGCTCGGCGAGCTGTCCCTGAAAGACACGCAGCTCGTTGAATTGGATGAATTAGACTACTCCCGCGTTGAGGACACGGAACTCGACTTAGAGCTCGTATCGCCGTACGTTTTGCAGAGTGAGTACCCGGGTGCGGACGGGCAGAACGTCCCGTGGTGGTGGGATGCTGACGGTGAGTTGCGTCGCCGGGAAACCCGGCTGGTGAACGGTGAGGAAGTGCACGTACTGGAGACGGTGGATCACGGGCAGGTCTTCGAGTTCACGGGGGATGGTGCGGTTCGCACAGCGCAGAACGGCGTGTTACGCGTCGGGACGCACTCGAAGTACGGGTTCGGGGAGTTCCGACTGCGACCGGCAGGTCAGGACCGTGTCCCGGAACGCGCCGTCGGTGTCGAAGGGACGACATCGTGAGCGACGTGTTGGAGCAGGTCGCGTTCGATATTGAGACGACCGGGTTCGACGTCGATGATGTCGTGACCGTGGTCGGGTTCAGTCTCCCGTTGGGCGTGCGTGTGTTCTGCCAGACGGCCGAGCGCACCAGTGACGGCGTGGAAGAACACGTGCAGGACCGCGTTGAGGAACACGTGATCGTGTCAGTCCATGAGTCGGAGGCCAGCTTGTTAGAGGCGGTCGCGGAGTTCGTGGCGATGCGGCTTCGAGATGATGACGTGTTGCTGACAGCGTTCAACGGTGAAACGTGGGACGGCGGGTTCGATGTCCCGTTCCTCAGGACACGATTCGCCGCGCACGGCCTCGACTGGCCGTTCGTTGACGTGCCGTACGCGGACCTGTTCCCGGTCGTGAAGAAACTGTTCAACACGACGGTAGACGGGCAGTCACGATCGGGACTCGTCGCAGCGTACAACCTGCTGTGCGACGGGAACCACGCCGCGCTTGACCCGTTCGATGATAGCGCGGAAGCAGTCACAGCGTTTGAGGACGGGCGGTTCACTGACGTTGTACTGCACAATGTCGCGGACGTGCTTCGCACGGCGGCGCTTGGCCGGGTCGCTGAACGGTACTGTAGTCGCTCTGATTTCCAGCTGAAATCGCTGACGCCGACGAGTCACGGGTGAGAGGACTGCAGCACTAGTGAATCGAGTCGACGAATGCGCGGTGTGGGTGGTATTGAAGCGATACACCAGGAAGACGCGGGCGGTAGCTGCGGTAGAAAAACGCGGTTGACACAGTGACCATGCAACGCAACACGCGACGTGAGAAGCGCGACGTATCGATGACGAACGAGCAGCGGCGACGCAGTAACCAAGTGGTGGTGGCAGCATGACCGAGGATGTGTCGAACGAGACGGTGGACCCTGCGACGCGATCGAAAGTGTTGGATGCGGCGGGGCATCGCTGTAAGTGGTGTGGTCGGGACGGTCCGGGTGCGGGTGGCGTGGCGGCGTTGCACATCCATCATGCGACGCGTGATCCTGACGAGATAGATGAGCACGACTTGCAGAACCTGACTGCAGCATGCAGGCGCTGTCATAATTGGCTGCACAATCAACCATCGGGCGACGAAGTCCCGGTTGAGCTGACTGAAGCGGACTTGACGGTGTTGCTGCCGCAGGACGCCGAGATCATCCAAGTGTTAGCCGAGCACGGCCCGATCCGGACTGGTGACATCGTGGACGAACTCACGCCGGATCTCTCCGTGACAGCCGTCCGGGAACGCCTGTGGGTACTGATGGGTCTCGACAACACGGTTGAGGGCCGTGACAAGCAGATCGTCGATCAGGACGCAGACACCGGGGAATGGGGGCTTGTCGAGCAAATCTCTAACTCTGCTCGTGGCCGCATTCCTGATGACCCGCAAACTCTGCTGCAACGCGCCGAAGATGAACGCGTCCGGCAGGCCCTTGACCGCGGGTGTAGCCGTGACGAGGTTGCTGATGTGATTGGCGTGGTGGGACGGACAACGTGGCACAAGGAAAAACGCGCGAGAGCGTACGCATTCCCACTAGATGCGTTGGATGACAGAGGCGGGCGGCCGTCGCCCAATGGCGAGGGCGGTGACTCACTAACAGAGATTCCAGCTGCTGAGGAGGACGCCGGTGCCGAGACGCAGCAGCGACTCGACGCGGTTGAGCACGGTGGTGATAGCGAACCAGGTGTGTTGAGCGATGGCGGCGAGGCAAGTCAAGACATGCCCGCCGAACCAGATGAAGACATTTCGTGGTCGGATGCGAAGACGCAGTTACAGCGAACTATAGAGGCGTTAGAAGAGGTAAAAGAAGCGCTGTAAAATCTCACTCGGGCAGCTTACGAATCTTCTATTTGCGACATCTTCGCGCGTAGGTGCTTGTTGAACTCATCAGCATCGACGCCGTAGTGGGTTTTATATTGGCAGTTCGGACAGAGAGTGACAACCGTTGCAGGTGAGTCTGACAACGCTGTCACTCAGTTCGGTAATGTGGTGGGCGTGGAGATACAGTTGCCTTGGTTTACTGGTGAGCTGGCTCACCGCAACCTTCGCATTCACAGTTCCACGGGCTATGATGCACCACGTGGTCGTGTGACAGGCATGGCTTGGTAGTGATGGAATGAAATATATCGCGTGAGCATTTGCGTGATAGTATCCTGTTGATTTGATGGCTCGGACGTTGTTCGTACACGTTGATGAGAGTGGGAATCCGTCCAAAGGGTCATACTATGTCGTGGCGGCTACGTGGTGTCTCTCTGAGCGGGGCCGGGCGAATGAGGTGTTACGGCATACGGTTGATGAATTGAAAACGATCGCTGAGAGTGCGTTGCATGGGTCTCGAACGTTGTCTGAGCTGAAGGGAGCTGCTTTGCCGGTTGCGGTTGTTAATACGACTGTTGGGTGTTTGAATCACGTTGAGTATGATGACCCGACGATTGAGCAGACCCGGTTACCGTGGGAGATTACGTACCCGATTCGATTGTCAGTGCATGCGGTGAACCCGGATGTCGGCAATGACGTGTTGACTGATGTGATTGGGAACTTCGATGAGTCTGTGCAAGCATTGAAGACATTGGCGTTGTGCAGCGTGCTAAACCCGTTATTTCAGACGACTCACGTAGATCTGAGTACGGTTGATTCGATCTGCGTCGTTCTGGATTCTGAGGTGTGGCAAAACCCTGCGGAGAAGGTAGCGACTGTGTTGGATCGTACTGCGGATGAGGTTCCGCCGATTGAATTTGACACTCGTGATAGCAAGGACGCGGCGGGGCTACAGGTTGCTGATGTAGCGGCATACAGTTGGGCTAGGCATCAGCGGAAAGGAGACTGTGAAACGGCCGTCGAAACGCTGCATCCGCTTCGGTTCGCAAAGAAGTAACTCCAGAATTATACTCTCGGAAAGGCTACCAGGTAGCCTCACGGAACTCAGTACCCTCAAGGAGGGATCATTGATCCGTGCGCCACCTGCTCATGTACACATATTCAGCGAGGCGTTTTAATTCTTCCTACTGCCCTGTGGCGAACCGTGCTTAGAGACCGTTTCGCCGGAGCTCGTCGAGCCGGTAGCGTCTCTTGTTGACCAGATGAGCGAGACGTATTGGGAGAGGCATCATCTTTACCAGTTCGAGTGGGCGGGGTTTGAGCAACTTGTCGCGGTAGTCTTCGAGTCGAACGGCTACGAAACCCGCGCGACGCAGGCGACAAGAGACGGCGGAGTTGATATTTGGGCCGAGCACCGGGGGAATCGTGTCGCTATTGAGGTCAAACAGTTCGACACGGGGAACCTAGTCGGCCGTCCAGTACTATAGAAACTCGCCAGTCACATCGCTACGGGCGACGCCGACCAAGTCATCGTCGTGACCAGCAGTGACTTCACTGACACTGCACGGCAGTACGCGAAGGACTTCGAGCAGAAGATGCGACTCATCGACGGCACACAACTCGCTCAAATGCTTACAGAATCAGATCAGCCGCCACCCCTGACAGGATAGGCTAGATGTACAACTCTTCCAGTCAGTCGCTGTTCGCTCAATACCGGGTGTCAATGCATGTGCGCTGTGACCACACATGCTAGACCAGGACAGTCCCTGACACAGAGACAAGGGAGTGCCCTGCACCCTCAATGAAGAGTCGATCCTGACAGTTGATAAAACCGAGTATCCCTGTGAGGGCCGTGTCCAACGCCACGTTCGCTTTCGGGTTATGATTCGAACTATTATTCGATTGCTGCCGTGATCAGGCTGGTGCGGTGTCGTCGGTTCCGCGGGGTGTTGTGATTTCGAGGTTGACTTCGATGGTGTCGTACGGGACAAATGGTTGTTTCGCACGTCCGGCTTGCTCGAAGTGAATTATGTCGTAGTCTGCGAGTACGTGGACGTCGTCGTGGACGGTTTTGACGTCACGATCGAGACGCTCGGCGAGTTGCCGAATACTCGCTGGCTGTTCAGCCATCACGCTTTTCAGGAGCTGGATCCGGCGGTCAGTGAGCAGCGCTCGGAGATCGCTTGGGTTCTCGAAGTTGATGACGTGCGGGACCTCTTCACCGGATTCCCACTGGTCAAGTCGGTCTAACGCATCGTCTCGATGCGCTTCTTCGGAGTTGGCTGTGACTCGCAGTGTCGAGGGGTAGTCAGCCGTGTCCCGGTCTTCGAGGAAACCCGCTTCGGCATCGTCAATTACGATCTCTTCGTCGGGGTTGTCGGGTGCGTTTGCATTAGGGTCGTTGGACATAGTTAGTCACCTCGTTCGATGATCGTCCATTGCGTCGTAGAACGCTTGGACGTGTTCTCTCAATCTGGTGTAGTTGATGTCGTCGTAGACACTGTCGAGCGTGTGGTAATGGTTCCGGTCATTTTCCGCTAAGACATCGACGGCTTTCGAAATCGTGGGCTGAGAGTAGTCCACAGCGTCAGCGAGTTCAGTAATGGAGAACGCGTCAGAATGCTGCCGATATAAAAATGAGAGGAGGTCGTGTACTGCTTGGCTTCGGAATAAATCGGGGTTCTGAGCCGGGACAGCCAAGAGAACGGTCGATCCGCACTCGGGGTCGGTATTCGAGTTACTCGATATACTGAAAACTTCGACAGGCTATTTACTTAAAGTTTATATTAGAATGGTTATATCGCTTATATACTCACGTGGCCTTCTGCATGCGCTTAGCGGAGTTCGACGGCTGACTTCATTTTGCTGACCGAGTGCGTGATTGTCGGACTGCCCGGAATACTCAACATCCACATGGTTCTGATGACGTTTGGACTATCAGTAGTACCCGTGCTTGTGTTCCTTGCGGATGTCGAATACGCAGCGTCGCGGCGATTAACCACTCTGTCGGACTGTCCATGGTAACGTAGATACAATATAAATTGTAGTTTTGAAGTGAATAGCATAGACTCGTTGACTATAGTTGTATCAAAGAAGAGTATATCAAGTATGCTAGATTATGTCTGCCGGGATCGTAGAGGTGTGTATGGAAATCGATTTTCAAATGGTCAGTCGAAAGGATTCTTTCCGGCTCGTAGAACTGAAGAGCTATCAGACATTCAAGCAATTTTTTACAGATGTCCTTGAGGTGCGCGTGGTTACGTTCTGCACAACGCCGCAATATCTCATCGAAACGATTGATGACATCGCTCCTGACGCTGAGTTCGAAGTGATTGTGGGTGATGCGACATCGTATCGTGAGCAACTGCAGGACAGTGTTGAGTTAGCTGACCGGCTTGAGCAGTTACGCCGTGACGACCGGGTTAGCATTTTCGAGTGTCCGAACCGGAATGTTCACGATAAGCTCTACCGGCTCACAAGGACTGGCGAGACAGTAACGTGGATTATCGGCTCGGCGAATTTCTCTAAGAATGGGTGGAGCCGTCAGCACAACTCCGCGATCGTGCTTGATACGACCACAGGGTCAGCGATTGATCAAGAGTTGACAGAGTATTTCGACGGTATACGAGAGGCGTACGCTGAGCCGTTCATGGCGGACTTAGCAGCGGCTATCGACGCGGGCGGTGAGCGTCGGGAGGCCATCGAAACATGGCTTGATGTCGGGACAACAGGGGAGACACCCGAAGCGGAGTTCATTGCTGAAGTCACCGACCACATCGATGAGAGTGTTGACCCGGACCCGATTGCTGTGGCGGTTGGTGATGACCGCTCGTCGAGTCAGAAGCGTACTTCGGCAGCAGACGCTGTGGCCGTTGACGGACTCCCGGATCACCGCGTGTCACTTTCGCTCGCACACTTGGATAAGGCGGCACGAGATGAGGTCACGAAGCAGTTCACGTCGGCGGGAGGGAGTGTGACACAGGACACCCTGACGCTCACACCTGGTGTGTTTCAAGAGGTTTCGGCTCGGCGGTTCGGCGTGCCACCGATGCGGTACCGGACTGTTGACAGACAACCAGAGCTGCGATTCCACGCCGACGGTCGCGTGTACGACCTCACTGAGCCGTTGCCAGACGATCCTGCCGAGGTCGACGATGCACTTGCTCACCTAGAGTCGTATTTTGACCTCGTCGCGGAATACGGACGAACGAGCGACCCGGACGGACTGCGTGCGACACTGTTCGAAGCATTACTCTGGATGTTCTGGTCGCCGTTTGCGACGCGACACGCCGCGTTCTACCGGTCGGCCGGGTTAGAGGAACTAGATAAGACGTTACCGATGCTGTACATTCACGGCGACCCGTCGTCCGGTAAGGGAACGTTCGCTAGATTCGCGCTCTCACTTATCTCGCGTGGGCGTGTTGTCCGTCCGGTTGACGCTGACGGCGTCGACGTCCGGAAACTCCGCGCGTTGCGTGCCGCGGATACGTGCTTCCCGCTTGTCGTCGACGATATCAAGGCTGATCGAGTCAATTCGTTCGGCTTGCTCCGGAACTACTGGACCGATCACTGGCAGCCAGGTCGGCATTTTCCGAGGTTTTGCTTCATTTCAAACGACAAGCGACCTGAGGGTCCCGAACGTGAACGCATGCGGCTTCTTCATTTCGATGTCCACTTCGACCCGACCGACCAGGAGGGACAAGCAGAAGTTAATCGCCTCATTGCGACAGACAACCCGTTGTTCTCTTGGTTCGCGTTCCAGTACCTCCGTACCGAGCTGAGTTTACAACCGTCGGGTACGCAAGCCCCACCGATTGTCGAAGTCAGAACAGTTATGCAAAATCTGTACGCGTACGCCGGGCGGCCACTCCCTGACTATTTCCCAACCGTCCCTGCTGAAATGGTGCACGATGTCGGCCGTGACCGGTGGAAAGAGTTACTAGAATCTGACCGCGTGACCGTCAACACTGTCGATGAAGGCCTTCAAATCCGGTTTGACAAGGAGATGCGGTTCGACTACACTGAGTACATCCGTGCGGTACCATTGTACTGTCGGCCCGATCGTCGCGGGCTTGACCTCATTGTTCGTGAACCAGCGGCCTTCGAAGCTTGGTTAGGGAGTCAACCATGGGAAAATGAGTCCCGCCTCAAAAGAATTGCACGGCACATCACCGGCTGACGAACTGTTTGTATTGATTTCAGGGCTGTTGTGCAAACTCCAGGGACAGCTCAGCCATCTGGCCGCGGCATGGTTTCAACGTCACGGATACGACTGGTTTTTTCCACAGCCTCGTATTGCCGTTGCCACGCGGCTTCCGGGAACAGGCCGTTCTGATCGAAGAGTTCTCGGGCGTTGTCAGTGAGTTCGAAGAACTGGTACGGGAAGTTTCGCAGTCGGTTCCCGGGTTCGAACTCGCGGACGCGAACGACGCCGGCGTCTTGGAGTGTGTTGAGGTGTCGGCGGATCGCGTCGCTACTGAGCGGCGGGTTCATGTAGTCGAGTTCCTCAACGCTTGGCGCGCCTTGCGGATGCCCGACGATGTCGGCGATGATGTCCGCGCGCTTCTTATCGGTCGCGCGTTGTAACGCGCGCCACGTGTCGAACTCTTCGTCAGTGGCGTCGGTGCTGTCTCGCCCGACCGCTTCTGCCGGGGGATGCATATGCACAAGTTCGTTCCCGAGCACCATAAACACTTGTGTTCAGATGAGAGTGGTCCACAACTAGTACTGCAAATAGTTGGTATAGTGTTCTAACGTTGAACGCACAATTAATATGTAGTGCAGGTGAACGGGTCGGTAATGGGTGCTGATGAGACTGACCCGGAGGTTGGTGACGACGTCGGTGCTGATATTCCAAGTGAGGAGGAAATCCTCGACGGGATTGAGGGGATCCAGCTCTCGCCAGCGGAGCATCAGCGTATCAAGGATGTGGTGAATGGTGAGGAGCTGCGGCGGGTCAAAGGACACGACCGCCGGTACTTGATTGCTGGTGCAGGCGGACAGACCGGGGCCGCGACGCGACGTGAGCTCGTGTACGAGTTGCTTGATGCGCGTCCGGATGCCGTGTCGATGCAATTGGAGGAGTTTGGATTAACTCCTGAGGAAATCGAGCTGTGGATTCGCGTCTTCGATATTCTCTGTGGGCGTGCAACGCATATTGTCGGTGTCATCGAGGATTTCGACGGCGGGTACGTGTGGGAGCTTGGACTTCTGTTCGCTCCGTCGTACCGGGAGAAGACCTGGATTTTGAAACGACGGTACACTGATGACGAAATAGAGCGCGACCGGTTCGATAACGGAATGGCAGCTTCCCATGTCAAACTCTTATTGACTGGTGACCGGTGCTGCGAATGGATCGACAAAGACGCCCTCAAAGACTGCGTCACAGGAATCCCGTGATGTCGTTCCCATTCCCCGGAAATATTAACAGAATTGGCGGAACATGATACGCACATGATGGGTGTCGGGCTACGGGAATTGAAACTGAGTGCAGTGTTCGTTTTGCTGACCGAGCTGGTTGTCATTGGATTAGTTGGCGAGGTCACGGTTCGTATCGTTTCGATGACAGCGGGTCTGTCGATGGTGCTGATAGTAGCATTTCTAGCAGGGGTGGAATACGAAGCGATGAAGCAACCGACCAGGTCAACGTGACGACTCGCGCCGGAGTGATTCACGCGTAGAATTGGGATTACAGCTTGGAGAGTGTGCCTCACCGCGATGTGTCCCGCTGTTGTCTCCATAGTGAATTGAACATTCATTTTCAGGACATGGGGTTACCTTCGTCGGATGAATTGCGGACAAGGGGTTGCTGCTACATATCTCTGGATATTTGGCTTTAAAATATCAAAAGTAGGTAGATATCGCCTTCACGAGCTTCACACGGGGGGAGGGGGTGTGTCCGCAATTCTATGCCGGTGAGTATGGGGGCACATTTTACCGTCGGAGTCGCCAGGAGGAGCGAGCCAGAAAAGCGGTGAAGAGCAGTGAGAGTGGCTGCAGCGGAAAGTACGAAAGAAGAGGAGGCTGTCAGAAGTGGCTATCCCGCCTCTTCTTCTAGTCTAGCGTCTAGACGCTAGTAAGTTAGTATTATATCTTATGGAATCGGCAATAACAGCCGTACTAACAGCACAGCTAGACAGCTACACAGCACAGCAAACCGCCGAGAACTCCTAATACAGCACGTCAAACCCCGGTCTTCTATGACACATCCAGCAACAGCACCTCGGCCATAGTAATCTAGCCTATCGCATTACCTCTCAACGGGTAACAAGGAATTCCGGACACACCCCCTCCCCCGTCACCACCTCAGGTTGTGACTGACCAACCGAACAGACATAGCAGTAAATGTCAATGTTACCGAAACAGAGTTCGGAAGCCGTTAGACTAGGTGAGGAGATGGTTCGTAAACGCGGTGCCTGTTCCAGAGCTCCTCATGGTGCGTGTGGAACTCTCGAACAGGATCAGTGGCTGGTTGCAAGTCAACCGTACTCTCGATGTGCTGATTCCAGGGGAGTCGTCGCCCGTGATCTGTCCAGCAGACTAGTGGGTCAGTATCAACAGTCGGTTGCTCACCTGTCTCGACGCGTACGGTGAGGGTGGCAGGTAACTTGACTGCGTCAGTGGCGGCCCACCAGGCGACACCGCGATACCCCGAGTTACGATACAGTGTGTCATCAAGAAGCGGGATGTCCTCAACGTCGAGTGAAACGGACCAAGAAATTCTCTCCCGGAGGTGGGCTTCTCGATTCATTTGGGTCACCCCTTGGGACGTGTCGGTAGGTGCGAGTCGGTCTCCAATTCCCGGCGCGATTGCTCGCCAGCAAAAGAGTGTCGTATCAGTGGGTATGACACACCGATGAGCTGCGCCGTCCACGGGGAGTTTGATCTCAACCGAGGGGTATGAGAGACCGTCAGTCCGCGTCATCGGAAGTAAACACCTGTAGGTCCGCTGCTGGTGACGTAGGGCGTGAGTCAGGATCCGGGGTCGGATTAGTTACGCGGAACTGCGTTGTGCATCCATAACTCGGAAATCGGCCTGAGTTACAAACGAAGCAATGCTGCCGGAACGTATCGCCACTCGATCGGTCGTCGCTTGCTTCGAATCGGGCCGGTGTACCACATTGTGTACAGACAGCATCGAACGGGTTCAACTGATTATCCCATTCGTCCGGTAGTTCAATTTCTGCGGTGTCAGTATTTCTCATCGCGTATCACTCATTCTGGTATCCCTCCCTGTCTGTAAATCAGTTCTCGGACTTTGCCTCGTCTGCAAGGTTCGCTAATTCGAGGGTTGCCTGTGCGCTCCCGATTTGCTCTTTGACGCGACCAGTTTTCCCCCAATACGTGCCTTCTGATATACCCATTATATCTGCTCGCTCACTGCCTGTCTTCTCAGTGAACTCTTTCAATACGTACGCAAGGTATTCCCGCTGCGTAAAGGCGCTGTTCTCTATAGTCTTCTCCAAGTCAGATACCTCTTCACGGACGCTATCTGGCAGGAATTCCTGTATTAACGTCAGGTCGTCCGTGTTTTCTGATTGACTCATGCTTCCCATCTACACTGACATGAAAATCAAAGTACCGCCTATTCGATGCACAGGCTGCAATCAGACAGGTTTGAGTTACATCTCCCGCGCTCGGAACACTCGGTGGTGCATCAGCGAGACCGCATCAATCGGCGCTGCTACGTGTGGGTCTCGTGGTTGCTGTGGGTCTTGCATTCCACTTTGGGACCCTATCCGAGCGACGCAATGATGAATCATATTAACGGTAGAATTGGCTAGATTGATAGGAAGGGAGTCGGGATATCTCAAAATATGTTATTGAATTGTATCGAGTCGATTAGCGATTTGCATTGTTAGTTTAGCTCCAGTAGTAGGGTACTTGACGTAATAGGTGAGATAGGTCGGGTGGAGTTGGAGTGACACGCGAGCGGTACTTGGAATCGCTTCGGTAATCTCTCGAATCCGATCGATTGATATTGTAAGGGTCGATGCAGCTCCTTGGATGCTGTTGATGTGCGACGTAGGAATCGAGTACGAGAACGCGTCGTCATTGTATCGACTGGTTGCAGAAAACTCGATGGTTTTCGTTTCCGGGGCTAGATGGATTTGTATTTCTTCTCCGAGAAGGTTCGCAGTACGCACTGCGCGAGCGAACGGTTTGTGTTCGATCAAGCAGTTTCCCATCGTTTCATCTGAAATGACATTGGTTACGCGGTGCGTGTATTGGCTATTGAGGGGAGACAATCGGTATGTGAGCCAGTCTGATTCGAGTAAGACTGTTGGGGGTGCTGTCTCTGTTGGGGTTGAAAGTGTGATGGGTGAATCGGGACCGACCCGTAGAATCTCATCAATCTGTGTAACAGGAATCCAGAAACTACTTTGTGCGTTTTCTACACTGAGAGTTGAACACGTGGCTGGAATTCTATAATCAACGCTAATCGTTTTGTCATCTGAGACGGCCCGTACCCGGATCCTGTCATGTGTAACATCAATATAGGATTCGCCTTCGGTTCGAACAGCTAATCCTGGTTGGATTATTTGTTTGAGTGTCGATGGCTCTGTGCGAATGGGCACTAGTAGTGTTCCCTGTGATACTGTAACGCATCCGGTAGAGTTGGGCCGCCAAGAGCAAGCTTCTCGGTGACTTCCAAGAATTCTTTTTGCGTGGTTGTAAGTTCCAATCCACTCCGCGGAGATGGAACGGTATTCACGATGTTGTACAGATTATAGAACAGGGCAGATATGTTGAAATAGAACGCTTTCCGCACCGGATTACTCGTATCAGCAGAGACATCGAACTTGTTTTTCGCCATCCGGAACAAGGATTCGATTTTCCCGCGCTGATTGTAGCAGAAATTAATATCGGTGATCAGTTCCGCCCGTTCGTCATCGTCTGTTGGGAATTGTATATCTGTGTAGAACGCGCGAACTGGCTCAATGGAATCAGTATCGTCACTAGACCCTGAGTAACCGATTAATTTCGTCGAGGGATACAACTCATCGTAGCCCGCATACTCAACTACAGCAGTGTCACCAGGGTCAAGTTGCTCACGGAGGCGCGTATAGTCATTGTTTTGTCCGGAAGGATGTGTGTCGTGTTGAGCACATATTATCCAAGATTCGGGGATGAACGCTCGACAGGCCTCGATATCTTCTCGGCTATCGAAGCCCCGATCAGCCATGAATAACTTAACGTCAACCATCGAAGTCAAATCACGAAGGAAATTCTTCAACATACGTGCTCGTTGACTTTCCGATTTCAGTAACCGGAGGCCAAACGAGAAGTCAAGAGCTGGATCAGTGAACGAAAGCGATGCGAAGCGCCACTGACCATTCGCTGTGCGAAACATATCGTCATATTCAGTGGCTTTGATGCTCTGTACATCAGTGAGATCGTATGAAACCATAACGGACTTCGAAATCACCCCTGATTCAATGACGTACTCTAGAAGCGCTTGATTGATATCGTCAAACATCTCTTCGACTTGCCACAGTTCCAAATCGTCGATGTGGGCCCTGATCGATGAGCCGCTCAGTGCATTGTCAAGGTCATGAGAATGATGTGCTGACTGATCGTAATCCTCAATGCTCAACTCATGATGTGCTGTGTATGCGAATACTCCGAGTAGGCTCCGAATATCTCGGGATTTGTTCACCTCACGGTTGAGGTCAAGTTCAGCCAGAACAACTTGTAACAAGTCTTCTATAAGATTATACAGCGACAGATCTCGCGGGCCAGCCGCAAAGTCAGACCCGGCCGGCCCCATCTCATAATCGAGTTCGTACTTTTCAGCTACTGATGTAGGAAGCGGGACACCTCTGCGAAATAATGCGTAAATCGCAATGAACGTCGCCTCAACTACGTCCTCAAATGAACCAGTGTTTTTCAACGCTTTAGCCGCTTTTCTGTATGTTGAAGATTCGTAAGCACGCTGGAGTCCAAACTGCTTGAGTTCGTTATCGGAATAGTCCGAAACATGCTCAGCTAGGTCTTCGAACGAGTCAAGATCACGAGCCACTCTAAGCATCACCCCACGTACTTTGTGGAGTCCTACGCTACTGATTTGTAATCCAGCTGTTTGTAAGGCCAACTCTGCAATCTCACACAACTCCTCATCAAAAATTTTGTTCTCATCTCGATCATCATTACCATCGGTGTAGCTGTCGGACCGATTGTATCGAGCCGTCGCAACAAACAGCGGTTTGTGTAACTCAATGTCTCGCCGCCCTCTTTCTGGAGAGGGAATGACAGGATCTTCCGTCGCGGTTGGATTGAAGCTTTTAAATTGCTCTGTGCTGTTTTGATTACTATCCGATGGTTTCTCTGTAAAACTCTCTTGATGTTCAGTCATTCCGTATAATTCTAATTATCTAAACTCGCTACTTATAAACCCTCGCCGTATAGCAAATTAACAGATATTTGCTATCCGCTAAGCTACGCGCACTCACTAATCTACATACGAGAAATCACCAAGGTAACACTCTACATCTATTGATCTCACAATTCAAATACAGTCCGAAAAATCAAAAAACCGGTAGCCTGGTTAATAGAACACTTGAAAACCTATTTTCCGATTATTCCCATCATCCGTGAGGAACGATGATCGACAAACCGGTCGATGTTTTCTGAGCGGGCTATTCGAATCATCACTTTACTCCAAATTACTGTCCCCACGAAGCCAATCCAAAAATTCTTCATTCTCAGCTAACTCATAATCCGCTTGATGCAGTTGATAGTTCTCAGCGAAACTTGTAGATAGGATCAGGTGCTTCACCTTATCTATCGCTTCTTCGGGCAAATTATCTATATTAATTACATCCATAATTTCATCGTGAGCTCCCGGAGGCTCTCCAATTCCAGCGCGTTCCACAAGGAATGACATAAAGACTGCATTAACCCACGAGAATTGTTCGCGTGGCAGACGCTGCAGAGCCGGTGTTGTACTAGACATACCTGAGTATTTTTTATACAAGGCATCTTCTTCGGGATCAATCAGCAATTCGGAGTACAACTGATACCAGTCAGCTGGCTTCTCGTTTACTCTAACAGAGCAATACGGGCAGTTTCGAGCGTCATATGGGATTTGTCGTCCGCAACGTGGACAGTCCTTGAATTCTGGCTCAACATTACCCGTTTCGGCTTCTATACCCCTGGCCTGCAACACAGAAGCAATCTTATCTTCCTGTGAAATGTGAGCGTACCGCTTCATTTGATTGCTGCCTTCGGCCCAATCTAACGTGTGTTCAATGTCCATATCGTCGTATTCAGACGACCTCTTCATGTAAGTCACCCGCGCGTGCCGAAAGCAGTGAACATGCACACGGTCCTCGTCGATATCAGCGTCTCTAGCTGCCCTCTTTAGCTGTTGGCGTACTGCTTCAGAAGACATGTGCTTCCCGTAGTGCTGCTGCTTATCCGTTCTACAAAACAGGGCCGAGTCAGTGTCATCACTTCGCGGATGTTCGCTTAGCCAGTTGTCCAGGTATCCTCTCGCAACCGTGACCGGTTTTTTGTCGCCGCCAGCACCTTTGTCGCCGACGACGTCAAGTGGGGCAGACAGCAAACCGTACTCCTCATTTACTTCTTCGTAGTCTTTGACTTTTAAGGACATCAGCGCTGTCGCTCTCCATGCACATTCCCAACAGACAGCAATAACAGCCTTCGTTCGAGGCTTGTCAGCTGCCTCGATTAAGCTCCACACCTCATCTTTATCGAGCACCCATTCCTCGTCTATTTTTCCTTGTGTAACCGACGGGACATCAATATCAGCAAGCGCATCGATATCGCGTGCTTGTCCAAAGTCTTCTACCGTTCGCAGGTACTGACGACGCGTTCCGTCAGAATACGATTCTCCCTTGCCCTTATTTTTTTCCGCTAGATCTGCCATCCCCAAATTGATATCATCCACATCGCAGTCATTAAGTGGCTTATCCAGCACTTCCGCTAACCTTCGGAGGCGACCAATGTAGTTGAATGCGCAGCTGTAGTCCACGCGGTCGGTTACCGAATTTGCATACAGTCGCAGTTCCCTGCGATCCTCCTCTCTTGGAATCCGGTATTCCCCCTCCTCATTTTGTTGAGTGATGAGTTCTCTCTCGCGCTTGAACTGGTCCTTGTAGCTGTTTGGGTCGTCACCTGACGCGACCATAAGTCGTGATTGGACTATTGGTATAACAAGCTATGGACAGGGTTCCAGTTGAGGCTCCCGACTATCACCCGGTCGTCGTCGAGTACCGCCCCCTTGGCGTGTATCTTCGCGTAGCGGTCGCCGGGCTCTGCTAGCTTCGCCGACAGCGGCGACCCGGTGCGGTCGGCCCAGGAGTTGTACCGCTCCACTTTCTTTCGGTTCTCCTCGCGGGCGTACCACGCCGAACTCAGGAGGAGACGGACATCGACGCCGCGCTTCGCGGCCCGACGGAGCGCCCGCACGAGCGGCTCGTCCCAGCCGCCGACGGTCGGTTGTACTACGTCGATAGAGTCGTTCGCGGCGTCGAGCTCGGCGACGAGTGCGGACTGGGCGTTGTCGGGTGTCACCAGTAGCTCGGTCCGCTCGACCGGGACGGTGGTCGCGTCGAACGCCTTGGGGTAACTGGCGTTTGCCGCCTCGCCGCGCTGGAACGACCGCCCCTCGCGGAAGTCGTCCCACGCCGCCGCGTCGCGCCAGCCGGCGTCCGCGCGGAAGGTCTCGGTCAGTCCAGCGACGACCCGGGACTGGCTCGTCGCGACGCCCCACCCGCGGCTGCTCCGGCCGCCCGTTCCCGCGGGCTTCCAGTTCTCGGTCATGACGACCGCTTGGTCGTCCGCGACGGCGTACTTCGCGTGGTGGTAGCGGTACCGCGCCCGGGGTCCGGCGACCACGCGGATCTCGATACCCGCCTCGTTCAGGCGGTCGAGCGTCGTCGCTTCAGTGCGGGTGCGCCCGCCGACGGGCTCCCCCTCCAGCAGGACGCGCACCTCGGCGCCGCGGCGGTGGGCGGCGACCAGCGCGTCGGCGACACGCTCCGAGGAGAGGGTGTACCCGGCCAGATACACCCGCGATGTCGCGTTCCGTATCGGCGCGAGCGGTGCCCCGGGAGCGTCCGGGAGCGTAAAGGCCCGGACCTCGCCTGAGCCGCCGGTGACGACTGGGCGCTCGGTCGCGCCGAGCGGGCGCCACTGGACCGACGACCCTGCGACGACAGCCAGCTCGCCCTCTTCGGTGTCGTCGTAGCGGACGCGCGCGACGGTACTGCCGTTCCGCACGAGCCGGACGCTGTCGCCCCCGTTGGCCAGCGCCGGGGCGTCGTCCAAGCCGACGACCGGGTAGCCGGTGAGGTTTCTGACGCTCTCGGGGGCGTCGGTCACGGCGACCCGACCGCTGGCCGTCCGCTTCGGGAGCGGGGCCGCCGTGTCGCCGTCGGTGATGGTGTAGCGCCCCAGCGCGGTCCCGTTCGGTAGCGCGAGCACGACGAACTCGCCCCGGTCGCCGCCACGGACCGGGTCCGGGTAGACGGCGTGGATGGCGGGACTGGTGACCGCGTCGTCCTCGGGCTGGGCACCTGTCAGCGGCAGTGAACCGGTCGTAGCCGTCGGTTGCGCCGGGGCCTCGCTGACCGAGTGCCGGGCGCTGTCGGTGACCGGTGACGGCCCGGCGAACCCGGCGGTGACGCCGCTACAGCAGACGAGCGCGACGACGAGCAGCAGCCGGAATCGCATCGGCGGGGCTGGCCCCGCCTCCGTATAAAAGAGTTAGCTACGCGCCGGCGGCCTTCTCGGCCTCGGACTGGACGAGATACGCGCGGTCGTCGGTGTACTTCGCGGCCTCCGCCAGCGCGCTCTCGGTCCCAACCTGGCGCAGCGCCCACGCGGCGGAGGCCCGGACCTCGTCGCTGTCGTCGGCCTCCAGTACGTCCGCGAGCGGGTCGATTGCGCGGGTGTCACCGAGCAGCCCCAGCGCCCGGGCCGCGACCGAGCGGACCTCGGGGTTGTCGGCGTCCAGCCGGTTCGCGACGGGCTGGACCGAGTCGGCGCTGCCGATGGCGCCAAGCGCGCGCAGCGTCACCTTCTGGAGCGCGGGGTCGCCGTCCCCGTCGATGAACTCGTGGAGGGTCTCGCAGGCGCGGTCGTCGCCGATCTGCCCGAGCACCTTGATGGGGCCTTTGTTGCGCTTCTGGGCGAGTTCGTGCATCTTCTCGAAGGCCGGCTCCGCGTCGCTGCCGAGGTGATAGAAGATGTCGAGGAAGTACTCCTCCATGAAGTCCGAGCTCAGCTTGTCGAACGCATAGAGGACGAGGTCGAGGTTCCCCTCCCGGGCGTGGAGCTTCGCGGCGTTCCACTCCGGCGGGAAGTCCTTGCGGTTCTCGTTGGTCAGGATGTCGTAGAACCCCTTGGCGTCGAGCTGTTCCTGGACGGTGAGGTCGCTCCAGACCTCGGCCGATTCGAGGTCCGACTCCAGCGTCTCGGCGGCGGAAAGCAGGTCCGTGATAGTGTCCGTGTCCGCGTCGGGGTCGAGGCCGGCGTCGGCGACGGCATCGGCCACCGAACCGACGGCGTCTGCGGCCTCACTCAGGTCGTCTCCCGCGTCCACGTCGCGGTCGAGGTAGTCGGCGACCTCGCCGAGGAACGCGTCGACGGCGGCGAGCGCGTCCGCCCGGCCGTCGTCGGTCCACTCGCTGTCGGTGAGCGTCGCCTGTGCGTCTTCGAGAAGTCCGACGACGTCCTCGGCGTAGGGGCCCCGCTGCGCTTCGAGGTCCTCCCGGAGGTCGGCGAGTCGGGACTCGACCTCCTCGGCGGGGTCGTCTTCCTCGTCGTCCTCGTCCGGTTCCGGGAGCGCGTCCAGGTCGCTCTCGACGCTGTCGAGGCGTTCCTCGACGCCGTCCAGGGCGGCCTCCGTCTCGGCCGCCTCCAGTTCCTCTTCGGCCTCGTCGAGGCGCTCCTGGAGGGCCTCGGCGGTGACCGTCGTGTCAGGCACGTCGCTGGTTTCCTCGTCGGCGGTGTCGTCCGCCGGCTCGTCGTCCCCGTTGCTCATGCCCGCAGGTGCGTGACTGTGGGCCAAGAGCGTTTTCCTTTCCGAATCGGTTAGTTCGTCGTCGTGGCCACGCGAAAGGGCGTGGATAGCCGGCCGTCCGCCTTGACGCCACCGCGCTGACGGGCGCGCACAAACCGCACGGCACCGGTGGCGATTGCGTACCAAACTGTGCTGTGTAATGTCCGGCCGCGGTATCGGTAGGCGAGCTGAACTGTCTCTCCAGCGAGGAACTGGCCAATGTCGCGCCAACAGGCAAGTGATTTGTGGCGTCGTGGCTACTCCCATCGTAGTTAGGAATGAGTCCCGACGACACGGACGACTTCGAGGAAGTGGAGAAAGATTTCACGCCGGAAGGGCCGAACGTCGCGGGTGACCCCTCGGCTGCCGGATTCGTTGAGTACGGTATCGAGGACAGGCCCCCGAGAGGTGAATCGATACTGCTCGGCGTGCAACACTACCTGACGATGATAGGCGCATCCGTCGCGATTCCGCTGGGGCTGGCGGGCGCGATGGGGATGTTCGAGGCGGCGCCAGGACAGGTGGGCCGCCTCATCGGCACGTTCTTCGTCGTCTCGGGTATCGCGACGCTGGCCCAGACGACAATCGGGAACCGCTATCCCATCGTGCAGGGCGGGACGTTCTCGATGCTCGCGCCCGGACTGGCCATCATCGGAGTGTTGGCCCAGCAAGGGGCCGACTGGCAGACGATGCTCGTCGAGTTACAGGGGGCGGTCATCGTCGCCGGAATCGTCGAGCTGGTCATCGGCTACACCGGCGTGATGGGGAAGCTCAAGCGGTACATGGGGCCGGTGGTCATCGCGCCCGTCATCGCGCTCATCGGGCTCGCGCTGTTCAACGTCCCACAGATCGCAAACCCGAACGCCGGCGCGCCCGGCACCGGACAGAACTGGTGGCTGCTCGGGCTGACGATGCTCTCTATCGTCGCCTTCTCGCAGTATCTCGACCGGCGCCACCGGGCGTTCAAGCTGTTCCCGGTTCTCCTCGGTATCGCGTTCGCGTGGGGCGTCGCCGCGGTCCTCTCGGTGACCGGCGTCTTCGCCGAGGGGTCGGTGAGCTACGTCGCTCTGGGGAGCGTCACGAGCGCCCCCCTGGTCCAGCCCATCTACCCGTTCCAGTGGGGGCTGCCGCAGTTCACGCCCGGCTTCATCGTCGGTATGATGGCCGGGATGCTCGCGTCCGTCGTCGAGAGCTTCGGGGACTACCACTCGGTCGCCCGCATCGCCGGGAAGGGCGCGCCGAGCGCGAAGCGCATCGACCACGGCATCGGGATGGAAGGGGTCGGCAACGTCTTCGCCGGTATCATGGGCACCGGCAACGGCTGTACGTCCTACACCGAGAATGTCGGCGCCATCGCCATCACGGGCGTCGCCTCCCGATACGTCGTCCAGATAGGGGCCGCGGTGATGATTCTCGTCGGGTACTTCGGCCCGATGGGGGAGCTGTTCGCGACTATCCCTGCGCCCATCATCGGCGGCCTCTACATGGTCATGTTCGGTCAGATAGCCGCCGTCGGCCTCTCGCAGCTGAAGTACGTCGACCTGGACGCCAACCGCAATGTCTTCATCGTCGGCTTTGCGCTGTTTGCCGGCCTGGCCGTTCCAGAGTACATGAGCCAGGTCGGGCAGGGGATGGAGGCGGGCGGTTCGACGGCGCTCCAGCAGGGACTTGCGAACGTCCCGGTGCTGGGCGCCGTACTCGGCACCGATGTCGTGGCGACGACCCTGTTCGTCGTCGGCGGCACCGGGATGGTCGTCGGGGGCGTCGTGGCCTTCATCCTCGACAACACCATCCCCGGCACTCGCGAGGAGCGCGGCCTCAGCGCGTGGGCGGCGCTGACCGAGGACGACGAGGAGTTCGTCTCCTCTTTCGACCGTCTGCGCGGCCGCGGCGGCGACCGACCGCCGACCTCCAGTGACGACTGACAGATGACCGACGACGGCGGGACGGTGTACGAGGGCACGCTCCGGCGTGGCGGCCGAATTACCGTCACCGAGAGCCGGGTGCTGCTCGACCGCCCCGACGACGAGTCGGTCACGGTTCCCCTGTCCGGCATCGTCGACGTGACCCTGCAGGACATCGACTGGTTTCTCGTCGTGATGAGCGTCGGGCTCGTCGGGTTCGGCATCGCCTCCGTCGGCCGCAGCCTCCCGCTCGCGGCCGGCTTCGCCGTCGCCGGGCTCGCCAGTACTGCCCTCACCTACCGGAAGCGGGGCGCACTCAGAATCAGCGTCGCCGGCGAGACGCGGCCGCTCAGGTGCTTCCCGACCGACTCGACGGCGTGTTACGACGCGCTCGAATCGGTGCTGGGCGAGGGGTGACGGCTCCGAACCGCCCACACTTAGGCCCCTCCCCGTCCGACTCCCGACCATGACAGCGGACAGCGTCCAGTCGATAATCGACCAGCTACACGAGGAAGCCGAGATGGACGTCCCGGACGACGAGACGCCCGACGTCGGCATCGTCATGGGGTCGGACTCGGACCTGCCGACGATGGCCGGCGGGCAGGGGAAGCGCCCGGGCGCGTACGAGGCGCTGGCGACGGAGCTCGACTTCGCGGAACAGACCGACTACACCGACGCGCCGGACGCCCGCTTTACCTTCGAGACGTTCGTCTGTTCGGCCCACCGGACGCCGGACCTGATGTACGCCTACGCGGAGACGGCCGAGGCGCGGGGCGTCGATGTCATCATCGCGGGCGCGGGGGGCAAATCAGCCGACCTGCCGAACATGACCGCGAGCATCGCCTACCCGCTGCCGGTCATCGGCGTCCCGGTCCAGGAGAAGTCCGTCGACAGCGTCATCGGCATGCCACAGGGCGCGCCCATCACCGCCGTCGACGCCGGGAAGTCGTTCAACGCGGCCCTGACCGCCGTTCAGATTCTTTCCCGCGAACACGACGAACTGCGGGACCGCCTCGTCGACTACCACGAGGGCCTCCAGACCGAGGTCGGCGAAGTGTCCCGCGATCTCCACGAACTCGGGACGCCGGGATTCAAAGACGCGTACTGGGAGTAACGGCCGTCGGTCACGTCCCCCTCTCACAGCGTGGCCGCCCGGGCCGACACCCCGCTGAGCGCGACTCGGTCGAGCCGACGGAATTCCGCCGCCGTGGTGGTTATCAACCCTTATATGCGAGTACTTCCAACCGTCGGACGATAGGAGATACCGGAATGAGTAATCCATGGATTGCCATCGGTGCACTCGCCGTCGTGGCGCTCGCCATACCCGTTGCGATGATGGTGGTATCGAGCCTGTTGCGACCGCGAGTGACCGAACAGGGCAAAACCGCCACCTACGAGTCCGGTGAAGTGCCTACCGGCAGCAGCCAGAAGATCAAGTTCAATATCCAGTACTACATGGTCGCGCTGCTGTTCCTCGTCTTCGACATCGAGACCGTCCTCATCTTCCCGTGGACGGTCATCTACCGCGACGCCATTGACGCGGGTGTCGGCATGACCAAAGCACTGGTTCCGATGGTCGTATTCATCGGCGTGCTCGTCGTCGGACTCGGCTGGGCATGGCGAAACGGCGCAGTTAGATGGGTGCGTAGTTCGCGTGCCACCAAGGGGGCAGACACATATGAGTAGTGACCAAACACCGCCAGCAGTCAACGACGTATCGACACAAGAGGCCCGGATGAGCGAGGGTGTCGACGACAGGTTCAACTCCACGCTCCGGGAGGCCTTTGGCTCGACCCCGTTCATCCTGACCAAGTTCGACAAGTTCATGAACTGGGTCCGTGGCTCCTCGATGTTCATGCTGCAGTTCGGGATTGCCTGCTGTAGCATCGAGATGATCGCCACGTACGCCATCAAACACGACCTCGACCGGTTCCACGCCGGGGTCCCGCGTGCGTCGCCGCGACAGGCCGACGTCATCGTCGTCCCGGGGACCATCGTCTCGAAGTTCGCCCCGCGGATGAAGCGGGTCTACGACCAGATGCCCGAGCCGAAGTTCGTCGTCTCGATGGGGTCGTGTACCATCTCCGGCGGCCCGTTCCAGGAGGGCTACAACGTCATCAAAGGGGCCGAGGAGGTCATCCCGGTCGACATCCACGTCCCCGGGTGCCCGCCACGGCCGGAAGCGCTCATCTACGGTATCGCGAAGCTTCAGGAACGCATCGCCAACGGCGAGTCCTCGCCGGTGACGGTCAAGCCCTACGAACTCGAACAGTTCGGCGACCTCGACCGGGACGAACTCGTCCAGCATCTCGCTGACGAGATAGACGAGGACGACCTCGTGATGCGGTACAACTGGGACGATTCGCCATGAGCCTAGAGAAACCCTCCACACCGACCGAGATCGGCGTCACCGAAGACGGACTGGACTACGACGCGCTCGCGGACCTGCTCGGCGGCCACGTGCTCGACCGCGAACAGCACGTCAACGCCGAGGGGTTCGTCATCCGACCCGACGAGGTCCAGGACGTCCTCTCGACGCTGAAGACCGAGGCCGGCTTCGACCACCTCTCCTGTGTCACGGCCCAGGAGTACGACGACCGCTACGAGTCTATCTACCACCTGCGGAAGTACGACGACCCGACACAGGAGCTGTCAATCGTCGTCCCCTCGCCGAAGGACGACCCGCACAACCAGTCCGGCGCACGCGTCTACGACACCGCTTCCTGGCACGAGCGGGAGGCCTACGACCTCGTCGGCATCGAGTACGACGACCACCCTGACCTCCGCCGGATTCTGCTGCCGGAGACGTGGCAGGGCCACCCCCTCTCACAGGACTACAACCAGAGCCAGCCACAAATCGTCTCGCTGCGGGAGAACGCGAACCCGCTCGAGGACGACCACCGAAGCGAGGACGACCCGGACACGATGTTCATCAACATCGGGCCCCACCACCCGGCGACCCACGGCGTCCTCCACGTCAAGACGGTCCTCGACGGCGAGCAGATCGCCGACATCGAGCCGGACATCGGCTACCTCCATCGGTGCGAGGAGCAGATGTGCCAACAGGGCACCTACCGCCACCAGATTATGCCCTACCCCGACCGCTGGGACTACGTCTCCGCGGGTATCCTGAACGAGTGGGCGTACGCGCGCGCCGCGGAGGACCTCGCCGACATCGAGGTCCCCGAGTACGCACAGGTCATCCGGACGATGTCCGCCGAGCTGTGCC
The DNA here is from genome assembly GCF_025457605.1 of Haloarcula laminariae. Lineage (NCBI taxonomy): Archaea > Methanobacteriati > Methanobacteriota > Halobacteria > Halobacteriales > Haloarculaceae > Haloarcula > Haloarcula laminariae. The sequence continues at coordinate 2,007,353 of NZ_JAMZFY010000001.1, read as the reverse complement.
GCATCGCCGCGCACATGCTCGCGCTCGGGACCTTCGCGCTGGACGTGTTCGGCGACTTCACCGCCACGTTCCAGTACGCCTTCCGCGACCGCGAGGTCATCCAGAACATCCTGGAGGACCTCACCGGTCAGCGGCTGATGTTCAACTACATGCGGCTGGGCGGCGTGGCGTGGGACCTGCCCGAACCGCGCGAGGAGTTCTTCGAGAAGACCCGGGACTTCCTCGACGGCCTACCCCACAAGCTGGAGGAGTACCACGACCTCATCACGGGCAACGAGATCTTCCAGATGCGCTGTGTGGACACGGGCGTCCTCTCGGAGGAGATGGTCAAGTCCTACGGCGCCACCGGTCCGGTCGCCCGCGGGTCGGGCGTCGACTACGACCTCCGGCGCGACGACCCGTACGGCTACTACGACGAGCTCGACTGGTCGGTCGTCACCGAGGACGGCGGCGACAACTTCAGCCGCGTCCTCGTCCGCATGCGCGAGGTCGAGGAGTCCGCCCGAATCATCGAGCAGTGTGTCGACCTCCTGGAGAGCTGGCCCGAAGACGACCGCGAGATTCAGGCCAACGTCCCCCGGACGCTGCGTCCGGACCCGGACAAGGAGATCTACCGCGCGGTCGAGGGCGCCAAGGGCGAACTCGGCATCTACATCCGGTCCGACGGGACCGACAAGCCCGCGCGGTTCAAGATTCGCAGCCCGTGCTTCTCGAACCTCCAGACGCTGCCGGAGATGTCCCAGGGCGAGTACGTCCCTGACATGGTCGCCTCGCTCGGTAGCCTCGACATCGTTCTCGGGGAGGTGGACCGCTGATGCAATCGGCTCCGCTTCCGGAGACGCTGGCCGGAATCGCGGGTCTTGACCCCAACAGCACCCCGGTGATGATTCTGATGAGCCTCATCGGGGCGGCGCTCGTCGGGACGCTGATGATGACGAACACGGCGCTTGCGGGGCCGTGGGCAAAGCGGAAGATCACGGCCGCGTTCACCGACCGCATCGCCGTCAACCGGATTGGCCCGTTCGGCCTGGGGACCATCGTGGTCGACGCGGTCCGGCTGCTCTCGAAGGAGCTCATCGTCCCCGAAGGCGTCGACCGCCCGGCGTGGGACCTCGCGCCGCTGCTCATCGCTAGCTCGGCGCTCCTCGGGTTCGCCGTCATCCCGATGGGTAACGGCATCCATCTGGCCGACCCCGAAGTCGGACTGGCCTACGTCTTCGCGACGGCGTCGATGGCCTCTATCGGACTGGTGATGGCGGGCTACGCGTCGAACAACAAGTACTCGTTTCTCGGCGGACTGCGCGCGGTCGCACAGAACGTCGCCTACGAGATTCCGCTGATTCTGACGGGCGCGTCGGTCGTGCTCTTTGCGGGTTCCCTGCAGATGAGCCAGATCGTCGCCGCCCAGCAGCAGACGCTCATCGGTCCGCTCCCCTCGTGGTACGCCTTCGTCAACCCCTTCGCGTTCGTCCTCTTCATGATCGCGAACCTCGCGGAGGTCGGCCGCAACCCGTTCGACATCCCCGAGGCGCCGACCGAGATCGTCGCTGGCTACCAGACCGAGTACTCGTCGGTGTACTTCGTGCTCATCTACCTCGGCGAGTTCATCCACATCTTCCTCGGTGGGGCCATCATCGCCACCATCTTCCTCGGCGGCCCGGCCGGGCCGGTGCTGCCGGGCATCGTCTGGTTCCTCATCAAGATCTGGGGCGTCTTCTTCTTCACCCAGTGGGCCCGGTCGGCCATTCCCCGGGTCCGTATCGACCAGCTCATCGAGATCGGGTGGAAAGGCATGCTGGTGCTCTCGCTTGCGAACCTGCTGCTGACTGCGGTCATCGTCGGGGTGGTCGTCTGATGGCCGCCCCGCTCCGGAACGGAGGTACCTACCAATGATTGGCATCATGAAATCCATGGCGACGACGATGAAACACGCCCTCGATGGGGAGACGTTCACGGTGGAATATCCGGAAGTCGCCCCCGAGGTGAGCCCACGGTTCCGCGGCGTCCACAAGTTCAGCCAGGAGCGGTGTATCTGGTGTCGGCAGTGCGAGAACGTCTGCCCGAACAACACTATCCAGATCGTTCAGGACGACCAGCGCAACGGCGAACAGTACAACCTCCACATCGGGCAGTGTATCTACTGTCGGCTCTGTGAGGAGGTCTGTCCCGTCGACGCCATCCTCCTGACGCAGAACTTCGAGTTCACGGCGGACACGAAAGACGAGTTCGCCTACGACAAGGAGCAGCTCAAGAACGTCCCGTGGTACAAGGACATCGACCCGCTGGAGTCGCGCGAACCTGACCGGGGCGCGTGGATCGGTGAAGGCGACGGCGAAGTGGACTACCAGTAACGCTCGGCTCCGGTTTTTCGACGCGGTCTCTCTCTATCGGTGCTGTACTGACTGTCGGTATCGTCCGTTCCGACAGACTGTTCTCGGGCGCTACGTGAGCCACCACGCTGGCGCCCGGTTAGTGTCAGATGAAGATAGTATACCGCCACACAGGGGGGTGGCAGTCGGATTTCCGGCAAACAGTGGGGTGTTGCGCGCTCGCTCGCGCGAGACGAAAGAGGAATCTTCAAAGGGCCGCCGCCAAGACTCTCCAAGTAAGATGGCACTGTACGAGTCAATCGCGTTCGCGCTGTTCGCTCTGGTGACGGTGGGCAGTGCGGCCGGCGTCGTGTTAGTCCGGGACGTCTGGCACTCGGCGCTGTTACTGGGCGTCTCGTTGGTCAGCGTCGCCGTGTTCTACGTGCTGAACCAGGCGGCGTTCGTCGCAACGATGCAAATCCTCGTGTACGTGGGCGGCGTCCTCATCCTCATCACGTTCGCCGTGATGTTGACCCGCGAGGACGAGTCCGTCGTCGAGGTGACGCCATGACGAACCAACCGCGATTCAACACCGAGGGGAGTTTGACGGCGGGACTCGCCGCCGTGGGCCTGTTTGCCGTCCTCGGCGGCGTGTTCCTGACCGCTTCCTTCCCCGTGCCGGTGGGCTTTCCCGACGGGGCAGCGATAACCAAGAGCCTGGGCGCGGCGCTGTTCGACATCGCGCCCGGCCAGCTGATGGGCGAGGGCGAGGCGGCCGTCCCCGGTGAGGGGTTCCTCGTCGCGTTCCTCCTTGTCGGCGTGCTTCTGGACGCCGCCCTTGACGGAGCGGTGATGCTCGCAAAGCGCGAAGAGGCAGGCGAAAACGTCAGCCTGGGTACCGGAACCGACACGCCCGAAGACGCCGTCGCGGCCGACGGCGGGCCCTTGTCGTCCGACGGGGGTGAGAACTGATGGCTGTTCCGGCCCAGTACTACCTGCTGCTCTCGGCAGCACTCTTCTGTATCGGCCTCTTTGGCGTCCTGACGCGACGCAACGCGCTCATCTTCCTGATGTCGGTCGAGCTGATGCTGAACGCGGCCAACATCAACTTCGTCGCGTTCTCGCTCCAGCACGGCAACCTCACCGGCCAGGTCTTTGCCCTGTTCGGAATGGCCGTCGCGGCCGCCGAGGTGGCAATCGGTATCGGCATCATCCTCGTCCTGTACCGCAACTTCACTGACGTGGACGTAACGAAAGCGACGACCATGAGGTGGTAACGATGGCTGCATTCACATACGCTTCGGCGATTGTCCTGCTCCCGTTCGTATCGTTCCTGGTCGCCCTCTTCCTGGGCGACCGGATGCCGAAAGGCGGCGCCCTCGCCGGTATCGGGGCGACCGGGCTCTCGCTCGCGCTCTCCATCTGGGTTGCCCTCGACGTGGCCGGATTCGTCGGGTCGACGACGTCGTACAACGAGTTCGTCTACACGTGGGTCGCGGGCGTCGACTCCATCGCTCTGCGCTTCGGGCTGTTGCTCGACCCGCTATCGGCGCTGATGCTGCTCATCGTGACGCTCATCTCGTTCCTGGTCCACATCTTCTCGCTGGGCTATATGAACGACGAGGGCGAGACCGGTCTCCCCCGGTACTACGCCGGCCTCGGTCTCTTCACGGCGAGTATGCTCGGTTTCGTCGTGGCCAACAACCTTCTGATGGCCTTCATGTTCTTCGAGCTGGTGGGCCTGTGTTCGTATCTCCTCATCGGCTTCTGGTTCCGGGAGGACGGCCCGCCCAGCGCCGCGAAGAAGGCGTTCCTGGTCACCCGCTTCGGTGACTACTTCTTCCTCATCGGCGTCGTCGGCATCATCGCGACGTTCGGTACCGGTCTGTTCGCCCCGATCCGCGACGCCGGCGAGGTCGTCGAACACGGTTTCCCCGGACTGGCCGAGGAAGCCGTGGTCAACGGAGCGACGGAACACATCGCCATGCTCGACACCGTCGGCATGGGCCCGCAGGCGTGGTTCACGGTGCTGGGCCTGCTCGTGCTGGGCGGGGTCATCGGCAAGTCCGCGCAGTTCCCGCTGCACACGTGGCTCCCCGACGCCATGGAGGGCCCGACGCCGGTCTCCGCGCTCATCCACGCCGCGACGATGGTCGCGGCCGGCGTCTATCTGGTCGCGCGTATGTACGGCTTCTACGCCATCTCACCGACGGCGCTCGCCGTCATCGCCCTGGTCGGCGGCTTCACCGCCCTCTTCGCGGCGACGATGGGCGTCGTCAAACAGGAGATAAAACAGGTGCTCGCCTACTCCACCATCTCCCAGTACGGATACATGATGCTCGCGCTGGGGTCGGGCGGGTACGTCGCCGCGGTCTTCCACCTGACCACCCACGCCGTGTTCAAGGCGCTGCTGTTCCTCGGCGCGGGGTCGGTCATCATCGCCATGCACCACAACGAGAACATGTGGGACATGGGCGGCCTGAAAGACCGGATGCCGGTGACCTACTGGACCTTCCTCTCCGGGTCACTGGCGCTGGCAGGCATCGTCCCCTTTGCGGGCTTCTGGTCCAAGGACGAGGTGCTGTACGAGGCCCTCATCCACGGGCTGGGCAGTTCGGGCGGGCTCGGGCCGGTCTACCTCCTCGCGTACGCGATGGGGCTGTTGGCCGTCTTCATGACCGGCTTCTACACCTTCCGCATGGTGTATCTCACATTCCACGGTGAGCCCCGGTCCGACATCGCGCGTGACCCACACGAGGTGGGCTGGAACGTCAAGGGCCCCCTGTCGGTGCTCGGCGTCCTCGCCGCGACCATCGGGTTCATCAACATGAAACCGGTCGCGGAGCTCACCGGCGCACACATCGACTTCCTCCACAAGTGGCTCAACGGCCCCGAGGAGGGCGGCTGGCCGGCATCGCTCCACACTGGCCTCCACCACTACGAGGAGCTGCTCCACGACGTGGCCGGCGTCTCGGCGGGCGAGCCACTCGGTGCCATGGGCACCCTGCTGGCCTCGGCGGCCCTCTCGCTGGCGCTCGCCCTGGCCGGGCTGTTGGTCGCCCGGTCGCTGTACGGCGGGCCCGAGCCGGTCGAACACACGGACAAACTGGGCGGTGCGAAGACCATACTCATGCACAACTACTACCAGGACGAGTATCAGGTGTGGCTCGCGACCGGGCTCACGTACCCGGTCGCCCGCGCGATGGACAAGTTCGACCAGGGCGTCGTCGACGGCGTCGTCAACGGCGTCTCCAGCGTGAGTCTCTTCGGCGGCCGCCGGGTGCGTCGCATCCAGTCCGGGGTCGTCAGCAACTACGCGACGCTGCTGACGCTCGGGCTCGTGCTCTTGCTCGTCGTCTTCGGCGTCGCCGGGGGGTGGTTCTGAATGCTGGTCGAGACCCTCCTGCTGGTGACGCTGCTCGGTGCCGGTGTCGTCATGCTGGCGCCCGACCGCTTCGCCGGCAAGCTCGCGGCGGGAATCAGCGTGATTCCGGTCGCGCTGACGACCTACATGTACTACGTGTTCCTCACCGACTACAACGGCGCCGGGAACGCGCTGCTCTCGCCCGGTGAGGCCGCCTTCGGGACCCAGGTCCCGTGGCTCAGCCTGGGCGAGTACACCGTCCAGTACTACGTCGGGCTGGACGGCGTCAGCATGCCGCTGCTGGCGCTGACGACCATCCTGACGACGCTGGCTATCGTCTCGGCGTGGACGCCCATCGACGAGCGACAGTCCCAGTTCTACGGGCTGATGCTCCTCATGGAAGTGAGCCTCATCGGCGTGTTCACCGCGCTCGATTTCTTCCTCTGGTTCGTCTTCTGGGAGGGCGTGCTCATCCCGATGTACTTCCTCATCGGCGTGTGGGGCGGCCCGCGCCGGAAGTACGCCGCCATCAAGTTCTTCGTCTACACGAACGTCGCCTCGCTGGTGATGTTCGCGGGGCTCTTTGCCCTCGTGTTCGCGACGGACCTGACGACGCTGTCGCTGCCCGCGATGGCGACGGCGTTCCGGACGGCGACCGGGCTCCCGACGATAGCCGGCTACAGCCTGGCGACGATTTCGTTCGTCCTGATGTTCGTCGGCTTCGCGGTGAAGGTGCCGGTCTTCCCGCTGCACACGTGGCTGCCCGACGCCCACGTCGAGGCGCCGACGCCGGTGTCGGTGATGCTGGCCGGCGTCCTCCTGAAGATGGGGACCTACGCCTTGCTCCGATTCAACTTCACGATGCTGGAGGCGACGGCCCGACAGCTCGCGGTCCCGCTGGCCATCGTCGGCGTCGTGTCGGTCATCTACGGCGCGATGCTGGCGCTGGCCCAGCGTGACCTCAAACGCATCGTCGCGTACTCCTCTATCTCCTCGATGGGATACGTCATCCTGGGGCTGGTCGCGTTCACCCCGCTCGGGATGGGCGGTGCGACCTTCCAGATGGTCGCCCACGGCCTCATTTCCGGGCTGATGTTCATGACCGTCGGCGTCATCTACAACACGACGCACACGCGCATGGTCGGCGACATGTCCGGGCTCGCGGACCGGATGCCGTGGACGGTCGGCATCTTCGTCGCCGCCGCCTTCGGCTACATGGGCCTGCCGCTGATGGCCGGCTTCGCCGCCGAGTTCTTCATCTTCCAGGGCGCCTTCGACGCGGCGACCCTGGGCGCGAGTGCTCCCGTGTTGACGTCGCTGGCGATGTTCGGCATCGTCATCGTCGCCGGTTACCTGCTGTGGGCGATGCAGCGCACGCTCTTTGGCGGCTTCAAGCTGGAGACCGACTACGAGGTCGGCCGCGCGGCCTTCCACGACGTGGCGCCGCTTGCGGTCCTGCTCTTGCTCGTCATCGCCCTGGGTGTCGCCCCCGACCTCTCGCTGGATATGATACAACACGCAATCGCTCCGCTCACCGGAGGTGGTGCATAGATGGTCGACCCGACGTGGCTGGCAACCGCGCCCGCCCTGACGTTCGTCGCGGCCGCGCTCGTGCTCTTGCTCGCGGATAGCGTCGACCCCGACACGACGAACACGACGCTGCTCGGCGGCATCGCCGTCGCCGGCTCGCTGGGCTCGCTGACCGCGGCGGTGTACCTGCTGTACAGGGAGGTCGGCATCCCGACCGAACAGGGCGGGGACGGCGTCGCCACCCTCTTCAGCGGTCAGCTGGTCGTCGACCAGATGGCGCTGTTCTTCATGATAATCGTCGCGAGCGTCACCGCTCTGGTGACACTCGCCAGTATGGACTACGTGCGCGAACACGCCTACCAGGCGGAGTTCTACTCGCTGGTCCTGCTGTCGGCGACCGGTATGAGCCTGCTGTCGGCCGCTAACAGTCTAGCGACGGCCTTCGTCGCCTTCGAACTCATCTCCCTGCCGTCCTACGCCCTCGTCGCCTTCCTGAAGAAGAACCGGGGGAGCGTCGAGGCCGGACTGAAGTACTTCCTCGTCGGCGCGGTCTCCTCGGCGGTGTTCGCCTACGGCATCTCGCTCGTGTACGCCGCGACCGGCGTCCTCCGCTTTGACGCCGTCGCGACGGCCGTCGAGTCCGGCACTGTCCAGACCGTCGTCGACGGGAGCGTCGAGGCCGGGGCGAGCGGCGCCTCGGTGCCCATGTCCATCCTCGGCGTCGGTATCGTGATGATTATCGGCGGCCTCGCGTTCAAGATGGCCGCCGTGCCGTTCCAGTTCTGGGCGCCCGAGGCCTACGAGGGCGCGCCCGCGCCCATCTCGGCGTTCCTCTCCTCGGCCTCGAAGGCCGCCGGCTTCGTGCTGGCGTTCCGCATCTTCGCCGTGGCCTTCCCCATCGGCTCGCTCGTCGGGAGCGGCGCCGTCGACTGGTTCGTCGTCTTCCAGGTGTTGGCCATCGCGACGATGTTCGTCGGGAACTTCGCCGCGGCGACCCAGGAGACGGTCAAGCGGATGCTGGCCTACTCCTCGATCGGTCACGCCGGCTACGTTCTCATCGGGCTGGCCGCTCTCACTGCGACCGGTGACGGGATGTCGCTATCGATGAGCGCCGGGATGGCCCACCTCATGGTCTATGGCTTCATGAACACCGGCGCGTTCCTCTTCATCGCGCTGGCGGAGTACTGGGGCGTCGGCCGACGCTTCGAGGACTACAACGGCCTCGGCAAGGAGGCGCCGGTGGCCTGTGCCGCGATGACGGTGTTCCTCTTCAGCCTCGCCGGCCTGCCCATCGGCGGCGGGTTCTTCTCGAAGTTCTACCTGTTCCAGGCGACGCTGAACGTCAGCGCGTGGTCGCTGGCGGCCGCGCTGGTCATCAACAGCGCGCTCAGCCTGTTCTACTACTCCCGCGTCGTCAAGGCGATGTGGATCGAGGAGCCCACCGGCGAGCGCTCTATCGAGTCCTACCCGACGGGGCTGTACACCGCCATCGTCGCCGCGGCGGTCATCACCGTGCTCCTGATTCCCGGCTTCGGATACATCTCGGAGATCGCCTTCCGAGCCGTCGAGCTACTGTAGCTCGTAGACGAACACGCCGCCGCTCTCCCGTTTTTCCACCCGACCGCGCGCTTCGAGCACGTCGAGATGCCCGACAGCCTCGCTCATCCCCGCGAAGTACTCCGTCGCGGGGAGGTCGCCAAAGAGCGCCGTCATCACGTCGACCGGCGTCGTCGTGCCCTCGCTCACGATGTCGGCCACCTCGTCGCTGCGCTGGTCGTGAGCCGCCAGAGTGGCGTCGATGCGCTCCGACGGCGACTCGACCGGCTCCCGGTGGCCGGTGAGGAAACGGTCGTGGCCCTGCTCGCGGAGCCACCGCAGGGAGTCGTTGAACGCCGGCAGAACGCGGGGGCGTTCGCCCCCCTCCTCGGGCGGTGGCTGAAGGAAGGGGTTCGGCGTGATGTCGCCGAGTACCGTGTCGCCGACGATGGCCTCGCGGCGCCCCTCGTGGTCGTAGGAGAAGATGCACTCGCCGACGGCGTGACCGGCGACGCCGTCGACGGTCAGTGACTCGTCGTCGACCGTGATGATGTCGCCGTCGTCGAGCTCCCGGTCGGTCTCGACGCTCCTTGCGTAGGGGAGAAACGCCTCGGGGAGCTGTGTGACCGCCTTCGCCGTCTCCCTGGAGATACCACAGCGTTCGAAGAAGTCCGTGAAGTAGGACTGCTCGTAGCGCAGGCGGGCGCCGAAATCGCGCATGATGGCGGCGCCCTCGGAACTGGCCAGCACCCGCGCGCCGGCGTCCCGGAACCGATGCGCCAGACCGAAGTGGTCCGGATGGGGGTGAGTAACGACCACTTGCGAGATGTCGCTCGGCGCGAGTTCCCGAGCTTCCAGCGCTTCCAGCAGGCGCGACCAGGCCTCCTCGCTGTCCGGTCCAGGGTCGACGATGGTTCGGCCCGCGACGTAGGCGTTGACCGCGCCGATCTGGAACGGCGTCGGTATCGACACCCGTGTGAACATACGGCGAGCTATCGCGCGGTCGGTGAAAACAGTTCGTACACCGTTGACGGTAGCACGGTCGGTTTATTTTCCAACGCGGGCAGTGTCTCGTCGCTGGGACGCCAGTCACGGACGGCGCACGGTATCATTCGGCCCCGCACGCTCATACTCGTCCAGACTGGGAACGCCGCTTGTGACACGCTGGGGGCATCGTGTTCGAAGCTGTTCTCCCTTGCTAGCTGCTACCAGGCCGCGCCACAAAGGCTATATCTGTCCTTAGCGAAAGAACAGATATGAATAAACACTTCGAAGACGCACGGTACTACCTCAAGCGCGCCGGCGAGACTGCGGGCAAGGGCCTCAAAGAGGAGCTGGAACCGGTCGAGGCGCGGTTCCGGGAACTCACCGGCACCGAGGCGGAACCGGAGCCGAGCCGGCTGGAGGCCGTGAAGGCGGACCTGAAGACGCTTCAGGAGCGCGCCGAGGGGGAGGCCGAAACCGCAATCGGACAGGCACGTGAGCGGATCGGGGACTACCGCGGGAAACAGGCGCCGGACGCGTAATCGGAACGCAATTCTTAAAGTAGCCCCTCGTATAGCTACGGGTGCCGGGTTGGTGGTCTAGTCCGGTTATGACATCGCCTTCACACGGCGAGGGTCGGCGGTTCGAATCCGCCCCAACCCATCCTGCGACGAACGAACATGAGGAGCGGATGCGTCCGGCGGATTCGGACCCCGGAACGAGCGAGCGGTAGCGAGTGAAGTTCCGACGGTTCGAATCCGCCCCAACCCATTTCTGATTTCTCGCAACGACGAGCGGAGAGGAGTCCCTATCGGTTGAATTCGTTCGGCGGACTTGGACCCGAGAAATCCCACGCAACAAAGTTTCGACGTACGGAATCTGCCCCATCCTACTACAATATACCGCCAGACCAATAATTACGGTGTCTTGATATATTGTATCTAATATTCAAACACACGAAAATGGTGGTTATGAATTTTGAGTGTTTGTGTCAGTAGCCGGTGCCCCAACAACTGTGCTGTTCGGTTCTACATCGTCTAAAACCACAGAATTGGCACCGATAACAGCGTTCTCTCCAATTGTTATCTCACCTAGTAGAACGGCTCCAGCATATATCGTAACGTTATCCATTATTGTCGGTGTTCCTCCTTCGCTCTTGCCCTTTCTCTGCCCAATCGTGACGTTCTGTCGTATCTCAACGTTCTCTCCGAGTTCTGTACTAGCTGCTATAACAATGCCGACAGGGTGTGGGAGATGTGTACTCTTTGGCAGTATCCTCAGCGTTTCACAGGAAAAAAATATTCTCGAATCGTATAGTTTGACACTGTTCCAAACACGAGCGAACAGGCCCCAGCTTAGAACGGGATTATTCACCAATAAATACTTGAACGCCTTTTTAATTGCAACGGTGGTCGATTCCGTCCGCAAAAGGTGCACAAATCTGGATACAGACATTAGTGCTGTTCTTTATCGGGGGTTGATTATGAATGTGTGCCCACCCCGAAATGCGGGACGCCGATGATCACCGCCGCCTCCCGTGCGCGATTACGTAGTGTCGCTGAGCCTCGCGCCTACCGAAGCGTCGATTCCGCTCCATTTGAGTGACCAGTTCCTTACGTTCCGCGGGTACACACTGCCCCAAAAGGTAATTCGCTGGCACCGAGTGGAGGCGTATGGACGAGGAGCCGCTACACGAACGGATGGAGGCCTACGAGACACTAGCCAGTGAGGCGGCCGAGAAAGCCCGCGAACGCGACGAGGCGGCGGACGAAATCGGCGACCGACTCGCGGCCGCGATTACCGAGGCGGTCGAACAGGAGGGCGCGAACGTCGTCCGGAGCGGCCAGTCGAAAGACGGGCACCGGTACCGCTTCACCGCCAGGCTCGACCGCGCGGCGCTGGTGGCGGCGCTGACCGAGACGCTGCCGGACGGGTTCGTCGTCTCGCACGTCAACGACGACGGGACGATGAGCGTCGAGTGGACCGGCAGCGACAGGACGCCGTCGAAGCGGGAACGCGGCGCCATACTGAAGGCTATCCTCGCCGAGGAGATGGAACTAGACGGCGACGGACTCATCGAGTCCGTGCCGACCAGAGAGCGGGTCCTTGCCCGTGCGGTCGAACTCGGCGTCGAGGAAGACGACGCCGCCGCCCGGTTGAGTCGGCTGGCGACGCTGGACGTGGTGGACCTGGCCGATGGACACGTCTACCCGGACGAGAACTTCTCCCGGTACTAGGCGCGGCCCTCGTAGGTCGCGTCGGCGGAGGTGTGGCCGCGGTTGAAGGAGGTGACCGTCGCGCGGATGGGGTCGCCGACCGAACACGACTCGGGCACGTCGTCGGTAAAGAGGACGAACCCCTCGACCTTGCCGACGGCCACGCGGTCGCCGGAGTGGTGGTCGGTAAACTCCGTGATGCCGAACTCGTATGTCTCGCCGATTTCGACGGGCGGGTCACGCTCCTGGGCGGCGTCGTGGGCGCGTTTCGAGGCGGTGGCGTCCGAGCTGCGCCGCCGGAGGGCGACGACGACCAGCAACAGCACGACGACAGCACCAGCGCCGGCGAGCAAGGGGAGTTCCATACGACGAGGTGGACCGTCCGGCTCCTAATAGGTTGTAGAGTCGGCCCGGTCAGAAGCCGAGTCGGTCGAGCAGGCCGCCGCCGGTGTCGTCGCCGGACGCCTCGTGGTCCCAGTCAGTCGGCAGCTCAGCGGCCAGTGCGGCGAGTTCGTCGTCGTCGAAGCGGGGGTCGTCGCTGGCGTCGTCGAGCCAGTCGGCCCACTCAGCCTCGGTGAGCAACCCGCGCGATTCGGGCTCCCACTGGTCGACGAGCGCTTCGCGGTCGTGAAACGGGATGTCCATCCCGCTGTCGCCCCAGTACAGCGGCGAGAGTTCGAAGGCGTACTCGTCGCCGTCGAGCCACACCAGCCGGTAGGGATAGTCGTTGTACAGGAAGACGTCCTCGGGCGTCACTTCCTCGCCGGTGGGGAGTTCGAGCGTATCGGGCATGTCGAACGCTTCGGCCAGCCGCGGCTTGAGCGTTGGGTGCGAACCGGGAAATGTCCGGGCGGGTGTCGTCAGTACTCGTGGAGGGGCTGCTGCCGGATGCGGTGTCGCAGGTCGCCGATGGGCGGCGACCCGTCGCCGATGAACTGCTGGCAGACCGCGTGGACCTCGTCCCGGGTTATCTTGACGTTGCCCTGCTCGATGACGTCGGCGGGCCGTTCCCGGAGCTCCCGGATGGTGCCGACGGCGAGCAGGAAGGGGATGGCCCACGCCGAGAGGGTGTTGCCCCGCGTCTCGGGCATGGCTTCGAGCCAGGTCTGGGCGCCGTCGAGGTACCCCTCGGCGCGAGCGGTGACGCGCTCGATGACCGGGACCAGCGCGTCGACGTTGTCGGGGTCGCCGACGTCGCTGTGGTCGAGCCCTTCTTCCTCCAGCAGCTCCAGCGGGAGGTAGACGTTGTTCTCCTCCTCGATGTCTGTGGCGGCGTCCTTGGCGACGTTGACCAGTTGGAGCAAGAGCGCGAAGGCGCGGGCGTTTGCCTCCATCTGGGCTGTCTGTTCCTCGGTGGCTTCGTGGGAGACCAGTGCCGTCACGAGCGTGCCGACGGTGCCGGCGGCGTACCAGCAGTACTCCTCGAGCTCGTCCAGCGTCTTGATGCGCAGGCCGCCGTCGTCGGCGTAGCGGTCGACGAACATCGCCATCCCGTCGACGAGCTCGCGCACCGGGCTGCGGATGCTCTCTAAGGCGTGGTTGTCCAGCGACCGGAAGACGCCGACGGCGCGGGCGGCGTTGTCGACGACCTCCCAGTCGTCGGTCAGCGTGTCCGGCAGCCACTCGGCCACGGCGTCGTCGAACGTCCTGACGGACTCGTCGGCCTCCGGGTCGAGCGTCCGGCTGTACAGTCGGAGCAGGTCCGACTGCGCGGCCGGGGGGATGTGTCCGGCGTCCTCGATTGTGTCGGCGACGCGGCAGAGAAGATAGCCGACACAGATATCCCGCGCCATCGGCTCGTCGAGCTCCGAAATTGTCAAGCTAAACGTCCGCGACACCCTGTGGACGGCGTCGTAGCACCACTCAATGTCTTCCTGTGACGACCGGCCGGTGTGGTTCTGAGACATTCCCGTCATCCGGGGTAAGGCATACTGTAATAAAAATGGGTTGGCTACGGAGTCGAGTCGCTGTCGTGACAGACCAGCTGTGACCGAAACGCCACCCCTAAATTCGGCAGGCCCGTCTGCAGCGATATGTACACCGGGTACGGCACGGGGAGCGGTCGATGAACCGCAACGACACCATCGTCCTGGGGTTGACTGTCGCCGCGGTGGTTATCGTCCCCGGCCTCGCCAACGGCTTCCTGAGCCAGATGGGGTATCCGTGGGTCGGCAGCGCCGTCTGGGCCATGGGGTACGGGCTCGGCGTCGTCCTCATCTGGTACGAGTGGATACGCCCCCTCGACATCACCGGGCCCGAGGGCGTGGGCCACGAAGACGACGGCTCGACGGACAAGTAGCGGGCTTTTTCGCCACAGAGGCTCGCTGACGGCCGCGATGGTGGCGTTTCCGTTCCACGGACGACCTCCGAAGCCGGTCGCCCACGTAACTTTAGTCGGCTGGGAGCATACGGGTCCACACTCTGGGATATGCGAGGAGAACCTGTCGCCGTGCTGGAACAACACCAGTCGGTAGTCATCGGCCACGCGGGCGTCGAGAGCGTCGGCGAGACGCTCGGACTGGTGCCCGGCATCACGGCGCTTTCGGAGCCGCCAGCGGCGTCCAGTGACCGCTCCTCCGTCACGGTGTTTGCGACGGATTTCGCGAACGGGACGGTCCCGCCCGCCGAGTGGCTCGAACGGCTGGCCGCGCGCGAGGGGCTGACCATCGCCGTCGTCGCCGCGCCCGCGACCGACGCGGAGCTCGACCCGACGACGGCGCGCGAGATAGCCCGCCTCCGCTCGGCCGTCGACGCCACGGTCGTCGTCCCGCCGGGCTACCACCGGCGGGGCATCCGCTCGGTCGTCACCACGCTCCACGAACTCATCGCCCGGCCGGGCGTCATCAACCTCGACCCGGCCGACATCCGGACCGTCCTCGACGGCAGCGAGGCGGCCGCAATCACGACCGGCACCGCCACCGACACCGGCGACGTGGCAGCCGACGCGGTACAGGCCGTCGAGGCGGCGCTCTCGGCGCCCTACACCGACGTGGACGACCTCGGCGCCGTCCTGGTCAACCTCGTCGGCGGCGAGGACCTCACGCTGGAATCGGCCGTCGAAGCCGTCGACGGCATCCAGGCCGCGATACCCGAGGACGCGGTGCTCATCTGGGGCGTCGCCGTCGAGGAGTCCGTCTCCGCGGTCCACGCGCAGGTCATCGCCGGCAGCGATACGACGCCGGCGTTCGACCGGGTGCTGTCCGACGCGCGCCAGCCCTCCGCTGGCGATAACTGCCCCCGCTGTGGCGGCCACGTGGCCGTCTACACCCTCGGCGACCGCGAGACGGCCGCCTGCGACGACTGTGGCTACAGCGGGACGAGTACCAGGCTCTGAGCGGTGTCGACGCCGGGAACGGCGAAAAGGGATTACGCTAGCCGCTCGGTCCGTGCGGCCGATTTCCAGTCGATGACCGTGTCGTGACAGCGCGGGCAGACGAACTCGGTGAGCTTTGTTGTCTCGTCGTTGTACGTCATTCTGGTGCCACAGGCCGGACACTTCATTATAGATGGTTATATTCTTTCGATGGGAATAAATCTTCGCCGAAGTGTGCTAACGTGGCTCACTGACGGGCGCGGGCAGCGGGAGGTCCCGGTCGTCCACAGCCGCGGCGAGCGACTCCCCATCGAGGAGCGTGATACCGCGCTCTCGGGCCCGACGACTGGCCGCCTCCGGGACCGTCCTGTTCGTCGCGAGTGCTACGCCGTCGGTCCCGGCGGCGCCAGTCACCTCGGCGGACTCCGCGACCAGGTCGGTCGTGACGCCGCTGTCGCTGACGATGACGCCCATCCGTTCGTCCGAGCGCGTCGCGAGCAGGTCGAAAGGCGTCCGCGGGCTGGCGGCCCGCGTCTCCCAGCCCTGCGCGGTCAGCGCCTCGCCCACGACGCCCGTCAGTTCCGCCCCGTCGAGACGCGCCAGGCGCTCGGCGGTCGAGTCCGGGGACCGCTCCGCCCGCGGCTCGATGGCCTCGGCTATCGCTGTCGGCGCCTCGACGTCGCCGAGGGTCGCCGAGACCTCGTAGGCCGGTTCGTCGTCGGCCTCGATGCGGTCCGGGCGGTGGTCCTCACCGTCACGGGCCGCGCGCGCCCGGGCCACCCGCCGTTCGAGGGCCTCGATGTCGGCTTCCAGGTGCGGGACCGCATCGGGGTAGTTCGCCCGTGCCGTCCCGAGTGCGGCGTCGAAGGCCTCGGCGGCCGTTTCGAACTCCGCCAGCGCGACCTCGTACTGCTCGGCGTCCGCGTACCAGTCCCCCGCCCGCCTGGCCTCCTCGGCGACGGTTCGCCGGGCCGCAGTGAGGCTCTCGGCGACGGTGGTGATGCGGTCCCGAAGCTGGTCGGGCTCGCCCCGAAACAGGGCGTCGCCGTCGCCCTCGACGGCGGCGAGCGCGTCCTGATACCCCGACAGCGCCGTCTCCCAGTGGGCGGCCGCGTCCGCGGGGTCGTCCGCCGCCAGGGCCGCCCTGTCGGCCGTGAGAGCCGCCGGGAGCGGCGACTCGTCGATGTCACCGACCAGCCGGGCGACGCGGTCCCGTTCCGCTCGAACCCCCTCGGGGTCGTCGAGCCGGGGCTCCCCCTCGGTCAGCGCCGAGTTGAACGCCTCGCAGGCCCGCTCGAAGGCCTCGCGAGCGCCCTCGTAGTTGCCGGCCCGGAACAGCCGGTCCCCCGTCTCCGCGGCCTCCCTGGCGCGGGCGACGTGGATGGTCCCCAGGAGCGCGACCCGCTGGGCCACCACGGCCTCCGTCCGCTCGGACAGCGCGCCACCGGGGCGGTCCCTGTCGAACCCCGCCGCCCTCGACCGCGCGCGCTCGGCCGCGTCCCTCGTCTCGCGGACCGCCGACAGCGCCCGGTCGTCCTCGCCGTCGCTACGGCGCCGAGTCGCTTCCGAAAGGCCGTCCGTCACGGTCGCCAGCGATTCCTCGACCGCTCGCCAGGCGCCAGCGGCCTCGCGGAGATACGCCGCGACGGCGTCGAGGCTGTCGGTGCCCGTCGGAATCGCCCACGTCGTGCCGTCGGCCCGGTCGACGACGAGTTCCCCCGACCGACGGCCGGCGGTCGCCTCGACGCCGACGACAGTCGCGAGGTCGATACAGGTCCGGTCGTCCCCGTCGTCCCGGCCCACGAGCACGAGCAGCCGCCGGTCCGTGACGACCACGACGGTCCGGTGGTCGCTGTCGGGTTTGCTATGGGACCGCTCGTCCGTGCCCTGAACTTTGACCCCGCGTTTTCGGTTCGTGAGCACGTACTGTATCGTCTCGTCGTCCTCGACCAGCGCTACAGCGGGCTCGTCCGCGAGGTAGCCCGTAGAGAGGAACCCACCCCCTCCGGTCCGCCGGAGGGCGTCCGGCAGCTCATCGCCCTCCCAGTTCTTCAAATCGATAATCCGACCCATTAGTTGCCGTTACAGCACCGAACACTAAGATATTCGCCTATCGGTTCTGAGAACTGCCGGTTGTTATATCTCCTTTCGACGTTAATATTGGAACGAGCGAACGGATTGGACCGCCGTCGCCGTGTTTCGCCCGAGCCTGTCTCTCTGTCCGGCAGCCGAATGACGCCTGTCTGACTTGGCTTTAGGTATCAAGCTTTCTAACGCCCTTACATGGCAGGCGTAGGGCAGGGCGCTACGGTGGAGGAGAACGGCTCGGAGAGCGTCGGGGCGGTGCCGGCGCTCCGTATCAACACGGACGTCTTCGCGGGGCTGAGCGAGTCGGTCCAGCGGGACAGCGACGACGAGCCGACTATCGTCAGCTGGCTCGACTGTTGGCGTTGCTGACCACAACGAAGGCCCGAAGTGGCCTACCGGCGGTCAGCTGTTGTCGACGAGCCGCGCGGCGATACGCTGTGCCCCGACGGTGGGCGCCTCGTCCGGCTTCTCGGCCGCCGTCGCCTCCACGTCGCGGTTCAGCTCCTCGCTGAGTCGCTCCTCGAACTCCTCGACGATACCCGGGATACACCCCATCCCGCCGGTGATGACGATGGGCCGGTCAAGCGCCAGCTGGTACACCTTCATGTGTTCGTTTGCCAGCTCCGGCAGGAAGGTGTTCGCCAGCTCGTCGACGGCGTCGTCGAGATACTCGTCGACGGCGTCCATCACCGACCGCTCGATGGTGAACTCGTGGGTGCCGCCGCCGGGCTGCTGGATGATGTCGGTAAAGGGCTCGAAGTCGAGGAAGTCGGCGTGTTCCTCCTTGTACTCGCGGGCGGTCTGGGTGTCGATGTTGACCCGGCCCTGGGTCTCCTCCTCGACGTAGTTGGCGATCATCCGGTCGACCTCGTTGCCGGTGATCGCTCCCGTCGTGAACGGCGCGAGCTGTTCGCCCCGACGGTACGCGGAGGCCTCGAGGTTCGTCGAGCCCATGTTGACGGAGATGAATATCTCGTCGATGGCTTCGAGGCCGTCGCCGAAGGCGGGGATGGAGCCACACAGCGACTCCGGATAGCTCTCCATGAGGCTGAGGCCGATACCGGAGTCCTCGATGACTGACTTCAGGTTCTCCAGCCCGTCCGGATTGTCGATGGTCGGAATCGCGTAGACGACGCCGCTGTTGGCCGGGATGTCGTTTGCCTCGATGAGCGCCTCGAAGAACGTCTTGGTCATCTCGGCGCGGTCCTTGTCTTCCGGGAGCCCCGAACGGAGCATGTACTCGACGCGGTCGGGGTACTCCCGAGCCGCCTCCTCGCCGTAGAGGACCTTCTCCTCGCCGGTCAGGGCGTCCTCGTAGGTCGCCATACAGGTCAGCGTTCGGATGATGCGGTTCTCGGTGCCGTGGCTGTCTGGGAGGGCGATGACAGTCCGGGTACTGCCGAGTTTCACCCCGACCGGAACGGCCCCCCCGCGCGCACTCGTGTCGTCGGCGGAGCCGTCCGAAGGGGACTCCTCTTCGTCGGCCTCGGCCGCGTCGTCGTCACTCATATACGGTGAGCAGTTATCGCCGCCCCGGTATATAACCTCACGTCAAGAATCAGCGCTGATACCGACCCGCGCCCGAACCTTGTTAGTCCATGGCGGTCAGCTTCGCGATGTACACCAGGCTCAGCATGTGGTCGTCCACGCTGAGGTCGTTGCCGTCGTTCGTGGCGCTCTCGTCGATACCCAGCAGGTAATCCGAGAGGTCCGACTGGACCGTCTCGGTGATCCAGTCGATGGACTCGTAGTACGAAAGCGCCTCGTCGGCGCCCTTGTAGCCCGAGTGCATCAGCAGGAACTCCAGCCACTCGAAGACGACGAACTCCGCGGCGTAGGTCTCGGGGAGCGCCGCGAGGTAGGGCTTCTCCTGGCTGTCCCCCGAGAGGAAGGGGAGCAGTTCGCGGTAGAGCCCGGACCGGAAGGAGCTCCCGGCCTGCATCTCCTCGTCGGCGCCCTCAAGCCCCATCTCCAGGTTCGCCGGGTCCGGCATGTCCTCGTCGTCGGACAGCCCGCCGTTTCGGTCGCCGCGCTGGCGAGCCATCTTCCGCAGCTCGTCCAGGTCGTAATCGCGCGGGTTGATAGTCATGGTGTCCCTGTTTCACCTACGCGAAGTTAAATCTTGCAGTCAGTCTGACGGTCGTCTGACGACGGTTCACGGCCGCTCGTCGGCAAATCGGGCGCGCTCGGCCAGTTACGAGTTTGATAATCGGGGGCGTATTTTTATACCGGCCGGCCTCCGAGTTCCGGACAGATGAACCGGGGTAAAGCGACCGGCCCTGCCCGGATTTGCGTGACAAACGCGAAAGGCGGGACCGGCAAGACGACGATAGCGATCAACGTAGCCGGGGCGTTGAGCGACCGGGGTCGGGACGTCCTCTTCGTGGACCTCGACCCGCAGGGCAACGCGACCGAGGGACTGGGGCTCGTCGACGCGTACGACGCGCAGCCGCCCTCGCTGTTCGACGTGCTCACGGGCGACCCCGACGTGCTCGGCGACATCGTGGTCGAACACGAGGAGATGGACGTGGTCCCGTCCAACATCGACATGTTGCAGGCGGAACACGAGCTGACAATCGCCGACCTCATCGCCCGCATCGACGCCCGCGGGCTCGACATCGACCCGGCCGCCCTCTCCCAGTTTGCTATCAACGTGACGCCGGAGATGGTTGGCGGGAGCCACGCCCTCGACACGCTCGACCGGGCGCTCGATACGGTGTCGGGCTACGATTACATCATCATCGACTCGCCCCCGTTCTACGGCAACCTGACCGACACCGGCGTATTCGCGGCCCGGCACGTCCTCGTTCCGGCCCTCGCGGAGGCCACCTCCGAGCGCGCCATCGAACTGCTGATGGACCAGATGGTCGCCCTCGAACAGCAGGCCGACATCCAGGTGGAGATGCTCGGAGTCGTCGCCAACCGCATCGAGGCGACCTCCGAGGCCGAGACGATGCTGAAGTGGTTCAAGGCCGCGTTCCCCGACAGCCCGGTGTGGCAGGTCCGGAAACGCGTGGCCCTCCAGCGGGCCTACTCCGAGGGGAACTCGATTTTCGGTACCGAGGAACAGTGCGACATGGCCGAGGTGTTCAGCGACATCGCGGCGCAGTTCGACGAGAAGTTCGGTTACAACAAGGTGACAGCATGAGCGACGACCGTATGGACAGAGCAGAGCGCATCAGTAACATGCGCTCGGGCAGCAGGGGTACCGACGACGGGACGGACGAGGACGACTCGGCCGCGACCGACGACGACGAGACCGGCGACGACGCCGACCGCTCGTCGACCGAGAACGACGAGACACCCGCGACGGGAGACGGCGGGGACGAATCCGCCGCGCCGGCGGAGGACGCCGAGTCCGGGCCCACCGATACCGACGCCGCGGACGACACCGTGACGGAGAGCGACGCGCAGGCGGCCGCCCAGCGAGCGGCGCAGTCGGCGGCCGAAGTCATGGGTGGCGGTGCAGATGGGGCCACCGCGGCCACCGAGGGCGGAGATGCCGGCGGCGAGACCGCGGCCGGCGAGACGCCGGCCGCCACCGGGGCCAGCACGGTCCCCGGCGATATCAGCGGCGTCGAACTCCCGGACCAGCAACTCCTGGAGGAAGCGATGGCCGCCTCGTCGGTCGAGTCCACCGAGGGCGGGGCCCGGGCGGCGATGGAGGGCGAGACCACCCAGTCCGAGGAGGTCGTCCGCGTCCTGGAGTTCGCGCTGGGCGACGAGTACTACTGTCTCGACATCGAGTACGTCGAGGAGATAGTGAAGCGGGACGCGGTCACCCGGGTGCCAAACACCCCGGCGTTCGTCGACGGCGTCGTCGACCTGCGCGGCCAGATTACGACCATCCTCGAACCGAAGGAGATGATGGACATCGAGGGCGAGGGCGACCAGAACCTCATCATCGTCTTCGACCCCGACCAGTTCGAGGACCAGGGCGCCATCGGCTGGGTCGTCGACGAGGTCCGGCAGGTCGTTCCGGTGCCCGAGTCGGACATCAACCACCCGCCGGTCGACGCCGAGTACATCAACGGCGTCGTCGACCGCGAGGAGTACGACCAGTTCGTCATCTGGGTGGAACCGGAGGACGCGCTGGCACAGGCGACGGCGTCCGAAGACGAGTAGTCGCTGTCCGGTATCGCGGCGTCGTTTCGAACCCGAGCAACTACGTAGCCGTCCGTCCGAAAACCGTGTACGATGGCTGGTTCGCCCGCTCCGAGCGACACGCGCGAGCAGGTGCGGTTCTACCTGCTGGACCACGAGACCCCGCTGGGCAAGGCGATAGACGTCGCCCTGCTGGTGTTGAATCTCGTGTTCATCGCGGTGTTCGTCGCCGAGACCTACCCGGTCGCTGACGGGACCGCGGCGCTGCTCTGGCGGGCCGAAGTCGCCATCGCGGCCGTCTTCCTCGTCGAGTACGGGCTCCGGCTCTACGGCGCCCGCAACCGGGCCGCGGAGTTCCTCAACGCCTACACGATGGTGGACCTGCTGGCGGTCCTCCCGACGGTCGTTATCGTCGCGTTTCCGGTCTCGGCGGTCGGGGTGAACATCGGATTCCTGCGCGTGCTTCGCGTGATTCGCGTGTTGCGGTTCTACCGCTTCACCGACGACGCGGAGTTTTTCTTCGGGACAATCGACGACAACACCCTGCGTGCGACGAAGCTACTCCTGACGGTGCTGGTCATCTTCTTTATCACCGCCGGCCTGTTCTACAGCGTCGAGCACCGTCACAACCCCGGCGTGGCCACGTTCGGCGACGCGTTCTACTACACCGTGGTGACGATAACGACCGTCGGGTTCGGCGACATCGTCCCCGTCACGGCCGCCGGTCGGTGGGTGACGGTCGGGGGCATCATCGCCGGCATCATCCTGATTCCGTGGCAGGCCGGGAAGATAGTCCGTGAGTGGCGCTCGCGGGAGAAAATCTCCGTCACCTGCCCGAACTGCGGGCTCTCCTATCACGACCCCGACGCCTCCCACTGCAAGGCCTGTGGACACGTCATCTATCAGGAGTACGACTCCCGGCAGTAGGGGTTCCCCCGGCGAACGGCTTTTCACGGTGCCGGGCGAGGCTCCGATATGGCACTCAGTGACCATCTCGACGAGGTCGAACCGGCGACCATGCTGCTCGTCGGTTTCCTCCTGTTCGTGTTCCCCGAACCGGCGACCTCCGCTCTCGGCTCCGGACTCCTCCTGCTCGGTAGCGCCTGGTGGTTCTACGAGTGGGGCCGGTAGTTACTCCGGCTCCTCGACCGGGGCTTCCAGCTGTGCCACGTCGATAATCAGCGTGTTCGAGGTGTCGTCGATGGCCTCGATAGTGCCCGCGACGACCAGCCCGGACAGCGGCGTCGGTCCCGCGGCGACGGCCTGCCCGACGCTGAAGTCGGCGATGGACTGCTGGAGGTGCAGCTCCGCGCGGCAGTTCTCGGGGTGGTGGACGCTCGGGAAGGTTATCCGGTCGACGGTCACGTCGAGGCGCTCGTAGTCGTGGGCGACGGTGACGGCCGCCGAGTCGGAGAGCGGTTCCCGACCGAGTGCCTCGAAGGCCATGTCGGTCGGTTCGTACCCCCCGGCCGGCCCGGAGACGCCCTCTACGACGCCGAGCTGTGCCAGCCGCTGCATCTGGTTCTGGATGGTGCCGAGGCTGCGGTCGACCGAATCCGCGATGTCCTGTGCCTTGACCGGCCCCTCGCCCGGGCGGTGTTGATTGACCAGCGCAGTCAGGGTCTGTTTCTGACTCGTGGTCAGGTCGATCTGGACCATACCTCAGGTAGCGAGAGCGGACCCATATGTGTGTGGATAGCGTCCGCGTTTACGAGCCGTCCCGGAAGGCGGTCGACCCCGGCGTCACGGACGGAGGACCGGGCCCGTGCCGGGACGCTGGCAGCGACTATCACGGAACGATTAAACGTCCGAACCGACTCTCTCAACTATGAACTACGAATCCGCACTCGACAGAGCCTACGACGTGCTACCGGACCAGCCCCGAGAGGCCGGCGAGCGTCTCTCCATCCCGGAGCCCGAGGGCCAGACTGACGGTGCGTTCACACGGCTGACGAACCTCGAAGCCATCGCCGACGCCCTCTCGCGGGACGCCCAGCACCTCCACAGCGCCATCCAGCGCGAGTTCGGGACCAACGGGCAGTTCGACGGCGGCGAGGCCCGATACAACGGCTCGTTCGACATCGCCGACTTCCAGGCGGCTATCGACGCCTACACTGCCGAGTACGTCACCTGCTCCGAGTGTGGCCTCCCCGACACCGTCCTCAAGACCGAGGACGGCGTCGACATGCTGCGCTGTCAGGCCTGCGGTGCCTTCCGCCCGGTCTCGAAGGGGTCGAGCAACACGACCCAGCAGAACACGCCCACCCTCGAAGAGGGCGAGACCTACGAGGTCAAAATCACCGGCACCGGCCGCGAGGGCGACGGCGTCGCCGAGAAGGGCAAGTACACGATATTCGTCTCCGGCGCCCGCGAGGGCCAGGTCGTCAACGCCTACATCGAGTCCATCAGCGGGACGCTGGCCTTCGGCCGCGTCCAGTAGCGCCGGTCACAGCGCGGCCGATTCTTCGCGCTGATAATTTTGGCGGCAGGTATAAGGCATGAACTGTCAAGCCCTATCCATGGGATTCGAGGGCAGCGGGCGCTACATCGTCGGCCTCTTGCTCGTCGGTCTCGGCGGGCTGGGGACGGCTGACGGTCTGTCGACGTTGTTGACCGGGCCGGACGCCGCTGGGTACGCGCTCGCTATCGGCAAGGTGGTGGTCGGACTGGTCGTCCTGCG
The DNA here is from genome assembly GCF_025457605.1 of Haloarcula laminariae. Classification (NCBI taxonomy): domain Archaea; kingdom Methanobacteriati; phylum Methanobacteriota; class Halobacteria; order Halobacteriales; family Haloarculaceae; genus Haloarcula; species Haloarcula laminariae. The sequence continues at coordinate 1,983,229 of NZ_JAMZFY010000001.1, read as the reverse complement.
GTCGAGCCTGGGCGTCGCTCTGCTCCGCAAGCGGGGACTGTGGCTCTCCGTGGTCGGGCTCGGGGGGCTGGTAGCTGTCTACCTCGCCCCCCTGCTTTCCGGCCGGACGGGGCCCGTCCCGGTGGGGACCGCGCTGCTCTCACTGCTGTCGTCGCTCTACCTGCTGTTACACGAGGACGCCTTCGACGCCGGCAGTCGGGGGCGGGACGTCTCCGAAGAGACGAACCCCCACGAGTACTTCTAGACCTCCTCGATAAGCGCCGGCGAGTCGTTGCTGGGGCTGTTGACCGCCGTCGAAATCGGATAGGTCCGCATCGGGCCGTCGTAGGGGTCCAGCAGGTCGGCCGCGGCGCCGGTGTCCGCGGTCAACCACTGCGACTCCTCCTCGCGGTCCAGGATGACGGCCATCCGGTGGTGGAGTTCGCCGACGGTGTCGTTTGGCTCCGTGGTGACGATGGTGAACGTCTCGATGACTTCGTCCTGCCCGCCGCTCTCCCCGCTGCTGCCGAACTCACCCAGCCCGGTCTGGCGCTGTGGCGGTTCCCACCGCTCGTAGAGGCCGGCCATCGCGAACAGCGCGTCGTCGGGCAGGGCCACGCGGTAGGGCTGTTTCCCCCCGCTCTCTTCGACCCACTCGTACATCCCGTCGGCGGGCACGAGACAGCGGCGGGACTCGTAGGCGTCAGCGAAGGACCGCTTCTCGGCGAGCGTTTCGGCGCGGGCGTTGATGTAGCCGTGGTCGCTCCGGTCGTCGGCGAACGACGGGACCAGCCCCCACTCCATGCGCTGGATGGTGTCGGGGTCCTCGCCGGTGATGACCGGGAGCGACTGGCTCGGCGCGGCGTTGTAGCGGGCCTCGAAGTCGAAGTCGAAGGCGGCGTCGAAACGCGCCTCTATGTCGGCTGGCGGGGCGAAGAGGCTGTAGCGGCCACACATACGGTTCCGATAGGCTTCCGTCCGGATAAGTCGCGTCCTTGCGGGCCCTTACCGCCGGAACTTGCCGACGTCCTGGTGGCTCGGATCCGCCCGCATCTGGACGTGGCCGCAGTTCCCACAGCGCCAGACGTAGGCGCCCAGTTTCGTCACCTTCGTCCCGCCGTCGCCCTCCCACGGCTCCCGGCAGCGCGAACACTTCTCGGGGCGGTACTTGCTGCTCAGTTCCGTATCGCTGTCCCGGGCCTCGCGGACGGGGGTGTAGTTGACGGCGTCCTTGACGGCCGCGATGTCCCCCTCCGACATCTCCGTCTGATACGCGCGGATAATCTCCTTGAGCCGGTCGGCTCGCCGTTCGAGCGTCGCCCGTCGCTCCCGTTCGCCCTCGCTGGGTTCGGCCAGGTGCTGTAGCGACAGCAGGGGCGCGGTCGTCTGGTAGTAGAGCCGGAGGACGAGATGGTAGTTGGCCCGCAGGAGCAGCGTGTCGACGAGCTCGGTCAGCTCCGCCTCGAAGACCGGCTTGCCAAGCCGGTGGTCGAGCCCCAGCGCCGGGAACGGCGCCGACCGCTCCCGGGTCTCGAGGACCCGACAGAGCGGCGACTTCGACCGCAGAACCGACAGCAACCGGCGGGTCTTCTCGCCGGCGAACCCCTGGTCGAGGACGACAACGGCCGTCGCCTCGTGGACGGCCTCGGTCGCCTCCCGCGCCGTCACCGCTATCTCCACGTCGGCCGGGTCGAGCCAGAGCGCGTACAGCTCCGCGCGGGTGCGGTTTTCCTCACAGATGACGACGTGGGTGATGAGGTGGTCCATTGCTGGTCAAGGTGTGTCCGACACCGGCCGGCGTCCACTCATAGGTCCGTTCCCGGGGCAGCCCCGCCGGTGTCGAACACGTCGCGGGATTTCACCGAGAAGGAGTGGACGGTCGTGAGGTCGTCGATGAGGCTGTCGGTCCGTTCGAGCGCGCTCAGCGCGGCCGCGAGGTCGTCCGCGGAGAGTTCGTCCGCGTCGGCCGAGAGCCGGGACCGTGCCTCCTGTAACGGCGTCTGTAGCTCGGCGGCGAGCACGTCCCCGAACTCGTCGAGCCGGCGCTCTATCTCTTCGGCGTGCTCTCTCGTCTCGGTCACGTCCTCCAGGAAGCCCACCGCGTGTGTCACCGGCCCGTCCGCCTCGCTGACCGGGGCGATGCTCACGCGCCCCCAGAAGGGGTCGCCGTCCGCCCGGTAGAGCAACAGCGTCTCGGAGGCCGCCTGGCCGTCCTCGAACGCGCGTTCGAGCGCCGCCAGCTGTCTCTCGTCCGTCTCCGCCCCGACCAGGACCGAGGCCCCCTCGCCCTCGACCGACGCCCGCTCGTAGCCCGTGATGTTCTCGAATCCCGCGTTGGCGTACGTGATGGGCCACTCGGACGCCGTCACGTCGTGGAGGGTGATGCCGATGGGGGCCGCCGAAATCGCCCGGTCGCGCAGTTTGAGGTCGAGTTCGTGTTCCTTGCGCTCGGTGACGTCCTCCTGGAAGCCGACGTAGTTGGTCACCTCGCCCTCGTCGTTCTCGATGGGGGCGACCGTCACCCGGTTCCAGAACTCGGTGCCGTCGCGCCGGTAGTTGCGCAGTTCGACGGCGGCCGGCTCCGCCTTGGCGACGGCCTCGCGGAGTCGGTCCACCGGCTCGGCCCGGGTCGCCTCGCCCTGCAGGAACCGGCAGTTGCGTCCCAGGACCGCCGCCGGCGGGTAGCCGGTCATCTCCGTGAACCGGTCGTTGACGTACACTGCCGGGTTGTCCGGCTGGTCCGGGTCGCTGATGAGGATACCGACCGGGGCCTCGTCCATCGCGCGGTTCTTCAGCTCCAGCTCGGTCCGGGACCGGTTCCGGTCGAGTTCGTAGCCGAGCCACTCGCTCATCAGGCGCACCGCCGTGCGTTCGAGGTCGGTAAACGGCGCCGCGCGTGGCTCCGTCGACGCGAAACAGAGCGTCCCGTAGAGCTCGCCGCCGACGACTACCTTCCCGCCGATGTAACACCCCAGCTCGAAGGCCTCGTAGGCGGGGTCGTCCGCCCAGCCGGCCTCGACGGCGTTCGAGACCGCCAGCAGCCCGTCGGTCCGTATCGTCTTCCGGCAGTACGCCTCCGAGAGCGGACAGGAGGCGCCGGGCTCCAGCCGCTCGTGGGCGCCCTGGGCCTGGACGATGGTCTGGGTGCCGTCGTCGCCCTCGCGCTCTATCCGCGTCAGGAACCCGTCGGAGAGCCCGAACGCCTCACAGCCCAGTCGCAACAGCCGGTCGACCGTCCGCTCGTAGCTCGCCGACTGGTCTGTCGTCACGTCGTACATGCTCTGGAGGAGCCCGAGGGCCGACTCGTTGGCGTCGTCCCGTTCGCTCGTCCGGGTCGCGAGGACGTTGCGGAGCCGCCGGGCCAGTAGCGGGACCAAGTCCACCCCGTCGCGCTCGACGAGGATGTCGGTCGCGCCGGCCGCGAGCGCCTCGGACCCCATCTCGGGGTCATCGGTGCGGAACAGCGTCGGCGGCGCGGTCCCGCGGGCCGCGAGCTCATCGAGCAGTTCGAGCCCGGTCCCGTCTTCGAGGTCGTACTCACAGACCAGACAGGCCACGTCTCCCTCGGCTATCGCGTCGAGAGCCGAGGCGATACTGCCGACGGAGCGCACCGACGAAACCCCGATTTCGGCCGACTCGACCGCTCTGACGACAGCGTCGCGGTCCTCGCCGACGTGCGCCACGAGCGAGGCGCTCGCACCTCCGGAGTACATAGCCGAACTGATGATATTCTCTCGTTTAAATGTACTCGCCGCGTTATCAGGACGGATACCGGCCGCGGCCGGGGCGCGATTTTAAACGCTACCGCGACCTACGGCTACGTAGATGACGGGCGACCCCTCGTTCTCGATTCCGGCCCGGCCGACGCGCCGATACCCCCACGGGAGCGGCGTCGAGTACGAGGGCGGCACGGAGTTCGAACTGACGCCCGACAGCGACTACACGGAGCCGGAGCTGGCGGCCGTCGTCACCGACATCCTGGCCGACGGCCCCTATCGGTACGGGGACTTCCACGACCTCCCGATGCCGCTGTGGCTGGTTCGGGACGAGGACACGGCCGACGTGTTCCGCGTGGCGGTCCGGGACGGCACCGTCCGATTGCACGTACTGCCCGAGACCGAGTCCGCCGGACTGCAGCGGTTCTACCGCAGGCTGTGCGAGGACGAGGCGTCGATATCGTGGGCCGTCGACCGCCGGGTCGACGCGTAGCGGTCTCGGACCGCCAGCTGTACGATTACCGTGGCGAACGTCGTCACGACAGCCGGCCGTCTCAGCGGCCGATGGTGCCCTGGCGTGTGACACGGGCCGTCGGGTCGATGTTGAACGCGACCACCACGGCGTCGGTCGCCGCGGTCATCGCCGCGTCGGTGTCCTCGACCAGCAGGCCGCTCTCGGTCCGACCGAACCGCGTCCCGTCGACCGTCACCTCGCCCTCGAAGACGTAGAAGTAGGTGTCCCAGTCGTCGACCGCCGGGAGGTCGACGCTGGTGCCCGCGTCGACTCTGACGTCGTGGCAGTGGACCCGGTTCCGGACGGACGCGGGCGCGCCCGCCCCGTCCGGGCCGAACAGGTGCCGCCACTCGCCCGCGACCGGGGCCGGAATCGGCTCGTGCTGTATCCCCGGCTCCAGCCCGAGGCTGTGGGGCCGGACGAATATCTGTAGCATTCGAAGCGGCGGGTCGTCGTCCAGCGTTCGCTCCTCGTGCCAGAACTCCCGGCCGGCGTTCATCACCAGCAGGTTCTCGGGGTCGGTGACCAGTTCGTTCCCCTGTCGGTCGTCGTGGCGCATGACGCCCTCGGGGACCCACGAGATTATCTCCTCGTTGCGGTGGGGGTGCATCCCGATGAGCGTGCCGGGGTCCATGAACGACTCGACGACCGTCGCCAGCGGGCCGTAGCCGTGGTCACCATGGTCGGGGAGGTTCCGGCCGGGGAAGTTGAAGTGGGTCCGGAACTTGCCCTGGTCTTGTGAGACGGTCGTTCTGGGGGCTTTGTACAGTGATTCCGACTGAGCCATGATAGGGTCAGTTGGCGCCGGAGCCTGATATACGCGGGGGCGACGGCTGTCGGCGCTCGTACCGCCGGTTCGTCCCGTCTCAGAACTCCCCGAGGACCTCGGCCGCGAAGGTCTCCATCGCCGCTTCCGGGTCGTCGGCCTCTAGACCGACGATGGCGTGGTCGAGCCCGTAGGATTCGAGCCGTCCGAAGTAGTCACGGAACCACTCTACCCCGGCGCGGTAGCCCAGGTGGAGCGGGTCGGGGCCGGCCGCCGGGTCGTCGGCGATGGCCACCCGGACGGCGATGGCGAAGGGCTTGTCATCTGTCCGGTCGCGCCAGCGGTCGAGATACGACTGCAGCGTCGATTCGGGCAGATGGTAGAACAGCCAGCCGTCGCCGTGGTCGGCGATCCACGCCTCGGACTGGCGGGAGTTGCCCGTCGGCAGGAGCGGCAGCGTCTCCGTCGTCGGTTTCGGGAGCACGTCGAGGTCGCCGTCGAGACGGCCCCACGACCCTTCGATTTCGGGGAACTCCCCGCGCCAGATGGCCCGCATCGCGGCGACGCGCTCGCGGACGAGTTCGCCCCGCTCGTCGGGGTCGACATCGAAGGCCGGGTACTCCGGGTCGCGGTCCCCCGAGGCGACGCCGAGGACCAGCCGGCCGCCGGAGAGCCGGTCGACGGTCGCGGCCGACTTGGCGAGGTGGATGGGGTGGCGAAGCGGGAGCACGACGCTCGACGTTCCCAGCGCCACGTCGTCGGTGTGGGCGGCCAGGTGCGAGAGCAGCGGCCACGTGTCGAAGGCCCCGCCGGCGTCCCCGAAGCGCGGCCAGAACGTCGGGACGTCCCGGGCCCAGAGCCCGTCGAAGCCGAGCGACTCCGCCCGCTTTGCCAGCCGAACCTCCTCGTCGACGGCCGGCGTCGACTCGCGGACCCCGGTCAGCGGGAGTCCCAGCCCGACTGAGAGCCCGTCCCCGTCGAACAGCCGTCGGTACCCGGCGTTCTCGTAGCCACGTCCGGTCATTGCCGGTCGTATCCGCTGGAGACGTATCGGTGCTGGGGTCGCGGGTCTTGTCGAAGGTCGGGCATGACAGGTGGTGGGCGTCAAACGGGGCACACGTCAACCGACGACTCGGGCTGACCAATCTCTCAGCGGCGCCTCGCGTTCACTCGTCGCCCTCTGGGCTGTCCTCTACTCCCTCGACTGTCGACTCGACTTTCGCGACCCGTTCCTCCAGCGTATTTATACGCGCGAGCTGGTTTTCGTAGGCGGATTTGAGTGAGAACCCGACGAATATCGCTCCGGCGAGGCCGAGTAAAAACCCGACCGGCCCGAGCAGGAGCAAGCCGACGACTCCGACGAGAAAAGAACCGCCGACAATCAGGAGACCGACCAAGTCCAGTTGACCCATATGGGGCCGCCGTACTGACGGAAAATAAACGTCCCGGACCCCTCGATAGTCCGGAATACGCCGGTATCCGTCAGCCGCCCCCGCCAGCGACACCGCTCCCGATGGCGGCGCCGCAGTCGTTACACGCGACGACGTAGAATCGCTTGGACGACCTGAAGAGACCGGCCATTTTGGCGTCCAGGTCCAGGAACTCGACGTCCGATTCCTCTTCTATCGCTCCGTCGCATTCAGGGCAGTGTACCATGCCACTCGGAACTGGCCACGTGAACCGGTAAGTGTCTTCCCGACGCTCAAAACCGCGCTGTACCGATTCGCTGTATGCGGTACGGCGTCCGCCCCACACAGCGGGGACTCAGTAGTGACAGCCCACCGCAACCGTCTTTGTTTCACGTTACCAATGCTTGGTATGACGGTTTCCCGCGAGGTGGAGTTGGAAGGGCACATCATCGACTCCGGGACGATGGGGACCGCGTTCAGCATCGTCATGGACATGGGCGGCACCTTCACCGTCGAGGCGTTCGACATCGGCCGGCGCAAGGAGGAGGAGTCCTACGCCCGCCTGCTCGTGGAGGCCGACGACGAGGCGACGCTACAGTCCATCGTCCACGAACTCCACCAGCACGGCGCGAACCCGGCCGACCCGACCGACGCGACGCTGGAGCGGGCGCCGGCCGACAGAGTCGTCCCACAGGGCTTCTACTCCACGACGAACCACCCGACCTTCGTCCGGTACGACGGCGAGTGGCTCGAAGTCGAGCGGATGGAGATGGACTGTGCCATCGTGGTCTCCGAGGGGGAAAGCGGCCCCCGGGCCTACACCAAGGTCCTGAACGCCGTCGAGGCGGGCGACCGAATCGTCACGGGCGACACCGGCATCAGGGTCGAACCGCCCGAGCGGCCCCGGGACACCGGTGGGGCTTTCGGCTTCATGCAGGGCGGCGTCTCCGCCGAACGCCCCTCGGAGTCGACCATCCGGCAGATAGCTACCGCGATGCGGGAGACGAAGGCCGAGGGCGGCGATATCCTGGCGGTCTGCGGGCCGGCGCTCATCCACTCGGGGGCTCGGGAGGCGCTCGCCCGACTCGTCCGCGAGGGGTACGTCGACATGCTCTCGGCCGGCAACGGCTTCGCCGTCCACGATATCGAGCGGGACCTCTACGGCACGTCGCTGGGCGTCGACACCGAGACGCTGGACCACGCCCGCCACGGCCACAAACACCACATCTACGCCATCAGCGAGGTCATCCGCGAGGGCGGCATCGGGCCGGCCGTCGAGTCCGGCACCATCGACTCCGGTGTGATGTACGAGTGCGTGGTCAACGACCGACCCTACGTGCTCGCGGGTTCGATACGCGACGACGGCCCGCTGCCCGACACCATCACCGACGCCGTCGAGGCCCAGGAGGCCATCCGCGAGCAGGCCCACGAAGCCGACATGGTGCTGATGCTGTCGACGCTTCTGCACTCCGTGGCCGTCGGCAACTGCCTCCCCTCGACGACGCCGGTCGTCTGCGTGGATATCAGCCCCGCCACCGTCACCCAACTGCTCGACCGCGGGAGCGCACAGGCCGTGGGGATGGTCACCGACATCGGGACGTTCGTCCCGCTGCTGGCGGAGGAGTTGGTCGGTGAGTAGGGCCCACGAGCGGCGGCCAGTCCCGATGGTACGTACCGCACAACAACGTCGGGTCCACGGCGCGTGGAACTCGCATCACACACTCTTTTCAATCGGTTGACTAGTTGGCGTATGGTCACACAGTCCGGCGCCGTCGAGCTCGGGAAGCGCATCGCCTCGGACGTCTCGGAGAAAAACGTCTCGTTCATGGCGGCGGCGCTCGCCTACCACGCGTTCATCTCGCTTGCACCCATGCTCCTCCTGGTGTTTCTGGTCCTGACGACGGTCGGGACCGGGCTGGAAGAACGGATTGCGGCAATCGCCGGGACGTGGTTGCCCGGTCCGATCGCCGATGTCGTGACCCAGCTGTTGCGGGGCAACGCGGACGGGACCGGCGCGTCGATTATCGGGCTCGTCGTCCTCCTGTGGGGGACGCTGAAGATATTCCGCGGGCTGGACACGGCCTTCTCGGAAATCTACGAGACCGTCGATACGAACACGCTGGTGGACAAGTTCCGCGACGGGCTCGTCGTCTTCTTCGCGCTCGTCCTCGCGCTCGTCGCGATGGTCGCCTCCAGCGTCGTGCTGGGCGGGCTGGTCGAACAGGTTCCCTACAGCCAGGTGTTGACGCCGGTGGCGCTGATAGCGGGGCTCGTCGTCGCGTTCTATCCGATATACTACGTGTTCCCGGACGTGGACGTGGGTGTCCGGGACGTACTCCCCGGCGTCGTCGTTGCCGCCGTCGGCTGGGGGGCCCTGCAGGGGCTGTTCCAGCTCTACCTCTCCGTCGCGGACCCGAGCTCGGGGAGCTTCTTCGGCGGCGTCATCGTGGTCGTCACCTACCTCTACTTCTCGGCGCTCGTCCTGCTACTGGGCGCGGTGGTCAACGCCGTGGTCGGGGGCCACTCCCTGGGCGGGCCCGGTGGCGTCGGTCGAACGGAGGCCCACTTCGAGACGGAGCGAACGGAGTCGTTCGACCGAGCGGCGCTCGTGGCGTATCTCGCCGACCTCCGGACCGAGCTACTGGCCGACCGAGGCTCCCCCCGGCGCACGGAGCTCGTGGGACGCCGGCCGAAGCCGACCGGGCCCGTCGAGTTGCTCGAACAGTCGTCGACCGAGGGCGACGAGAACCAGTGGCTGGTGACGCTGCGCTGGCAGTTCTCCGACGACGAACTGGTCGCGTACATGGCCGCCCGTGCGGGGGAAGAAGCGGGCGACCCCGCAACCGCCCCCACGGGCGAGACCGCCGACGATTAGACCCCTTCGAGGTCCGACCGGTACTCGTTGATGGCGTCGTCGGCCTCGTCGATAGTTTCGGCCACGTCGCCGCCGTCACCGCTCTGGAGGTCGTTCAGCGCGGACTGGATGCGGGCCAGTCGGCCGTGGTCCGGGCCGCGGTCGGCGGTCGAGAGCCCTTCGAGCTGGCTGGCCAGTTCGCCGAGGCGCTCGCCCGCATCGTCGTTTCCGGTGTTTGCAGCTGCCGATTCGAGCCGGTCGCTGGCTGTTGCGAGTTCCTTACGTGCCATATTCGACCGTTCCCGAAGGAGGAATAAAACAGTTCCTCTGGTGGAGGTTCCTGCAGCTATCTGTGATGGGGCGGCCGGTCGCCCACACTGAAGGCGCTCCGTGCCGAGATGCCGGCATGGCAGCCAGCAACTTCCTGTTCGTCTCGGCCGACGCGGCGCTCATCACCGACCTCGCGTGGCAGGTCTACCGCGAGGGCCACGACGTGCGCTACTACATCGAGGCCGAGAGCGACCGGGACATCGGCGACGGCTTCGTCCCGAAGACGGACGACTGGCGCGAGGACGTCGAGTGGGCCGATGTCGTCGTCTTCGACGACATCTGGGTCGGGTCCGACATCGGTACCGGGGCGCTCGCCGAGGAGCTCCGTGCGGACGGGAAAGCCGTCGTCGGCGGGACTCCCGCCACGGACCGGCTGGAGGAGGACCGCGGCTACGCGATGGAGGTCCTGGAGGACCACGGCGTCGCCACCGTCGACCACCACGAGTTCCACGACTTCGACGCTGGCATCGAGTTCGTCCGCGAGAACCCGGCGGCGTACGTCATCAAACCGCTCGGCGAGGTCCAGAACGTAAAGCGGCTCCTGTACGTCGGCAACGAGGACGACGGGAGCGACGTCGTGGACGTACTGCAAGCCTACCGGAAGGCCTGGGGTCACCGGATGAAGGGTTTCCAGCTCCAGCGGAAGGTCGATGGCGTCGAAGTCGCAATCTGCGGGTTCTTTAACGGCGAATGGTTCGTTGAGCCGGTCAACATCAACTTCGAGCACAAGAAGCTGTTCCCGGGGAACGTCGGTCCCTCGACCGGGGAGATGGGCACCTCGATGTTCTGGACCGGCCGCACCGAACTGTTCGAGGCGACGCTGGGCAAACTCGAAGGGTGGCTCTCCGCGGAGGGGTACGTCGGCAGCATCGACCTCAACTGTATCGTCAGCGATAGCGGCATCGCTCCCCTGGAGTTTACGCCCCGCTTTGGCTACCCGACTATCGCGCTCCAGGAGGAGGGGTTCGAGTCCCCGACCGGCCGGTTCTTCGACGACCTCGCACACGGGCGGGACCCCGACCTGCAGGTCCACCGCGGGTTCCAGGTCGGGGTCCGGGTCGTCCTCCCGCCGTTCCCGTTCGACGACGAGCGGACGTACGACGAGAACTCGCGCAACGCCGCCGTCGTGTTCCAGACGCCCGACCGCGACGGAATTCATCTGGAGGACGCAAAGCGTGTATTCAGCGGCGATACGCCGAGCGAGGCCGGCCGGGCGGCGGACGGCCAGTGGCGGGTCGCCGGGGAGAGCGGGATGCCCATCGTGGTGACCGGGAAAGGGGAGACGATGGCGGCGGCCCGGCGGCAGTGTTACGACCGCATCGACGACATCGTCATCCCCAATTCCTACTACCGGGACGACATCGGCGAGCGGTGGATAGAGGGCGACGGCGACCGACTGCAGGCCTGGGGTTATCTGGAGGGTCCCCGGTGAGGGCGGCCCGCGCGTCCGCCTGTCGCTCGGGCGGTCACCCCCGCCGCTGACGTTCGGCGCATGCCAACCGGCCCCCTATGTCGGTAGCGGCCGTACTGTAGTTTGACTGATGGACGCGACCCAGCACCAACACGATCTGTACGTCTCTCGCACCGAACACGACGACGGGTGGACGGTCGCAGCGGATCTGCACCCGCTCGCCGACGACGAGGTGACAGTCGAGTGTATCGGTGAGACGGCTGTCGTCGCCGTCGACACCCCCATGCTCCGGACCGAAATCGACGTCGAGCTGCCCGACGACAGCGGGACGGCGTCGCTACGGAACGGCGTCCTCGTCGTGGAAAGCGACGACTGAGAGCCGTTCGGGGAGACGGTCGACGCGTAGCGGCACCTGCTGACTTCACAAGAGATTTTACCCGCTTGGCGGTAGTGAAGGGCAATGACAACCCCGCCGGAGAAGCTGCCGACGCTCAGTGGCTCCGTCCCGCCGGTACGCGAGTGGGCGCGGACGTTCGCTATCGGTCTCTGCATGGGCAGTGCCGACGCCGTGCCGGGCGTCTCCGGCGGCACGATCGCGCTCATCGCCGGCATCTACGGTCGGCTCATCGCGATGATAAACGCCATCACGCCCGACCGCATCCTGACGCTGTTGACGGCGCTGACGCCGCTCGACGGCGGTTTCGACTTCCGCGAGGCGCTGTCCGTCTTCGACGAGATAGACGGTTGGTTCGGCCTGGCGCTCGTCGCCGGGGTGGGCCTGGCGGTCGTGTTGATAACCCGCGCGGTCAGTATCCTGGCCGACGAGACGCCGGCGCTCCTATTCGGGTTCTTCTTCGGCCTCATCGCCGTCTCGGCGGTCATCCTGCTTCGCGAACTGTCCTTCGACTCCTGGTTTCAGATAGCGTCTGGTGTCGTCGGGTTTCTCATCGCGTTCCTGCTGGCGGGCGAGTTCCGGTTTCTGGAGACCGGCAACCTGCTCGTCGTCTTCCTGGCCGGTGCTGTCGCGGTCAGCGCGATGATACTGCCGGGCATCTCGGGGTCGCTCCTCCTGATTATCCTCGGGCAGTACGAGCGGATGTCAGACACGCTCAGTCGGTTCATTGACGGAGTGCTGTCGCCCGTGACCGGCGGGTCGGCCGCGACGCTCACCGCCGACGCGACGGTCGTCGTCACGTTCATCGCGGGCGGGCTCGTCGGGCTGTTCACCGTCTCCCGGGTCGTCCGTCGCGCGCTGGACCGGAACCGGCCGGCGACGATGGCGTTCCTGGTCGCCCTGGTCGTGGGGGCGTTGCGGGCACCGGTCGTGGAGACCCAGAGCAAGGTCGGCCTCTCGACGGACGTGCTGGTCGCCTTCGCCGGCGCGGCCGTCGTCGGGAGCGTCTTCCTGCTCGCGCTCGACTGGTTCGCTGTCGACCTCGACCTGGACTCGGTGTGAGGGCAGCGCCGGCCGCCACACAAAGCACTTCGTAGCCGCTGCCGATAGCCCGGTATGGACCGAGGCACTCGGCTCTTGGCCGCCACTGCGCTGGCACTCCTCGTCGTCGGTGGCGGCGCCTACGTCGCCTTCGCCGGCGGGGACGAGCCCAGTAGCGCCGGCTCCCTCACCGTCGCCCCGGTCGACGGGACCCCGACAGCGAGCGAAACGGTCGCGTTCGAAGCGCTCTCGTCGGACCAGCGGGAGCTCTTCGAGCGAGCGAGAAACGGCTCCAGTGCTGTCGACATTCCGTCGAACGTCTCCTACGAGGTGTTCGTCGACCACCGATACGTGCGCTATCAGAACCGAACGTACGAGGTCGCCGTGGCCGTTCCCTGACCCCTCGGAGCAGTGCGGTTAGAACCCGAACGCGCGGCGGTACTGTGCCGGTCCCTCTATCTCCTCGGTCGCGCCCAGCGCCTCTGCCGCGTGGAGCGCGAAGTAGGGGTCCCGCAGGTGTTCCCGGCCGACGATGGCCAGGTCCGCCCGCTCGTTGGCGATGACGGCCTCGGCCTGCTCGGGCGTCGTGATGCCGCCCACTGCGCCGACGCCGACGTCCGATTCGGTCTCGGAGCCGATGCGTTCGGCGTAGGGGAGCTGATAGTTCGGACCCGCGTTCTCCGGCCGGGAGTCGGGGTGGATGCCGCCGCCGCTGACGTCGATGAGGTCGGCGCCCACCTCGGCCAGGTCGTCGGCGAGGCGAACGGAGTCGTCGACGGTCCACGCGTCACGCTCGGGGAGCCAGTCGGTCGCCGAGATGCGGACGAACACCGGCTTGTCGTCGGGCCAGACCTCCCGCACCGCGGCGGTGACTTCCCGGACGATGCGGCTCCTGTTCTCGAAGCTCCCGCCGTACTCGTCCTCGCGGTGGTTGGTCACCGGCGAGAGGAACTCGTGGAGCAGGTAGCCGTGTGCGGCGTGGACCTCCGCGACCTCGAAGCCGGCGTCGTCGGCGCGCTGGGCCGCCTCGCGGAACGACTGGACGACGTCCTTGATGCCGTCTTGGCTGAGCTTCTGTGTCGGCGGGGCCTCGCCCTCGTCGTAGGGCCAGGGCTCGCCGCTCGGGCCGACGACCTCCCAGCCGCCGTCGTCGATGCCCAGCGGCTCGTGGCCCTCCCACGGCTGACTCGTCGCGGCCTTGCGGCCGGCGTGGGCCAGTTGGATGCCGGGGACGCTGCCCTGCTCGCGGATGAACTCGGTAATCGGTTCGAGCGCCGTCGCCTGGGCGTCGTCCCAGATACCCAGGTCCTGCGGGGAGATGCGACCCCGCCCCTCGACGGCGGTGGCCTCCGTCATCACCAGTCCGGCGCCACCGACGGCGCGGGAGGTGAGGTGGGTGCGGTGCCAGTCGGTGGCGATGCCGTCGCGTGCCTCACAGGAGTACTGGCACATCGGCGAGACCATCACTCGATTCGGTATCGTCGTTTCGCGCAACTCTAGCGGCGAAAACAGACCTGACATCGAGGGCAGTTAGTGACGGACAGGGATAACCGCAGGGGTCCCGGAACCGGGAATTATCGCCGGACGGCGCGGCCAAGCCGCGTCTCCGAGAGGTCGAAATCGAACCTGTCGGTCTTCAGCAGCCCGGCCCCCAACAGCGCGGCCAGCGCGACCGGCATCCAGTTGGCGTAGAAGAGGTTGATACCGCCCCACAGCAGGACGAAGCTCACCAGGTCGTCGAGCATGAACTCGCAGTCGCTGAGCCGGCGGCGCAGGCCGGCGCGGTCGAAGCCGAAGTCGAACAGCAGGACGGCGACCGACCCCGACAGCAGCCAACCGAGGTAGTTCGACCACGGGACGCCGTAGAACGCCTGACTCTCGTAGGTCCAGAAGCCGATGGCGACGGCGCCGGGGTCTAACACCAGGTCGACGAGGACGACCGTCGCCAGCGTCGCCGGCAGCCGGAGCCACGGGGACTCGCTCCGCTCGCCGCCCAGCAACAGGACGAGCAGGTAGGCGTTCAGGACCAGGGGAAAGAAGAAGACGGGCAAGCCCAGGGGCACCTCGCCGAACAGCATCGGGCCGAGGTCCACCCCGTAGGCGAAGTCGCCGTAGGGCCAGCCCGTGCGGACGCCGACGAGTTCGATACCGTAGGAGTAGGCGGTCAGCGCGGCGAGCGCGGCAGTCGCCTTGCGGTCCAGCAACGGCGCGACGCCGGCGACGAGCGGCAGCCGCATCACCAGGGTCCCGAAGAGGACGAAAAGCGGGTTGAACGCGAGCGGCGGCGGCAACAGCTCCTCGGCGCTGGCGAGCAGCGTCACCGCGCCGACGAGGGGAAAGACGACGGCGATGGTAAAGCGGTGCTCGCGGACGGCGGCGTCGAGTCGGGCGGTCGCCGCCTGGCGGTCCCGCGGCAGTGTCCACCGGCCGCTCGCGTCAGCCATACAGCATCACCCACAGCCCAACGAGGGTAAAGACTGTGCCGACGAGCGTGTTGATGGCCGGATACCACCAGTAGGCCTGGTCGATGTCGACGCCGACGGCGAGGATGCCGAAGACGAGCCCGGGATAGACGAGCAGCAGGGCCCCGAACACCCAGTGGGTGAACGTGAAGACGAACGCGGCCGTGAGCCAGCACATCACGCAGTAGTAGTAGGTGTTCGACTCGCCCAGGTAGGTCGCCGTCGTCTCGATGCCGGCCTCGCGGTCGGGCTCGATGTCCGGAATCGCGGAGAAGGTGTGCATCCCCATCGTCCAGAGCCACGCCCCCGCGACGGCGCTCGCGGGCGGGGCCACCCCCTCGATGGCGGCGTAGGCGACGACGCCCGGCAGGATGTAGAGCCCGTTCGACAGCGAGTCCAGGAACGGCGTCGTCTTGAACCGCAGGGGCGGGGCGGAGTACTCGATAGAGAGGGCGGCCCACCCGAACAGCGCGAGGAGGCCCAGCGGCGGGAGCCACGGGAGAAAGCCCGCGGCCAGCAACCCCGACGCGACGATAGCCGCGACGACGACGCGGTCCCCGCGGTAGCTGACCTCGCGGCCCTCGTCTTTCTTGGGGTTGTGCTCGTCGATATCCCGGTCGAAGATGTCGTTGACGCCGTAGAGGAAGACGTTGGCCGGGACTGTGAAGTACAGAAAGAGCGCGACGGCGAGCGGCGAGAACAGCTCGCCGGGGCCGTCGGCGGCGTACGTGGCGGCGACGACGACCGGACCGCCCTGATAGAGCCAGAACCGGGGTCGCGAGAGCCAGAACAGGTAGCCGGGGCGGCTCTCCTCGCCCGGGAGCACACTGGTGAGGCGGTCCGTCACGGCGCTCATTGCTGGTCGTCGATGAGGCGCTTTGCGGTGTGTTCGCCGCTGATGAGACACATCGGGACGCCGACGCCGGGCGTCGTGAACGAACCCGTGAAGTAGAGCCCGTCGACGGCCGAAGACTTGTTGTTCGGGCGCAAGAGCGCGGTCTGTCGCAGCGTGTGAGCGAGGCCCAGCGCCGTCCCCTCGGTGGCGTTGTACCGCTCGCCGAAGTCGGAGACGGCGAACTGCTTCTCGTAGACGATGCGGTCGCGCAGGTCGACGCCCGTGTGCTCGGCGATGTCGGCCAGAATCTTCTCGCGGTACTCCTCGCGGACGGCGTCGCCGTCGTGCAGGCCCGGCGCGATGGGGACCAGCACGAACAAGTTCGAGTGGCCCTCGGGCGCGACCGAGGGGTCGGTCTCGCTGGGGGTACAGATGTAGTACGCCGGCTCGTCCGGCCAGTCGGGCTCCTCGAAGATGTCGTCGAAGTGGGGCTCCCAGTCGGTCGGGAGCACGAGCGTGTGGTGGGCGAGCGGGTCAACGTCGCCCTCGACGCCCATGTACAGCAGGAAGGCGGAGGGCGCGTAGGTCTTCTCCTCCCAGTAGTCGTCGTCGTACTGCCGCTCGTGTTCGGGGAGGAGCTCCCGCTCGGCGTGGCCGTAGTCCGCGTTGACGACGACCTCGTCGGGGTTGTACGTGTCGCCGTTGACAGTCTCGACGAGGAACCCGGACTTCCGCCGCGATATCTCCGTGACTTCGCTGTCGGTGTCGTAGGTCACGCCCATGCTCTCGCCCAGTTCCACGAGCCCGTCGACGACCGCGCCCAGCCCCCCGTCGGGGTAGTAGACGCCGAGGTTGAAATCGACGTGGCTCATCATGTTGTACAGCGCCGGCGTGTTCTTGGGCGACCCGCCGAGGAACACCAGCGTGTACTGCATTATCTGCTGGAGCTTGGGGTGGTCGAAGTAGTCCGAGACGTGGCCCTGCATCGAGCCCAGCAGCTGCAGGCCGATGGGCGCGGCCGTCATCACGTCCAGGTCCACCCAGTCCCGGAGCCGCGAGCGGTCCTCGTAGACGAACTTGTCCATCGCCGTCTCGTAGTGGCGCTCGCTTGTCTCTAGGTACTCCTCGAAGGCCTCGCCGGCGCCGGGCTCGTAGGACTCGAACAGCTCGCGCATCTCGTCGTTGTTCCCGGTCACGTCCAGACTGTCACCGTCCTTGAAGAAGATGCGGTAGTGGGGGTCAAGCCGTTCGAGGTCGTAGAAGTCCGACGGCTCCTTCCCGAAGTACGCGAAGAAGCGCTCGAAGACGTCGGGCATCAGATACCAGGAGGGCCCCATGTCGAAGGTGAACTCCCCCGCTTCCAGCCGGGAGGCGCGCCCCCCGACCTGTTCGTTCTTCTCGACGACTCGCACGTCCGCCCCTGCGTCGGCCAGATAGCAGGCCGCCGAGAGGCCGCCGAAACCGCCGCCCACCACGACAACCTCGTCTCCGGACAGGTCGCTCATTGCTGTGCTCTCGGACCCGGAGCGACAATAAAGCCGCGCCAAACAGGTTGGTGTCCGGCACCGAGACGGACACACGGCGACGCCTGACGGTGCCCCTCCAGCGACCTGCTTTGGTGGGTCGATTCAGAATCGACGGTTTCCCGGGGACGGTTCGTACCCGGGAGACTGACCCACAGCTGACCGCTCCGCCACCACGCTGTCGGGCTTGCAGCGACTTTCACGGGCCACTACAGCGAACGGCGACCCTTTGGAGCGATGGACTTATTAGTAACAACTGGGTTGTATAGGCTAATGCCTATTAACAACACTTCAGTTTTTAATAACCCGGGCCGCTCGTCCCTTGTCGGTCTGGCGAGCGTCGTCGGACTGCTCGTGCTGTCGGGCTTTGCCGTCACCGGCGGCGCCCGGAAAGTACTCGTCATCTCGTGGGTCGCGTTCGCCGCGATGGGGCTTGGCGCGTGGCTCGGCGCGCGAGCGACGTCGACGAGCCCACACCGGCTGGTGTGGGGCTACGGGCTCGCAAGCGGTGCGATGGTCACCTCGGCCGCGATGTTCCTCGTCCCGCAGGCGATGGGGCTGGGAACCGCCGCGGGCACACCCCGTATCGGCGGTATCGGCATCGCCGCCGGCATCGTCGCCGGCTACGGCACCCACACTATCGGCCACCGGCTGACCCACGTCGACACCGGGTTCGACACGACGACGGCGGCCATCACCGCCCACGCGCTGTCGGCCGGACTCATCATCGGCCTCGTCTACGCCTCGATGCCGACGCTGGGGCTCCTGCTTGGCCTGGCCATCGTCTCCCACAAGGGCCCGGCCGGCTACGCCGCGGCCCGCCGGCTCGGCCGGGACGGCAAACCGGCGACCGCACTCCTGCTCCCGTCGGCCGGCGTCGGACTGACGGCCATCCCGTCGGCGCTGCTCCCGGTCCCCCCGTCACCCGCGGTCAACGCCGTCGTCTTCGGCTTCGCCGCCGGTATCTTCCTCCACATCGCGCTGGACTTCCTCCCCAACTGCGAGGCCGGCAGCGAGATAGACGAGGTCTGCTCCCTGCACGAACACTCCCACGACCTGCTGGACGAGCTCCGTACCCACGCCGTCGGCTCGACGGTCGTCGGAGCCGCCCTCGTCGTGGCCGCGTGGCTCGTCGTCTCGGCGTGACCGGACTGACGAGCGCGGGCGAGGCCGCCTGAACCCTATCGGCCGCGACCGTTGGCCGCGGCTTCGCCGGCGCTGTCCGCGCCGCCCGGCGTGAGACCGCGTATCGTCTCGCCGATGCCGTCCATCGCACCGCCGGCCGTCGAACCTATTTCGCCGAGGATGTCCCCGACGAATCCCGGGACCTGCGACGGGAGGCCCGACGGCGGTCCGACCAACGCGACTGCCTGTGCTGTCTCGTGTACGACCGTCACCACGGCGAACGGGTCTGTTTCGAACATTGCGGTTCACCGTCGTCGTTGTACCGGTAAAGTCCGGGGAGATGTTCGGGCCGGTTTGGTCCCGAATGTTTCCGAGTTCACTCGGTTTTAGGCCCGTCGTACTGGGTTTATCGCCGCCCTGCCGAGGTTTTCCGCTCGACGCCCCACGGACCGTTTGCCCGCGTTGCGCGCGCTGGCCCGTCGCCGCGAAGGCGTGGGCTCAGGAGTCAGCCGGGCGTATCACGTGGCTCGGGTCGTCCCGTTGACCGGGCACGTCGAGGCTGTACCGCGTCGAGACCCCGTCCTCGGGCGGGACGGCGTCAACAGTGTGTGTCACGTCGGCCCCGGCGTCCAACTCCCCGGCGAGGCGGGTCACGGGCACGTACGCGACCCTCGGCCCCTGCCGGTTCAGCGCGAGGACGTACCGGCCGGCGCCGGTCCCCTCGTTCGCCACGCTGACGGTGATCTGTGGGTCCGACCCGTCGGCGACCGTCTCGGGGCCGTCTATCGACACGGAGAATGGCGGCAAGGGGTCTTCGAGCCGTTTGACCAGGGCCGCCGGCGGCGCTACCGACCCGTTCCCCCAGGCGAGTTCGGCGTCGGTCCCGTCGCCGGTCTCGGGCAGCCCGAACACGAGCGGGCCGCCGTCCTCGCCGTACGTCTCCCTGCCGAAATCGCCGCGGTACAGCGGCCGTCCGGGGTCTTCGGGGGTGTAGCTCGCCCCGCTGAACCGGAACTCCACCGCCGAGCGGTCCGGCGCGTCGCCCTCCAGGTAGAGGACGAGGTACTGGCCGGCGTCGTCGGTAACGCCGATGGAGTCGTCGCCGGCCGTGACCACCCCGGGCTGGACCGCCGCCGCCGTCGCGACGACGTGCTCGGTCCGCGACTCGGCCCGGGTGGGAACCGGGGCCGGCGTGACGGTCGCCTCCGCGGGGTCGTCGCTGGTGCCGGTACAGCCGCTCCCGGCGGCCAGTGAGCCGACGAGCGCGAGGAGGGTACGACGGCGCATGGCCGTCGCTACCGTCGAGACGTGTAAATGCTTTCAGGTGGCCGCAACTCGCGTTGGAGTGTCAGTTGTACTCCCGCCAGCGATAGCCACACTCCTTGCACTTGAAGAACCGCGTCGGCGGTTCGTCGGCCGCCCCGGTCTGTTTGATGGTGTACCAGGCCTCCGTGTGGCCGCAGTCGTCACAGACCACGTCGTCGGCGGTCGGTTTGCCCTCGAAGTTGTCGCCCTCCTCGGTCTCGATGAGCTCGTCGCCGGACTGTTGCTCCGTGCTCACGAAGTCCCCGCCGCTGTCCTGGTCCGCCGTGTGGTCACAGCTCGTACACTGCATCACGCCGCCTTGCTTTTTCATCATCGACCCGCACTCGTCACAGAACTGCATATCTGGTACTCGTCGGCCCCCGCAAAAGTGCCTTACCCCTCGTCTTCGAGTTCGCGCTGCTCGGCCACGACGGGGCAGTTCAGCAGGCGGACCGTCTCCATGTCCAGGTACTCGATAATCTCGGCCTCCTCGTGGGTGCAGTGGGCGTTGGGCGGGCTGGCGAAGTGTTCACACTGCTCGCAGAAGCGGTGTTTCGACACCTCGACGTACCGGCTGCCCTCGACCGACGGCGTCGACGGCTCCTCGTCCAGGGACGCCCAGACCTCGTCGGCGTCGACGCTCTCGACGTCGACCGACTCGAAGACGCTCTCCCCGTCGTCGAAGGGGTCGCCCTCGCGGCCCGCCATCCCCCCGAAGGGGTCGTCCCCGCCGAGCGGGTCGGCGTCGCTTCCGGCCTCCCGGTCGCCGGTGGCTTCGTCCGTGGGTGACTGACCCGGCCCGGTCTGGAAGGGGTCGTCCTGGTCGATGAACTCCTCCTCGAAGGCCGGTTCGTCGGTGTCGTCCGTCGGCGGCGTCGCCTCGGTACCGTCGTCGGCCCCGCCATCGCCGTCGGACGCGGCGTCGCTCCCCTCGGTCGGTTCGACGCCCCCGAGGCGCTCGAAGGGGTCGCCCTCGCGCTCGTCGGCGTCCTCGAACGCCTCGAAGGGGTCGTCCTCGTCGCCGCTCATCGGTCGGGGCCCGCCTCTAGCTGTGCGGCGGTGACGAGCGACGCCTTCTTTCGGATGATACCGCCCTCGGGCTGTACGTCGGAGACCGTCGTGTCACAGTGGGGACACTGTGGGTCGGTCAGCAACCCGATTTCGACGGTCTCCCCGCAGCTCTGACAGGAGGCAGAGCTGATACCCTCCTGCGCGGCGGCGCGTTTGATGCGGTCGACGGCCTTCTGATGGGCGTCGCGACCGCCCTGGTCGTCCCGGAGGTCGTTGACGACCCAGGCGACCCGCTTTAGCTTCTCCTCGGTGTCGTCGAGGCGCCCGTCGATATCCTCGAAGCGCGCCTCCAGCTCGTCGACGCGGTCGGCCTGGCCCGCCAGCCCGTCCTCGACCTCGTCTCTGACCTCGACGAGCTCGCGGTTCAGTTCGGCGACGCTCTCGTCCAGTTCCGCGACCCTCTCGAAGGCCTCGTGGTCGGCGGGCGCCTTGCCGTCCAGTTCCCGCTTGAGCTGGACGACGCGCTCGCGCACGTCGGTTATCTTCTCGCCGAAATCGTCTTCGACGTCGTCCAGCCGCCCCTCGACGCGCGATTCGACGGCGTCGGTGATATCGGGCAGCCGGTCGCGCACCGTCGAGTCGACGCGCTCGTCGACGGCCGCCGCGACGGTCGCGTCGAGCTCGTCCTGCATCGCGTCCTCGACGCGGCGTTCGACGTCGAGCGCGTCCGCCAGGTCGCCGCCGTCGCGCTCCGTCGTGCTCCGGTAGGTCGCCAGCAGCCGTGTCACGAGCTCCTCGCGGGGCTCGCCCAGCTCCCGAGCGCGCTCGTCCAGCCACTCGTCGAGCTCCGGCGGCAGCTCGACGGCGACCACCCCCTCGTCGGTCGACTCACTGGCCATTATGTACCTTTCATGTAACGGGATAGTTAAGCGTTTGCTGCCTATTTCAGGAGACGAAACTCGTGGCTAGCGTATCTTCCGGACGTCGCTGATGTCGAAGCCGGCGTCGCCGAGTTCGGTCTCGAACTGGACGATGTTCTCGTCCTCTATCTGCGAGAGGACGCCGCGGAACTGCTTGACGACGAGCGTCCGCGCGCGGGTCGACCCGCCCGACTCCCAGGAGAACTCCATGGTGCCGTGGGCGGCCTCGCTCAGCTGGCCCTCCCGGGTGTTGCTCACCGTCTCGTGGTTGAGATGCATGAGGATGAGCCCGCCCCACTGGTGGGCCGCCTTCTGGATGCCCGAGACGAGGAAGGTGATATCGGCCCAGTCGATGTCCTCGCCCATCGCCGCCACGAGGTCCGACAGGGAGTCGATGACGACGAGGTTGTTCGGGGCGATGTTGCTGAGTCGGGTCCCCAGCGCGCCAAGCAGGTCCTCGCGTTCGTGGCGCGCCCGGAGATCCTTGATGTTGGGCGTCTCGGCGGCGTACCACTCCCGGGGCACCGGGCTCATGTGGAAGTACCGCTCGGACATGTCGTGAAACTCCACGCCGGCCAGCCCGGCGTCTAACACCTCGTCGTCCATCGCCAGCCGCATCTCGTCGGCGAGTTGCCCCTCGCTCGCGGTCAGAGAGAGATAGTGGACTGCCTCGGGGAGTACCGCCTTCTCGGCGGGGTCGCCGTAGTAGAGGTCGAACAGTTCGGGGTCCTCCTCGGCCATCCCGTTGATTATCGCGCTGGTGTGCATGAACTCCCGCGAGCCGGCGCCGGCCTGCCCCGAGAGCAACACGACGCTGCCCGTCGGCGCGCCCCCGTTGATGATGGAGTCGAGCTGCTTGACACCGAAGGGGATGCGGTCCATACACGCCAACGCTTCCCCGAGCGCTTAAACGCTTGGCCCCGACGCCCGCCGATACTCGGGGCCGGTCGGGCCTGTCACTCGTCGAGCGACGCCCCGGTGTTACGCGGGGCGGCCACGCGAACGTCGCCGCTGACGCCGGCTGCCTCCAGGGCCCGGGACCCCGCCTCTCTCGCCGCGTCCGCCCCGTCGACGTCGGTCAACCCCCACACTGTCGGCCCCCACGAGGACTGGCCGGCACCGGTGACGGTGGGCGCGTCGGAGAGGGCTTCGACGAGGGTGCCCGCCGGGGGTCGGTAGACGCCGCCCTGCTCGTCGGCGTACCACGCACCGTTGAGCCGGCCGAGCCGGGCCGCCGTGGCGCCGAACTCGCGGCGGTCCCGCCCGGCGATGGCGGGCAGCAGCCGCCGGGTGAGCAGCGTCGATATCTGGTCGGCGATGCCGGGGTCGGCGCGCTCTATGGCCGTCCGCATACTGCGGTCCTCGTCGCTGCCGCTTTGCCCCGGGTCGCTGTCGGGGACGACGAGGAGGAACCGCCAGTCCGCCGGGACGTGATGGTTCGCCACGACCGGCGGGACGTCCCAGTCACCCTCCGGCGGGGGGTTGTGGGTGAACCGCTCCGTCGGGTGGCCGCCGTCGACGACGAAGCCGCCGCCCTCGAAGGTGCCGACGCCGACGCCGCTGCGCCCGCCCCGACCCAGCCGCGGTGCCACGGTCCGGGCGTCGGCGGTCAGGTCGTACGCGCGGGCGACGGCCACGAGCGTCGCGAGCGCCAGCTGGGTCCCGCTCCCGAGGCCGACGTGTCGCGGGAACCGCTCGCGGACGCGCAGTTCGGCGCCCGGCACGTCCAGTGTGTCGAGGACGCGCCGGGCGTACGGTTCGACCGCGCCGTCGTCACAGTCCAGCCCGTCGGCCGGCTCTGCCTCGACCACTAACCGTGGTTCGTCGAGTGCGAGGCCGACACCGCCGTACAGGCGCTCGTGGGCCAGCGAGAGGTTCTGAAAGCCGAAGTGGAGCCTCGCCGCCGTCGTGACCGTTGGCATTGCTCGCCCTACGCCACAGGGGGGAAAGAACCTGCTGGCAGCGGCGTGATTCACCAGCAGTCGGGCTGGGCGGACTCGGTTGCTCCGCCGCGGAAACTGGGGAACAAACATAAAATATGTGGTATATCCTCGGAGAGAAGCGACGACTCCCGATAGCATCACTCCGCTCGTATCCCGAAATGCCCCTCCGCTTACCGGCAGGACATGACTGTCTCGAAACATTTTAAACGAATGCCAGTAAATGGCAGTGTGTGAGTGACCACCAGGCGCGTGGAGAGTCTTCCGGCGGTCCGCCACCGCGGCTCGCGGACGACGAGTTCTACCGTGCGCTCTCTTCCCGAAGGCGGCGGCGTGTTCTCGCGGTTCTGCTCGATAGAGGGGAGTGTTCCCGTGACGAGCTCGCGACCATGCTGGCCGGATGGGAGAGCACCCGGACCGGCGGCATGGCCACACGGGACGACCGCGAGCGGATTCTGCTCGATCTCCATCACACACATCTCCCGACCCTCGTCGACAGCGACCTCGTGGCGTACGACCGGGACCGCGGCACTGTCACCCTCGATACACTCGAGACCGAGACCCGTGCGTTGATTCACCGGAGCGTCGAGGCCGAGAAGTAGGGAGCTACATGTTCGACTCAGTTCTGGACGAGTTCGGGAACGCGGAGACGGCGGTCACCGTCTACGCCGACGGGGAGCCGTCACTCGCGTCCTGGTTCGAGACCCACAACGTCCCGGTCGAGTCCCGCTCTCTCGCCCCGAGCGGTCCGGAGCCGTTTCTGGCCATCGAGAAGCGCGGCGAGTTCGCCGGCGCGCTCCCCCTCGAAGACGTGGACGACCTGCTGACGCCGCCCCTGTCCCGTCCGGAGGATACGGACGCGGTCTCGGAGGGGTATCGAGCGCTGTTCGATGCCCTCGATAGGACGGTGTATCAGGCCCTGGACTGCCGACAGCTCCTGACCGTCAGCCGGGAGATAGAGGACCGCGTCTACCGCACCGGGACCGGGGAGCTCCACGTGTGTTTCCAGCGGTTCTCGGCGTTCGAAGCCCAGCTGCCCCGCTACCGACGCCTCGCCGGTGACACGGCGGTAGACATCCACGTTTACGGCGTCCCCGACTGGACGCCGCCGGAGATTCCCGGTATCACGTACCACGAGGCAGCCGGCGAACTCGAACGCTACTGGCTGCTCGCCTACGACGGCGGTGACCATCCCTGTGGCCTCTTCGGCCACGAAAGCGACGACGGCTACACGGGGTACTGGGCCGACGACAGGGAGTTCGTCGACGCGATACTCGACGAACTCCCAACCGATGCAGACGGGTAGCGCAGGCCGCGGGCGGAGCGACCGACAGAGGCCAGTCACGGCGTTTAAGACGCCCCGTAGCTTTCTACCAGTATGAGCAAGCAGGCCGAGCGCGAGGAGTCGGGCAAGGACCCGAACCTGCGAAGCAGCGAAGTCACCGAAGGGACCGACCAGGCCCCGTCCCGGGCGATGTTCCGGGCGATGGGGTACGACGACGAGGACCTCCAGTCGCCGATGGTCGGCGTCGCCAACCCCGCCGCGGACATCACCCCGTGTAACGTCCACTTGGACGACGTTGCCGAGTCGGCCTACGAGGGCATCGACGCGGCCGGCGGGATGCCCATCGAGTTCGGCACTATCACCATCTCCGACGCCGTCTCGATGGGGACCGAGGGGATGAAGGCGTCGCTCATCTCCCGGGAGGTCATCGCCGACTCCGTCGAACTGGTCTCCTTCGGCGAACGGATGGACGGGCTGGTCACCATCGGCGGCTGTGACAAGAACATGCCCGGGATGATGATGGCCTCGATACGGACCGACCTCCCCAGCGTCTTCGTCTACGGCGGGTCTATCATGCCGGGCGAGCACGGCGGCCGCGAGATAACGATTCAGAACGTCTTCGAGGGCGTGGGCGCCGTCGCCGACGGCGAGATGACCGAGGGGGAACTCGACGAGATGGAACGCCACGCCTGCCCGGGGGCCGGCTCCTGTGGCGGGATGTTCACCGCGAACACGATGGCCGCCATCTCCGAGACCATCGGGCTCGCGCCGCTGGGCTCCTCCGGTGCGCCCGCCGAACACGAGGACCGCTACGATATCGCCGAGGAGGCCGGCGAGGTCGCCCTCGACGCCATCGAGAACGACCGCAAGCCGTCGGACATCCTCACGCGGGAGTCCTTCGAGAACGCCATCGCGCTCCAGGTCGCCACCGGGGGCTCGACCAACGCCGTCCTCCACCTGCTGGCGATGGCCGCCGAGGCCGACGTCGACCTCGACATCGAGACGTTCAACGAGATAAGCAAGCGCACGCCAAAAATCGCGAACCTCCAGCCGGGCGGGGAGCGCGTGATGAACGACCTCTTCGAGGTCGGCGGCATCCCGGTCGTCCTCAAGGCGCTGCTCGATGCCGACCTGCTCCACGGCGACGCGATGACCGTCACCGGCGAGACCCTCGCGGAGGGGCTCGAACGCATCGACCCGCCGGCCATCGAGGAACTCGACGCGGACTTCCTCTACACCGTCGAGGAACCGAAAAACGAGCAGGGGGCCATCCGAATTCTCACCGGCAACCTCGCGCCCGACGGCGCGGTCATCAAGATCACCGGCGAGGACCACCTCCGCCACGAGGGGCCCGTCCGCATCTTCGACGACGAGGAGGGCGCAATGGAGTACGTCCAGGAGGGCAACGTCGAGTCCGGCGACGTCATCGGTATCCGGAACGAAGGCCCCCAGGGCGGCCCTGGAATGCGCGAGATGCTCGGCGTCACGTCGGCCGTCGCCGGCCAGGGCCACGCCGAGGACGTCGCGCTCTTCACCGACGGCCGGTTCTCCGGCGCCACGCGGGGCTTTTCCATCGGCCACGTCGCGCCGGAGGCCTTCGCCGGCGGCCCCATCGCCGCGCTGGAGGACGGCGACACCATCACCATCGACATCGACGAACTGGAGCTCTCCGTCGACCTCACCGACGAGGAGATCGCCGAGCGCTTGGAGGACTACGACCCCGAACCGCAGTACGACACCGGCATCCTCGCGAAGTACCACCGCGACTTCGGCTCCGCGTCCAACGGCGCGGTCACCAACCCCGGCGCGAAGTGGGACTGACGCCGGTCCTGCGGTCGCCATGCGGGGCGGATTCGGCGACGAACACCGGGTCGGGGCCGCAAGATAGGAGTAGTCAGCGACGGAACGTGGCACAGTGACCGAGACGTACGTCTGCTCGCACTGCGAGGCCACCGTCACGCGCCCGTTCGAGATTCGGTCCGTCATCCGGACCTGTGACGAGTGCGACGAGAACGGCCGCTTTCTCCACGAGTCGCTCGTCGAGTCGCTGCGTTCGCTGCCCGCCGACGAACTGCCCGACGGCTGGGAGGCGATGCCCCTGGACGAGCGGTTCAAACTGGCCCTCAAACAGGGACTCATCCAGTTGACGCGGAAGTAAGTCAGTCGGCGCGCATCGACTGGGCCTCGGTGACGTCCTGTTCGAGGCGCTCGGCGTACGCGAGCCGCCGCTCCCGCGCCCGGGCCTCTGTCATCATCCCCCGGTCGCCCTGCTGGCGGGAGATGGGGTCGTAGGCGCCGACGTCGAACCCCATGCGTTCGAGGTAGGCACACAGCGACTCGTCGGCGATACCGTCGCGGATGGCGGCGTTGACGTACTCCAGGACGTGGTTGAACTCCGGCAGGACGACCTGGCTGTCGGTGACGCGCCCGGTCTCGCCCTCGATGCGGACCTCGGCGTCCCGGAGGTGTTCGACCGTCCTGGCCACGGTGTCGGCGAGGTCGACGACGCTGCTGGGCAGGGCCGTGTCCGGCGAGCGCCACTCGACGGTCCCGAACTCGGCCCGGAGCTGAACGGGCGTCCAGACCGCGCTCTCGGGATCGAACGAGGCCGCGAACGCCCGCCGGTCGACGCCCGCCTCCAGCGCCGCGCGTTCGAACTCCTCGTACCGGCGCTGGAGGCGCCGTTCCCAGTCCGCCCGGGACTCGATGTACCGCCAGAGCCGCCCCTGGTGTGACAGCCCGTCGTAGGCCATCCACCGGTAGAGCTTCGACCGAACGCCGTCGGCCAGCGGCTGTCCGCGGAACCGACGCGCGGAGTTGACGAGCGCCAGCGCGGGGTCCAGTGCGACCAGCGTGTTCAGCTGGTCGATAGCGCGCCCGGGAATCTGCTCGACGTGGATGTGCGTGCCCGCACAGTGGCGGACGTACTCGAAGTCCGAGCCGATTATCTCGTCCTGTATCCGGGTGCGGTCGCTTGGCAGGTCGGCTATCTCGTCGGCGTGTATCGGGGTCGCGAGCGGAACCAGCCCCATGTCGTGTTCGTCGGCGACCGAGAGCACCCGCTCGATGCGTTCGAACAGCTCGGCCCGGAGCCGCGGCGTCGACTCACACGGTGTCGTCTTTATCTCCAGTATCGGCTCGACGAACTCCCGTTCGACGCCCGGCGCGGCCGCCACGAGCGGGCCGGGCTCGACGAGCCGGCCTTCGTCGTCGACGACCCAGTATTCGACCTCGATGCTCCGACGTATCTGGGGTGAGTCGGGTTCTGACACGGTAGGTTGGATGCGTTCGGTCAGTCGCTTCGGTCCGTCAGTGGCCCCCGCCGGCGGCCGTCGTCGCGTACCGGCGCCACACAGCGGGAACACTCATCACAGCCAGATAATCGGGGGAAACATAAACGTTTGTACCAGAACAGTTCTAATATCCTTATATTGATTGTCTGTAAGGCGCATAATCCGGAGGAACTTCCAATACGAAACCTCGGGCGTGACGGCCAGTATTTTTATACTTGATACTGCGAGTGCATACGGTATGCTGAGGTCGTCGTTCACTGCCAGTCTGCCGGCGAGAGACACCGCGGGAGTTCCGGGAGACACCGTTACAGCAGTTGATACTCCTGGGGGAAGCTAGCGTGGGTAGCTTCTTCGGGTCGAAACCCTCGGAGGCACACGTCATCTGGCGCAGCGGTCGCGACGCCGACGGCCAGAAGCGCTTCGACTTCGAGTATCTGGAGCTGTGGGCCGCCCACTTCGGCATCGACTACGAGGAGTGGGAGCGCGTCGACCACGAGCGGGGGGAGCAAGCCCGAAAGCAACACGTCTGCGTGTTCGCCCGGGCGGAGACCGGCGGGACGGAGGTGTCGCTGGGCGGGGAGTCGTGGTCGATGGACGCGGCGACGAAGCCACGCACCTTCATCGAAATCGACGAAGCGGGAATGGTCCGGCTCCAGGGGTGGACGACGAAGACGACCCTCGACGTGGTCGAACTGGTCATCGACGGGACGACGCTGAAACTCCGCACGGCCGACGGCCAGCACAAGTCCCTGGATACGCGGCGTCTCGGCAGCCGTCCCGACAGGGAACCCGCGTAGAAACCGAAACCCGTTTTCGGCTCACCCGCCTGTGCCCGCTGTATGTACGTCGTCGTCAACGCCGCGATGAGCGCGGACGGGAAGCTCGCCTCGCGACAGCGCGAGCAACTCGACATCTCCGGTCCCGAGGACTTCGACCGGGTGGACCAGCTCCGGGCGGACAGCGACGCCGTCATGGTCGGCGTCGGGACCGTCCTCGCGGACGACCCCTCGCTGACGGTCAAGGACGCCGACCGACACGCCGCGCGGCGAAGCCGCGGCGAGCCCGAGAACCCGGCACGGGTCGTCGCCGACTCACGGATTCGCACGCCGCCCGAGGCCACCGTGCTGGACGGCGCCGCCGAGACGTACCTGCTCACCAGCGAGGCCGCGCCGACCGACTTCATCGAGCAGATGGAGGCGGCCGGCGCCTACGTGCTGGCCGCCGGCGAGGACCGCGTGGACCTCACGACGGCGTTGGCGAAGCTGGAGG
The DNA here is from genome assembly GCF_025457605.1 of Haloarcula laminariae. NCBI lineage: Archaea > Methanobacteriati > Methanobacteriota > Halobacteria > Halobacteriales > Haloarculaceae > Haloarcula > Haloarcula laminariae. Next base: position 1,953,847 of record NZ_JAMZFY010000001.1, on the reverse strand, counting down.
GGGAGGGTATCGACCGGCTGATGGTCGAAGGCGGCGGGGAACTCATCTTCAGCCTCTTCGAGGCGGGGCTGGTCGACGAGCTACGCGTCTACGTCGGCGCGACGGTGCTGGGGGGTCGGGACGCCCCGACGCTGGCCGACGGCGACGGCTTCGTCGAGTCGTTCCCCGAGCTCGCCCTGGAGTCGGTCGAGCAGGTCGACGACGGCGTCCTGCTGACCTGGACAGTCGAAAACTAGTGGTCGTGGCCGGTCAGCTCGGCGAAGGAGGCGCCAAAGCGCTCCTCGAAGAGGTCGAGCGTGAGCTCTTCTAGGTCCTGAATCCCCTGGTCGGCCTCGCCCTGGCCGTGGTGGACGGCGCCGTGGATGCGCTGGGCCATTCCGAACATCGCGATGTCGCCGACGACGGCCGGGTCCGTCTCGTCGTTCTCGCGTAGCAGGTCCAGCAGCTCGCTGGGCACGGTCAGTTCGTCGGCGTCGTCCTCGCCTTCGATTGTCAGCGTGACAGTGTCGCTTGCCATGGGACACAGTTCAGCGACCGCACAGAAGGGTCTGTCGGGTTCGCGTCCGAGCGCCCGCTTACCGGTCCGTGGCGGTCACCACGATGCCTGTAAGGACGACGGCGCCGCCACCGACGGTGACGAGGGTCGGGGCCTCGGACAGCAGGAGAAAGGCGAGCAGTGTCGAACCCACCGGCTCCCCGAGCAGTGAGACGGAGACGACGCTGGACCGGAGGTGCGCCAGCGCCCAGTTGATGACCGTGTGACCGAACAGCCCGGGGCCCAGCGCGAGCCCGGCAAAGAGCGCCCACTCGCGGGTCGGATACCCTGTCAGCGGCGCCCCCTGCGCGACCACGATGCCCAGCAACACGACGCTACAGACGCTGTAGACGACGACAACGTAGGGAATCAGCGAGACGCGCTGGCGCAGCGACCGGCCGGCGAGGACGTAGCCGGCGGCCATCACCGCGCCCAGCAGCGCGAGCGCGTTGCCAAGCAGCGGGTCGCGCCCGACGAGGACGCCGGTGAGCAGGTCGCCGAGCGCCATCGTCACCATCCCGGCCACGGCGACGAGGATACCGGCGACCGTGCGCCGGGACAGGCGCTCGTCGAGCAGGAGCCAGGCGCCCAGCGCCACGAACAGGGGCTGGGACTGGACGAGGGTGACGCTCGCGGCCACGCTGGTCCAGGCCAGGCTCTCGAACCACGACGCGAAGTGCACCGCGAGCGCGACGCCCGACAGCGTCGCAAAGAGCAGGTCCCGGCGGCCAATACGGGCGAAGTCGCTCCGATAGCGCCACAGCGCCAGCGGCACGAGCGGGAGCGTGGTAAAGAGGACGCGGTAGAACGCGGCGACGGTCGCCGGCGCGTCGCTGAGCCGGACGAGAATCGCCCCCGTGCTGATGGCGACGATGGCGACCGCCAGGCCAACCTCGGGCGGCGTTCCGTCGTCGAGTGCGGCCAGGGGCCCGCTCATCGTCGTCTCGTGGGACGACAGACGGTCATGTCTCCCCCGGCTGTTGGTCCGGAGCCGTGTCGGCCGCTCGCTCGCGGCTGACGACCCAGACGCTGGTCCCTATCATGAGGCTGCCGACCACGAACTCGGGGCCGACCTGTTCGCCGAGCAGCGCCGTCGCCAGGGCCGTCCCGACGACGGGCTGGAGGAAGAAGAAGACGGCCACGGTCCCCGCGGGGACGTACTCAAGGCCCTTGTACCAGAGGTACCACGCCGCCGCCGTCGAGGCGAGTCCCAGATAGCCGATGGCGAGCAGCGACTCCGGCCCCAGCGAGAGGGCACCCAGCGGCCCGCCGAGATACCACAGCTCGGCGGCGGCCAGCACCCCGAGCATGGGCGTGGCGGCGATGGTGGCGTAGGTGGCGGCGGTCAGCGCCGAGTACTTCCGGACGACCGGGAGGCCCCAGACGGTGAAGCCGGCCCACGCGACGCTCGCGACGACGAGCAACAGCACGCCGGCGGCGTTGCCGGCCGCGACCGACCGCACGTCGTACTGGCCCGCGACGACGACGGCGGTCCCGACCGCGGCGAGCGCGATACCGGCCGCCTTCGGCGTCGTGACGCGCTCGCCCAGCAGCGCCGCGCCGAGAAGGACGACGAAGACCGGCGTCAGCACCGTCAGCAGCGACCCCTGGCTCGCGTTCGTGAGCTCGGTGCCGAGGAACTGCGCGACGATGGTGAGTGTCACCCAGCCGCCCAGGCCCGCGAGCGCCGGCCAGTCCTCGCGGCCCGGCCGGTCGGCGTCGCTCCCGCCGGCGACACGGAGCCACAGCCACAGGGCGCCCGCGCCCAGCGCGACCCGGAAAAAGCCGAGCGTGACAGGCGGGACGAGCGCGAAGCTCCACTTGCTGACGACGTACATCCCGCCCCACAGGGCGGCCGCGGCGAGCGGTCCGAGCGCGAAGACGTATTTCCGGAGGACGCTCATAGCCGGCGGGCGTCGCCCCCGTTCATCCGCCCAGATAGAGCTTCGAGACCTCGTCGTTGTCGAGCAGCGAGCCCGCCTCGCCTCCGAACCTCACCGTCCCCTGGTCGAGGACGTAGCCGCGGTCGGAGATACCGAGCCCCTCCGTGGCGTTCTGCTCGACCATGAGAATAGCCGTGTCCATCTCGTTTACCGCCTCGACGTGGCCGAAGACGTCTTTCGCGGTGTTGGGGGCCAGCCCGGCCGACGGCTCGTCGATGAGCAACACGTCCGGCTCCATCACGAGCGCGCGGGCGAAGGCGAGCACCTGGCGCTGGCCGCCGGAGAGGGTCTTGGCCTTGGCCGTCTGTTTCTCGTCAAGCAGCGGGAACCGCTCGTAGAGGTCATCAATGACCGTTTCGAGGCCGCCCTCGCGGGCGACCCCGCCCATCCGGAGGTTCTCCTCGATGGTGAGCGAGCCGAAGACGTTCTCGGTCTGGGGGACGTAGCCGATGCCCTCGCGGACGATGTCTTCGGGCGCCATCCCGCCGATGTCCTCGCCGTGGTACGTGACCGACCCCTCCCACGGCGTGAGCATGCCAAAGACCGTCTTGAGGACGGTCGACTTCCCGGCGCCGTTCGGGCCGATGAGACAGACGATTTCGCCGGCGTCGAGATGCAGCGAGCAGTCGTCGAGCACCTGTACCTCGCCGTAGCCGCTGTCGACGCCCGACAGCTCGACGATGTGGTCGGCCGCCCCGTCTCCGGGGGGTTCCTGTGTGGTGGTTGTGTCTCCTGACATAGTTATCCTCCGAGGTAGGCGTCGATGACGCGCTCGTCGCTCTGGACTTCGTCGGGTCGGCCCTCCATGAGGACGCTCCCCTGGTCGAGGACGATGACCGGGTCGGCCAGGCTCATCACGAACTCCATGTCGTGTTCGATGAGCAGGAACGTCGTCCCCTCCTCGTTGAGCCGGCGAATCTGCTCGGCGAGCTTCTTGCGAAGGGTCGGGTTCACCCCGGCGGCCGGCTCGTCGAGCAGCAGTATCTCGGGCTCCGAGAGCATCGCGCGGGCCAGCTCGACCAGCTTCATCTGACCGCCCGATATCTTGCTCGCCGGCTGGGTCGCCAGGTGGTCAATCTCGAACTCCTCTAGGATACGGTTGACGTCGTCCATGTTCTTCGATTCGGCCTCCCCGACCGCCCCCGGCGAGGTGAACAGCTTCAGGAAGGACTCACCGGGCTGGTCCCGCGGCCCGACGAGCATCGCTTCCCGGACCGTCATCCCCTCTACTTTACGCGGCGTCTGGAATGTCCGAATCAGGCCGTGGTCGGCTATCTCGTAGGGCTCCAGTCCGGTGACGTCGGTCCCGTCGACCTCGACGGTGCCCGAGTCGGCCTCGTAAAAGCCCGAGATGAGGTTGAACAGCGTCGATTTCCCCGCCCCGTTCGGGCCGATAAGCCCCGTGACGGTGCCCCGTTCGACCTCGAAGGTTGCGTGGTCGGTCGCGATGAGCGCGCCGAACTTCTTCACCATATCGTCGACGCGCAACACCACGTCGTCCTTGGACATCGTTGCCGCCGTCTGGGTGGTCTGTTCGCTCATTTTTCACCTGCTTTCGTCTCTCGCACGCCGGAGTCCGGTTGCTGGGGCGTTTCGTCGACGGTACCGGGCCAGATGAGCTCCTTCTGTGGGGGCAGGATGCCCTGCGGACGGAACCGCATCAGCAGGACGATGATGACCCCGATAGCGAGCAGCCGTATCGGTGCCGCCTCGAAGGGCAGCCCCCGCGTCCCTTCCCGGATGAGGACGATGACGACGCCGCCAAAGAGCGCGCCGCGGTTGGAGCCGCTGCCGCCCAGGATGACGGCGACCCAGACGTAGAACGTCGTGATGGGGTCCAGGTCGCCGGGGCTGACATAGAGGTTCAGATGCGCGTAGAAGACTCCCGCGAGCGCCATGATGAGGCTCCCGAGGACGAACGCCTGCATCTTGAAGGCGTAGGTGTTCTTCCCCAGCGCGCTGGCCAGGTCCTCGTCCGAGCGAATCGTCCGGAGCACGCGGCCCCACGGCGACCGGTGGGCCCGGCGCAGGACCAGGTAGCTCACGCCGACGAAGGCGAGCACCAGCCCCACGTTCAAGAGAGCCTGCCAGAACGGCGCGTTGAGTACCATGGCGCCGGGGCCGGAACCGAGGACGATAGTCGGCATCGTGTCGGGGAACGTCGCCAGGACCGGCCACCCCTCGAAAAAGCCCGGGATGCCGCGGACGCCGGCGCTGCCGTTCGTCCACGAGTCCTGGTTGAGGACGATGAGGCGGACGACTTCGGCCAGGCCGATAGAGGCGATAGCGAGGTAGTCCGCCCGGAGCCGGAGCGTCGGAATCCCGATGAACAGCGCCAACAGTGCCGCGAGTACCAGCGCGGCGAACAGGCCTACAATCGGGGGGAGACCGCCCGCCACCGGCGAACTGCTCGCGCTGGCGAGCGCGGTGCCGTAGGCACCGATACCGAAGAAGGCGGCGACGCTGAAGTTGATGAGCCCCGAGAAGCCCCACTGGGAGTTGAGCCCGAGCGAGAGCAGCGCGTACATCCCCGCGAGGCCGACCAGAAAGAGGAAGTAGGTCGGCGCGAGCAGGCCCCCGAGCAGGCTCACCACGAGCCCGACCGCGAACAGCACTATCGCCGCGGTCACTCCCTTCTCGGCGACGGTGAGGCCGCTCCAGTACCCTCTCGGGTCCTCGACGAGCGACATCTCAGGTCGCCTCCCCGGCGATGCCGTTTGGCCGGACCAGCAACACGACCACCATGATGACGAAGGCTATCGCGTTGGCGTACTCGATGCCGATGGGGATACCGATGTCCGACAGCAGCGGCGTCAACTGGTTTATCATCCCGATGAGAAAGCCCCCGAGCATGGCGCCGTAGACGGAGCCGATGCCGCCGAGGATGACGGCGGCGAAGATGAGCAAGAGGAGATTGAAGCCCATCCGGGGGGTGAGCTGGCTGTACAGTCCCAGGAACACGCCGCCGGCTCCGGCGAGGCCGGCGCCGATGATCCAGGTCCACAGCTTGACCCGCTCGGTCCGGATGCCGCTGACGCGCGCGAGGTCCGGGTTGTCGGCCATCGCGCGCATCTTCCGGCCGAGGTCGCTGTACTGCAAGAGGACGTGTAGGCCGACGACCAACAGCGACGCGGAGACGAAGATGGCCACGTCGTGCTCCGTGATGCGGACCCCGTAGGGCACCAGCGCTTCTATCGGCCGGAGCGACTGGATGCCGTACCTGGTCGACTGGGCGCTAAAGCCCAGCTGGATGAGCGCGCGGTAGATGAACGCGAGCCCGATGGAGGCGATGAGCAGCCCGATGGAGTCCAGGTCCATCCCGCTGTAGACGAGTTTCTCGGTGACGACTGCGACGAGTGCGGCCATCGCTATGCCGGCGACCAGCGCCACGAAAAAGCCGGCCGGTAGCCCGAGGACGGACCCGCCGATTCCACCGACCGCACCGAAAGTGACGAGCGCCGTGTAGGCGCCGATGGTCATGGTGTCGCCGTGGGCGAAGTTCGCGAAGCCCGCGATGCTGTACACCAGCGACAGGCCGATGCTGCCGAGCACGATGATGCTGCTGTACACCAGCCCGCTGGCGAGTTGGTCGAGTACCATTCTCGGCCTATGAGCTGATGAAGTCGATGCCCTCGTAGCTGTGGTCCTGAACCTCCAGGACTTGCAGGAAGCCGACCGGATCACCGTTTTCGTCGAAGTCGATGGGGCCGCTGACGCCCTGGTAGTCCACGTCGCTCGGACCGCCGCCGTCCGAGAGAATCTCGCTCGCGGCCTCGAAGGAGGTGACCTGCTCGCCCTCGGGGCGGGTCACGTCCCGGACGACCTCGCCGAGCGCCGCGCCGGTGAACTCGTCGGCGGCCTGAATCGAGAGGGCCGCGGTGATTACACAGTCGTAGGCGTAGGCCGCCCACGAGGTGGGGGACTGGTCGTACTCGTCCTCGAAGGCCGAGGCGAAGTCCTGGTAGTTCTGCTCCTCTACGGGCGCGGACGGGACGAGAATCTTCATTCCCTCCATGCTGCCCTCGGGGGTATTCTCGATGACGTTGTCGCCCGAGACGGAGTCGGCGCCATAGAGCATCGCCTCGTAGCCGTTGGAGTAGATCTCGTTGACCATCGAACTGAACTCCGACTGGTAGGTGATGAACAGCCAGGCGTCAGCGCCGGAGTCGTTCATCTCGGAGATGACGGAGGCGTAGGACTGCTGTTCCTGGTCGTGGGAGTTGTTGTAGGCGACCGACCCTTCCCAGGAGTCGACGAACGCGTCGGCCAGGCTCTGGCCGTAGTCGTTGTTCACGTAGGTCAGCGCCACCTCGTCGTAGCCGTCCTCGGCGATGAGGTCCGCGAGCGCGACGGCCTGCGTCCGGCCCGACGGCGACATCCGCAACAGCCCAGGGAACTCGGTCAGCCCGAGCCCGGTCGAGTTCTGTGAGAGCTGGACGACGTCCGTCCCCTCGATGACGCTCTCGTAGATGGCGAGCGAGACGCCGGAGCCGACGGCGCCGATGAGGAATGGGACGCCGTCCTGGTTGACGAGCTTCTGGGCGGCCGAAATCCCGCCCTGGTTCTCGCTCCCCGAGTCCTCGACGGTTATCTGCAAGTCGCTGCCGTTGATGCCGACGTCGTTGACGGCCGACAGGGCGAGGTCCTTCCCGCGCTGGTTCCGCTCGCCGAAGGCCGACAGCGAGCCCGTCTGGGCGTCGACCATCCCGATGTTGTACGCCTCGTTCCCGTTCCCGAACGAGCTACAGCCGGCCAGACCGACGACTCCGGCACCGCCAGTCAGTTTCAGCATCGTTCGCCGGTCGAGCGACGTTGTGGTACTTTTTCGCATGGGTGATTCAATAGTTTTCACAGATGTGCCTCAATGGTGTCCCTACCATGGTCGGGCGACATTAGTTTTACCGGTCTCTCCGATTCCTCAGGGTATATTTCACAACCTTCGTGTCAGAATTATTTGGTAGGGTCCGGATATAGGGCCGTCTGCCGCATCACTTCGTGTATGATACCCCCCATTGCGAACAACTTCGTGGCCGGCGAGACCGCGACGGAGGCGCTGGACCACGTGGCGGAGCTGAACGAACGGGGCGTGAAAGGCATCCTCAACCTACTGGGCGAACACTACGAGGACCGCGCGGACGCGGACGCGGACGCCGACGCGTACATCGAACTCGCCGAGGGGCTCGAACGCCGCGGTCTCGACGGCTGTATCTCCGTCAAGCCGAGCCAGATAGGTCTGGAGGTAGGCGACCAGGCGTTCGAGGAGAACCTCGCACGCATCGTCGAGGGCGTCGACTGTTTCGTCTGGGTCGATATGGAGGACCACGACACGGTCGACGTGACGCTCGACGCCTTCGAGCGCCACGCGCGCGAGACAGACGGTGACGTGGGTGTCTGCGTCCAGGCGAACCTCAAGCGGACCGGTGATATTCTCGAACGGCTGGCCGACTGCCCGGGGAAGGTCCGGCTGGTCAAGGGGGCCTACGACCCGCCGGCCGAGATAGCCTACAAGGAGAAGTCGAAGGTCGACGAGATGTACCGCGAGTACCTGACCTACATGTTCGAGCACTTCGACGACGGCATCGCCGTCGGGAGCCACGACCCGGCGATGGTCGACCTCGCGAAGGAACTCCACGAGGAACACGGGACCCCCTTCGAGGTACAGATGCTCACGGGCGTCCGCGAGAGCGCGCAGTTCGAGCTGGCCGAGGAGTACGAGGTGTACCAGTACATCCCCTACGGCACCAAGTGGTTCTCCTACTTCTACCGCCGTATCCGCGAACGCAAGGCAAATGCCCTGTTCGCGCTCCGGGCCGTCGTCAGTCCCTGAGACCGAGTCCCTTCTCCCGGTTCTCACCGCGTCCGAGTCAGGGGTCGAGCAGTTTCGCTTCGGCTTTTCTGAGATGCTCTAGCAGGGTGGTCTTGGAGACGTCGAGGTCGGCCGCTAGCTCCCGGGTGTCACACTGCCGGGGCCACTCGTAGTAGCCCGCCTGGCGCGCGTGTTCGAACACGTCCCGCTGTTTGGCGGTGAGCTTGTCGAGGCGCTGGTTCCGGGTGGTCGTCGTGGCGGCCTCGCTCGTCGTGATGGAGTCGATTCTGACCTCCGCGCCGGCCTCCTCGCGGACCCGGTCCAGCGCGTCGTCTATCTCGGAGCGCTCGTTGACGAAACAGACCTGCCACTCCTCGCGCCCGTTCTCGATACGGACGGGGGCGTTGTGGACGAACCCGTGTTCCAGCAGCGTCGGACACACCATGTCGTCGGGGTCGTACTCGACGAAGAACTCCCGGACCACGTTCCCGGGGGCGTCGCGCTCGCGCCCGAATCGTTCCCGGAGTTCGGAGAGCTCGCCGGTGAGTTCGGAGTCGCGTATCTCGTCGAGCAGCGCCGTCACTTCGGCCTCGTCGTCCGCGAACGCGGTGAACAGCCCCTTGACCTTCCCGGTGTGGTTCCCGTCCGTCTTCGGGGAGGTGTAGATAGAGTGGGCCAGAACGCCGCCGGTTGCCTTTCCGGTCGCCTTTATCGCCCAGCAGTTCGGGTGCCAGAGGTCGAGGGTGAGCCACGTCGTCTCGGTCTGGTCAATGGCCGCCATGAGTACAGTACACGTTGTACCCGTATCCATGTGTTGCTTTACCAAAGTTCTGCCGCCCATGGTCGGGTGGGCCCACAGACGTGCGCCTCACTGCCCAAAACGGGTGATTACGACCACCGCCCATGGTCGGACGGGGGTTTTGGGCTGGGCTGTTCGTATGTGGGGTAATGGCAGAGACATACCAGCACTACATCGACGGCGAGTGGGTCACTGGTCACGGTACCGAGACGTTCGAGAGCGAGAACCCGGCGACGGGCGAACCGCTGGCCGAGTTCCAGCGCGGCACGCCGGCGGACGTAGACGAGGCCGTCGCGGCCGCCGACGAGGCCTACGAGGAGTGGCGCGAACTCTCCCGTATCGACCGCGCGGAGTACCTCTGGGACGTCTACCACGAGCTTCGGGACCGCACCGACGAACTCGGGGAGATTGTCACGAAGGAGTGCGGGAAGGAGATAAGCGAGGGGCGGGCCGACGTGGTCGAGGCCGCCCACATGGTCGAGTGGGCCGCCGGCGACGCGCGCCACCCGAGCGGCGACATCATCCCCTCGGAAATCGCCGAAAAGGACGCCTACATGCGGCGCAAACCCAGGGGCGTCACCGGCTGTATCACGCCGTGGAACTTCCCCATCGCCATCCCGTACTGGCACATGGCCGTCGCCCTAGTCGAGGGCAACACCGTCGTCTGGAAGCCCGCCGAACAGACCCCGTGGTGTGCCCAGATCGTCGCGGAGATGTTCGAAGACGCCGGTCTCCCCGACGGCGTGTTCAACATGATCCAGGGCTTCGGGGACGCGGGTGCCGCTATCGTCGACGACGACCGCGTCCCGACGGTCCTCTTTACCGGCTCGGCCGAGGTCGGCCACCAGATAGCCGACACGGTCGGTTCCGAGTCCGGGAAACGCGCGGCCTGCGAGATGGGCGGGAAGAACGCCGTCGTCATCACCGAGGAAGCCGACCTGGACATCGCCGTCCACTCGGCCGTGATGTCCTCGTTCAAGACCACCGGCCAGCGGTGTGTCTCCTCGGAGCGGCTCATCGTCCACACGGACGTCTACGACGAGTTCAAGGAGCGGTTCGTCGACGCCGCCAGCAAGGTCGCCGTCGGCGACCCGCTGCAGGAGGACACGTTCATGGGCCCGCTCATCGAGGCCGAGCACTTGGAGAAGGTGACCGAGTACCGCGACCTCGCCCGCGAGGAGGGCGTCGAGGTGCTGGTCGACCGGACCGAGCTGGACGCCGACGAGATTCCCGACGGCCACGGGGACGGCCACTGGGTCGGCCCGTTCGTCTACGAGGCCGACCCCGACGCCGACCTGCGCTGTACGCAGGAGGAGGTGTTCGGTCCCCACGTCGCCCTGCTTCCCTACGACGGCGACATCAAGCGGGCCGTCGAGATACAGAACGACACCGACTACGGGCTGGCCGGCGCCATCGTCTCGGAGGACTACCGCCAGATAAACTACTACCGCGACCACGCCGAACTCGGGCTCGCCTACGGGAACCTCCCGTGTATCGGAGCCGAGGTCCAGCTCCCCTTCGGCGGAGTCAAGAAGTCCGGTAACGGCTACCCCTCGGCCCGCGAGATAATCGAGGCCGTCACCGACCGTACCGCCTGGACGCTGAACAACTCCAAGGACATCCGGATGGCACAGGGCCTCTCGGCCGACATCATCACCGAGGACGATGACTGAGGCCGTCACCGTCTGTCCGCAGTGTAGTGAACCGCTCCGGGTAGACGGCGGCGTCGAGGTCTGCGAGCAGTGTGGCTGGGTGCCCCACAGCGGGTCGGACTGACGGGCAGGCGGTCGTTTTTCTATCGGACCGGTTTCCCCTTTAGTGGCTCTGTTGAAGTCGTTAGCAGATGCTAGATTCTGACCCGGTTACGGTCAGTACAGTGAGCATAGTGACCGTCTGACACCCGCGAACTATGCAGGATTCCGTCAGGCGTTGGACAGTGTCGTTGACATTCAGTTATCAACTATTATCTGTCAGGAGGGGCGGTCTTTGCCCATGGACCGGCAATCAAGCAATTTACGCGAATCGCGCAGAGAGTATATCCTTGCAGTCGGTACAGCAGGACTGGCTGCTATCGCGGGATGTACCAGTGACAACTCTTCTGAGGAAAGGACTCCCGCTGATGAGAGCACCACGGATGACGTAACTGATGGGGATACTGATACTCCGCAGGACGGTTCCAATGGTGAAGATGCGGCGAACTCGGAACCGAATTTTGAGGTCGTTTCATTACAGATAACCGACGAGATGGAGCTGGGTGAAACCGCTTCGCTGAAGTTACAAGTGAGAAACTCCGGGAACGCTGAAGGTAACTTCACGAAGCGTGGTCAAATCACCAGTGAGGCGTTGGATTACAGCAAGTATGCGGATGCCGGCTTCGATATCGGCGGTGTGATTGAGCCGGGGGAGACGGAGACGTTTTCACAGGAGATTGCGGGGGACAACCTCGGCAGTTTCAGGTTGAGCATCGAAGACTACGATGTCGAGGCAGACACCTCGGTCGTGGCGCGGGACCTTTCCCTCGGGGAGGACTACACAAACGTGAAAGGCGTCAAGATGAGTATAGACGAGATAGTAGTGCAGGACAGCTACGAGGACGAGGAGGGGAACGATGTACGGCCCGACAACGGCAAATTCGTCATCGTGAAATACAGCGGAGAAAACACCGGAGACGATACAGTTAATCCGTCCAGCGCCAGGAATCTGCATGTCAGAACGGGGGAGGAAAGCTATGACTACTCTCTGAAGGGAGACACCGCAGCGAACTACGATAAACTCGGGTTCAACCGGGAACTGGCACCGGGGGAGACCCTCCAAGGGTACCAGTTCTTCGATGTTAACCGCAGTGCGGAAAGACAGGACCTCACAGTCACCTGGGATGAAGTCATCGGTGTGACGGAAAAAAGAGTCAACTGGAATCCGTAAATCGCTGTCTCGTTGTCTGGATAGTGTTCGGTAAGCAGGTCTATTGAGCAACAGATTCTCTCAGCAAACACTACAACAAAGCGACTTCAGTAGTTACGACTTCTCATACAAGCCTTGAATCAGTCAGTACAGGTGAAATATCGGACAACGAAATATTCATTCAGGGAGCTGGAGAATACGGAGTGTGGCGCCTGAAGTACAGAACGCGAGGACTGCGGACGTACCGGCGCTAGTTGAGCTGTACCACCGTGCATACGAGGGGAACAAGCGGATAGGGTTCCCGTCAAGCGTTCTTGAGTGTGGTGCAGATGATGTTGCTGAGTGGATCCACAATCGGAGGGTGCTAGTTGCTATCGACGCAGAAGAGATCGTCGGCGTTGTCCAGATTATTCCGCGCCCGGAGTGGAACATGCCGGAAATCGGGCGGCTTGCTGTCTCGCCGGACCACCAGACGCAGGGAGTAGGGACACTCCTTCTCGAATCCGCAGAGGAGTCCCTGAGAGCAGAAGGCCGGGAGTCAGTTCGGCTCCGGACACTCTCCGGTCATCCGTTTCTCGAAGACTGGTATCGCCGGGCCGGATATGAGCGGGTCGGAATCGAACGACTCAGTGACCGGCCCTATGATGCCCCAATCATGGAGAAGGGGCTGTAAAACGTACACTCTGGCTGACCGGCTGGTTCCAGACTGGAGACGATTCCAGTACCAGTCTACAATTCAAGCTATCCGCCGACGACGTCAACGCAACGACCCCGTCAGGCACGCCGGGCTAGCGTACGTGTTCGACGTCTAAACACGCCGAGCGGGAGCCGACGGACTCAGTCGTCGGCTTCCGCAGCGGCCTCGGACTCGGCTTCGGCCTCGGGCCGGTCTTCGAGGTACTCGTCGGCGTCGATGGCGGCCTTACAGCCCATTCCCGCCGCCGTCACGGCCTGCTGGTAGTGGTAGTCGACCACGTCGCCGGCCGCGAAGATGCCCTCGACGTCGGTGGCGGTCTGGTCGCCGCCCTTGCCGCCCTTCGCGACGATGTAGCCGGTCTCGTCCAGTTCGACGTCGGTGTCTTCGAGGTAGTCGGTGTTCGGCGTGTGGCCGATGGCGATGAAGACGGCGCCCACGTCGAAGTCGAAGGTCTCGGTCGCCGGGTCGTCGAGCTTCTCGGAGGGGTAGCCCTCGTCGTTCTGCGCCAGCGTCACGTGGTCGACGCCCTCCTCTGGGGAGCCGTGCATCTCCAGCAGCTCGGTGTTTCGCAGTATCTCGATGTCGCCCGACTCGACTTTCTTCCCCACTTTGTCTATCCAGTAGTCCTCGGCACGGAACTCCTCGCGGCGGTGGGCGATGTAGACGGTGTCGGCGAACTTCGTGAGGAAGTGCGCTTCCTCCATGGCCGCGTCGCCGCCGCCGACGACGAGCATGTCCTCGCCGCGGAAGAAGGCGCCGTCGCAGGTGGCACACGTCGAGACGCCGTAGCCCATCAGCTCGTCCTCGCCCGGGACCCCGAGGGTGCGGGCGCTGGCCCCGGACGCCGCGATGAAGGCGTCGCAGGTGTAGACGGTCCCGTCCCGGAGCTCGACGCGGAACGGGCGCTCGTCGCCCTCGATGTCCGTGACGATGCCGTGTTCGAGCTCGGACCCGAACTGCTCGGCCTGCTCTTTCATCTTGTTGATGAGGTCCGGACCCGACAGCCCCTCCGGGAAGCCGGGGTAGTTCTCGACCTCGCTGGTCAGCGTGAGCTGACCGCCGGGCTCGTCCCCTTCCAGAACGAGCGGGTCGTTGTTGGAGCGTGCCGCGTAGATGGCCGCTGTGAGCCCGGCGATGCCGGTCCCCGCGACGATGAGTCGGCGGTGTTCGATAGCGTCGTCGGTCATGGTTCCGGGTTGGGTGTGATTCGGTTTGTACGTTGCGCTGTCCGCTCGGGCGCACGCGGCCGCGACCGACGCGCCGAGTCGGTAGAATTAGGCCGCCGCCGGGACTGCTTCGTGTATGCCTGCCGACCTCGCGGAGAAGACCGACCGCTACGAGGGACTGCTCGCCGAGGCCGTCGACGCCGCCGAAATCGCACCGCCGGAGGGGACGCCGATGCACGACGCCGCCCTGGAGTGTGCGGAGATGGCGGCCTCGTATCTGGAGGACGGGCGCCACTTCCGCGAGGAGGACGACCCGGTCAACGCCCTGGCGTCGTTCTCCTACGGGCACGCGTGGCTGGACGCGGGCGCCCGCATCGGTCTCTTCGACGTGCCGACGGACGGACATCTGTTTACGCAGTAACTACTGGGCCGGTAAGGTGCCCACGCCCCGAGGCGGTGGGCTTACGTAGCCACCCCGAGTTGCTCCCATCGATGGAGGCCGTCCTGTGGTACGTGCTGACGAGTACGCGGGGCGGAGCGAACCGCATTCGGATTCTGCGGGCGGTCGACGAACGGCCGCGAAACGCCAACAAACTGGCCGAGCAACTGGACCTCGACTACAAGACGGTGCGGCATCACCTTGACGTACTGGCGGAGAACGACATCCTCACCGACAGCGGCGACGACTACGGTGCGGTGTACCTCCCGACCGACCGCGTCCGCAACTACTGGGACACGGTAGAGCAGATAATGGAGAGCGAAGCGTGAGTATGGCTGAAATTGGGAAAGAGTATATCCCGGAAAGCGGGAAAGGGTCACGTAATGGTCGGCTGGATTGACCTCGCACGGGCCGCGGTGGGACTCAACGTCCTCCTCTTAGCGGCGCTCATCTACGTGTGGGGGCGCAACTACTACAGCATCCGGTCGAAGCACACGCTCGGCCTGTTGCTGTTTGCCCTGCTGTTGCTGGGCGAGAACGTCTTCGCTCTGTACTTCTACTCCCTGAACCCGCTACTGCGAGTATGGTTCAGCACCGCTGTGCCCGACCCCGCCTGGCAGGCGATGCTGGCGCTCCACGTCTTCGAGACGGTGGCTATCGCCGTCCTGACGTGGGTCACGTGGGACTGAGACGGATTGGGTCAGTTCCCGCTCGGTCGATTGTACCACCGTGAACTCTTGAGACTATCCTCCGCACGCACGGAGCGACCGCTCCACGACGGACAGCAGGCACCCGGTCCCACCGCTGTTTTATCCGGTGTTGCGTCTGCCGCGTCGTGACGGCTATCCGGACAGAAACCACCGGACGTAGCCGAAGTATGGCGCAAATTGGGTGACAGTCCGGCCGTAGTTCGGCAAATCCATTTTTAATACCCATCGGAAGGGAGCGTATGCGGAAACGCATCCTCACAGCACTGATCGCGCTCACCGTCGTCACCTCCGGCCTCGCCGGCGTGACCGCGGCCGAGACCGGAACCGACGCCGAACTGGCACAGCAGGGCGACGCGGCGACTGTCACGTTCGAGAACCAGACGACCGGCGGCGAGACGGTCACGGTCGACTCCGTGACGCTCCCCGACGGCGGCTACGTCACCATCCACGGCCCCTCGCTGGCCGACGGCGACACGCTCGGCAGCGTGGCGGGCACCTCACAGTACCTCGGCCCGGGCACGCACGACAACGTCACCGTGACGCTCACTGACCCCGTCAGCGAGGGGAGCTACACGGCGATGGCACACCGGGAGACCGACGGCGACCGGACCTACGAGTTCGTCGCCTCGAACGCCTCGACGGACGGTCCCTACACCGCTGACGGGGACCTCGTCGTCGACAGCGCCACGGTCACCCCCTCGGCGTCCGTCTCGATGTCCGACCAGCCGACCGCCGGCGACAGCGTCGTCGTCGACCGCGTCGTCCTGAGCGAGGGCGGTTTCGTCACGGTCCACGACGCCACCGTCACCGAGGGCCAGACGTTCGAGAGCATCCGCGGCACCTCACAGTATCTCGGCGCAGGCGTCCACGAGGACGTCCGCGTCGTACTCGACGACCCCGTCACCGAGAACACCACGCTCGTCCCGATGGCCCACCGTGACACCGACAGCGACGAGACCTACACCTTCGAACAGAGCGACGGCAGCAACGACGGTCCCTACGCGAACGCCGACGGCGCCGTCGTCGACACGGCCGCCGTGACGCTCTCCGATACGGCGATGGTCAGTATGAGCGACCAGGTCACCGGCGGCAACGCGGTGACGGTCGACTCCGTCTTCGTCCCCGAGAGCGGCTTCGTCACCATCCACGACAGCACGGTCACCGAGGGCCAGACCTTCGACAGCGTCCGCGGCACCTCGATGTACCTCGACGCGGGCTACCACACCGACGTGACGGTCACGCTCGACAACGCTGTCTCCAACGACACGACGCTCGTCGCGATGTCCCACATGGACAGTGACGGCGACGCGAACTACAGCTTCGTCCAGAGCGACGGCAGCAACGACGGTCCCTACGCGGATGCGGACGGGGCCGTGACGGACGCTGCGGATGTCACCGTCTCGGCGACCGTCTCGATGGACTCCCAGCTCAGCGGTGGGAACGCCGTCACGGTCGACAGCGTCGACATGAGCGAGGGCGGCTTCGTCGCCATCCACGGGCCGACCGGCGCCGTGGTCGGCTCCTCCGACTACCTCGGGGCGGGCGTCCACGAGGACGTCACGGTGGCGCTCGACGAGCGACTCACCAGCAGCCAGGCGCTCACCGCGATGCCTCACTTCGACACGGACGGCGACGAGACGTACGACTTCGTGACCAGTGACGGCGCGGACGACGGTCCGTACACGGCCGACGGAGGCGCGGTCGTCGACTCGGCGAACGTCACTATCGAGGCCAGCATCGACTTCGCGGCCCAGTCCACCGACGGCGAGTCCGTGACCGTCGAGTCGGTCACGCTGCAGGACGGCGGCTTCGTGACGGTCCACGACGCGACGCTGCTGGAGGGTGCGACCTTCGACAGCATCCGCGGCACCTCGGCGTACCTTTCGCCGGGCACCCACGAGAACGTCACTGTCACGCTTGACGAGCCCGTCAGCGCGAACACGACGCTCGTCCCGATGGCCCACCGCGACACCGACGGAAACGAGGCCTACACCTTCGAGCAGAGCGGCGGGAGCGCGGACGGGCCGTACGCGACCAGCTTCTCGCCCGGGGCCGTCGTGGCTTCGGCGCCGGTGACCGTCCAGACGATGGACGGCGGCGAGCCCACCGACCAGATGACCGAGACGATGACGGGAATGACCGAGGACACGCCGGCCCAGACGACCGGCGGCTCGGGCCCCGGATTCACCGGTATCGTCGCGCTACTGGCGGTTCTCGCCGTAGCGCTGCTCGCGGTCCGCAGCCAGGAGTAGCCCGGAAACACCGGGTCTCTGCCGTGAGGCTCGGTATCACGACCTACGAAAACTTTATATACTTTTCGGACTAACTATAGGTAAGAGAGACTTGGTAAGCACTGTTTGAACATTACGAATAAGGCAACGCCGGTCCCCTATCATCATGAGCGAATCACCAGTACGCAGCAACACGAGGGAGCGCACACAGAACGAGACAGTCAGCGAGGAGACGACGGAACGGCAGGACGTCTGCCCGGAGTGTAGCGGCACCGTCAAGACGGACACCGAACACGGCGAGACGGTCTGTACGGACTGTGGGCTCGTCATCGAGGAGGACAGCATCGACCGCGGCCCCGAGTGGCGCGCGTTCGACTCGTCCGAGCGAGACCGCAAGTCCCGCGTCGGCGCCCCGACGACGAACATGATGCACGACAAGGGCCTCTCGACCAACATCGGGTGGCAGAACAAGGACGCGTACGGGCGCTCCCTGTCCAGCGAGCAGCGCCAGAAGATGCAACGGCTTCGCACCTGGAACGAGCGCTTCCGCACCCGCGACTCCAAGGAGCGCAACCTCAAGCAGGCGCTGGGTGAGATAGACCGCATGGCGTCGGCGCTGGGCCTGCCCCAGAACGTCCGCGAGACCGCGAGCGTCATCTACCGCCGGGCGCTGGGCGAGGACCTCCTGCCGGGCCGCTCCATCGAGGGCGTGGCGACGGCGGCGCTGTACGCCTCCGCACGGATGGCCGGTAGCCCCCGCTCGCTCGACGAGATGGCCGTCGTCTCCCGGGTCGATAAGATGGAGCTTACCAGGACGTACCGCTACATCGTCCGCGAGCTGAACCTCGAAGTCCAGCCCGCCGACCCCGAGCAGTACCTCCCCCGGTTCGTCTCCGACCTCGACCTGACCGACGAGACCGAACGGCGGGCCCGCGAACTCATCGAGGGCGCTCGCCAGGCCGGCCTGCTCTCGGGCAAATCACCGGTCGGGCTCGCGGCCGCCGCCGTCTACGCGGCCGCACTGCTGACGAACGACAAGGTGACACAGAGCGAGGTCAGCGAGGTGGCCAGCATCTCCGAGGTCACTATCCGGAACCGCTACAAGGAGCTGCTGGAAGCCGACGGCGTCCCCGCGTAGACCGGGGTTGACGATATCTTTTTGTAAGGTCCCCGTGTGTGACACTGGTACACATGGAGGAAGCCTATGTGCGATTGCTCTGTCCGGAGTGTGGCAAAGACTGGGAATCGACCCCGTCGGAACTGCCGTCACACGACACCGTCTTTCACTGCCCGAACTGCCACGCGAGCCGTCGGCTCGCCGAGTTCGCCCGGACGGACCGCGACCTGCAGACGATGAAGGGGCTCCAGTAGCCTAGTCGTCACTCGGGGTGGCCGAGCGCGCCCCGCAGGCCTCACAGCGCAGGAGCGTCACGTCGCCCTCCGTCTCCAGTCGCGTATCGGGGAGACCACACTCCGAACAGCGCACGTACGCCTCGACGTACGCGTCGACGGCGTCGCCGACACGGGCCGCGTCGAAGGAGCCGGTCACCCGGGCACGCCCGCTCTCGTCGATGTGACCGCTGGTGCCGACCTCCCGCTGGAGGAACCCGAGCAGGTGTGTCGGCTCCCGGCCGAGGCTGTCACACAGCCGCTGGAAGTTCTCGACGACGGTGACCGACCCCTCCTGGCGGACCTCGGGGTCGGGCACGGAGAGGCGCTCGTCAGTGCCCGTAACGTCTGCCGTCTCGTTCGCCGCTCTGTCGAGCATGTCGTCGTAGTCCATACGGGCTGGTCGTCGGGCCGCCCTCAAAAACCTTTCAGCCTCGGAGGTAGTTCGTCGCCGCCCCCTGTTTTCGCGGCTCTCGGACCCTGTTCTTCACGTTCTATCATGCCGGAGGAGTGTGTTAACTCAACTCAGGATAGTACTATAACCCCTCGGTTTCTAGCAAGGGATGACCATGAAGAAGCAGGAGCTTATTCACCTTCACGGCCTGCTTGCACAAGTACAGAACCACTACGAAGCGGAGTCGGGTTCCGAAGTGGAACACGACGAATACGCCGAACTCGGCGTCAAGCCGACATCTATCCACAAGTCGAAGACGGACCACAAGGCCGCCGTCTTCGCCATCGCGAACGGTATCACCTCCGAGATGACCGCCGAAGAGAAAGAGCCGGTTTCTGCCGCCGCGGACTGAGATTCGATTTCTCCTCTCCCGTCAGTGACTCGCGTAGCCACCGCCTTACTCGTCGATGAGCTCCTCGAACTCCGGGAGCACGTCGCCCTCGGACGGGTCGGCGTCTTCGCTGTCGGCGTTCTCGCTGTCGGCGTCCTCCTCGTCGTCGGGGAGTTGCTCTATCTCCACGACGTCGAGCGGGATGTTCGTCAGTCGCTGCCCGATCTCCTTGCGCGCGATGCGGGAGGCGTGTTCGTCGCGCTCGACGTTGAACACCGTCATCTCCAGTTCCAGCGCGACTAGGCTCTCGTCGGCCGCGATGAACGCCGGGTCGAGCGACTCGTGGCAGTGGGGACACACCCGCTCACCCATGTTTATCTCGACGTAGTTCAGGTCGGGGTTGAGCATCTCGCCGGTCTTCGAGATGGCGATGCGGACGGCCTCGTCGGCCGTACCCACGTCGTAGACCGGGACGGCGGCCTCGACGACAACTCTGCAGTCCATGAAGGTATGTTCACTGGCCAATACTAAGAAGGTTCGCCCGGTTGACTAGTCGGCGTCGACGTGGCCGGTGCTTCGAGGCGGCGGCCCGCCCGAGAACGGGAGGGAGATGGACTCGCTGCCCAGAATCGCGAACCCGGCGAAGACGACGAGGAAGCCCACACCGGCTATCGGAGCGATACTCTCGCCCAGCAGCGCCCACCCGCCCAGCGTCGAGACGACCGGGACCACGTAGAACACGAGGTTGGCGTTGGTCGCGCCGGTACGGTCGAGCAGGCCGAAGTACGCCACGTACGCGACGGCGCCGGCGAAGACGCCGACGTAGCCCAGCGCGAGCAGCGCCGGGAGCCCCCACTGGACCGCGCCGACGGACTCGCCGGCGCCGAGGCTCAAGGCGTGACACAGCGCCGCGCCGACCGGGAGGCCCCAGGCCGTCCGGACGGTGCTGTCCAGGTCGCCGTCGCTCCACCGGATGAGGACGCTCCCCAGCGCGCCGGTGACCGCGCCGGCGAAGAGCAGTAGCTTGCCGATACCGCCGCTGGTGAACGTAGCGGGGTCGGGGTTGACCACCAGTGCGACGCCCAGCAGGCCGACGGCGAGGCCGATACCGCCCCGCAGTGAGAGGCGCTCGTCGGTCAGCAACAGGGCGGCGAACACCGGCGTCAGGATGGGGTTGAGGCTGAAGAGGATGGCGCCGACGGCGCTCGTCGCGTCGGCCTGTCCGACGAACAGGAGGGCGTTGGTCAGTCCGAGCGCGACCAGTCCGGTCGCGAGGATGCCGGCAATGTCGCCGCGGGTCCGCGGAACCAGCGCCGCGCCCGAGCGCGTCGCCAGGACGTAGGCACCCAGGACGACCGCGGCCACGTCGTAGCGAAGGGCCACGAACAACAGCGGGGGAAACTGGGCCAGTCCCGACTTCGTCGCGACGAAGGTCCCGCCGAAGAGGACGCTTACCAGCGCACCGAGCAGGATAGTCTTTCGTGAGACCACAGTTATGCGACCACACCGAACGGACGGCCGGGGACACTGCACCGAGAAACCGAGTTGGGGGACTGTATCATCGTACGTTCGGTAGGGTCGCGACCGGTATAGGTCCGTTCAGAAATCCTTACACGTCGGCCGAGAACCGGCGGCCCCCGCCCCGGTTTCACGTCGTGAAAGTATTTCACGACACGAAAACCGTTTTGTGTCCGGCGGGCGACCGGCCGGTATGGAGGAGACGCTGGCGGAGATAGAGTTCCTCGCGCTCTCTCCCAATCGGGTCACGGTCCTCGAATCGCTCGCCGAGGGACGGCGGACCCGCTCGGAGCTGGCCGAGGCGACCGGGGCCTCCCAGGCCACGCTGGGCCGTATCCTCGGGGACTTCGAGGACCGCGACTGGGCGACGCGAATAGACGGCGGCTACGCGGCGACGGCGACCGGGCGGCTCGTCGCCGAGGGGTTTCGCGACCTCCTGGACGTGATGGCGGTCGAGCGGGAGCTACGCGACGTGGTCGCCTACCTCCCGACCGAGGCCATGGAGTTCGACCTGCGGCACCTGGCCGACGCGACTATCGTCACGCCGACCCAGACACGGCCGAACGCCCCGCTCCAGCGGTTGCTGGCGCTCATGCGGGACGCCGAGTCGGTGACGGCGTTCTCGCACGCGCTCAACGACCAGAGCCTCTCGGTCGTGGCCGACCGCCTCGGGGCACAGGAGTTCGAGGCGGTGCTCACCCGCGGCGCCGTCGACTCGCTGACGGCCGACGAGACGCTCCGGGCACGACTCCGGCGCGTGGTCTCGGCCCCGTCGGCCGGCGTCCGGGTGGCGGACGGCGACATTCCGGTGGCCGTCACCGTCGCCGACGACGTGGTCAATTTCCTGGTCCGTGACGACCGCGGAGTGGTCCAGGCGTCGGTCGATACGACCGACCCCGCCGTCAGGGAGTGGGCTCAGCGCCGCTACGAACACTACCGCGTGAACTCCGAGCCGCTGACGGCCGAGGACTTAGACGGCTGATTACCGGACCCGCCAGACGTCGTCGCCGGGGAGGAACCGGCCGAGTTCGGCTTCCTGGCGGTAGTCAGTCGCCAGCAGCGCAGTCAGGGCCGCCACCAGCGCGTCCTCGTCGGCGTCGGTCCAGTCGGCGGGCTCCTTTATCGGGTAGACCAGCCACCCGCTCCCCCGGACCTCCGTGGCGTGGAGCTCGTCCATCACCACGTCCTCGGCCCGCTCGGCGGTCATGTTCTCGAAGACGTGTCTCGTCGCCCGTTCGCCGACCGGGAACAGGACGTGGGAGGTGATGGCCCGGACCTCGGTGTCGAACAGCGGTTCGTGGTCCGCGTAGTCGTCGTCGGTCGGCTCGCGGTCGCCACACATGTACAGATAGGAGAGGTACGTCTTCTCGACGGTCGGCGGCGTGCCGGCCTCGGCGAGCAGGCCGCCGGCGACGAGCGCCCGCTGGAGACGCTCGGCGGCGGCGGTTCCGGTAAAGGGAATCCCCGACTCGCCCCCGCCGTGGACGCGGGGGTTGTCACCGATGACGTGGAAGTCGGCGTTCGCATCGCCGTATCCTGGGACGAACGGCTCACACGGCGCCTCGAAGCCGAAGGGGTTGTGCAGCGTTGCCGTGACGTTCTTCACGAGCGGTGTGAGGAGCAGGGCGGTCAAAACTTCGACGGTTTGTGCAACGGCCGCCACGGAACGTACCGCCCCACTCTGTCGGGGTCGGCGCTGACTGCCCGACCGAGCCCTGCGACGTTCCGAAGTGCCGTTCCCGGGCAAATCAACCCGACTCCGGCGCCCCGCGCCGGGCAACGCTTTTCTCATCCGGCCCCGACGCACCGGTATGTTCGGGTCCCGGACCGGTGACCGCAGATGAGCCACGACGACCGCATCGAAGAGCTACGCGAGCGCAAGGCGGCCGCGGAGCGGGGCGGCGGCGAGGAGCGTATCGAGGCCCAACACGAGAAGGGGAAACTCACCGCCCGCGAGCGCATCGACTACTTCCTCGACGACGACACGTTCGTCGAGATAGACGCCCTGCGCGAACACCGCTCGACGAACTTTGACATGGACGAAAAGCACGTCCCCGGCGACGGCGTCGTCGTCGGCTACGGGAAGGTAAACGGCGAGCGCGTCTACGTCTTCGCCCACGACTTCACCGTCTTCGGCGGGTCGCTGGGGGAGGCCTTCGCCCAGAAGGTCTGTAAGGTGATGGACAAGGCCATCGAGAACGGCGCCCCCATCATCGGGCTGAACGATTCGGCCGGCGCCCGCATCCAGGAGGGCATCGACTCGCTCGCGGGCTATGCCGACATCTTCCACCGGAACCAGAAAGCGAGCGGCGTAGTCCCGCAGATATCGGCCATCATGGGCCCGTGTGCCGGCGGCGCGGTGTACTCCCCCGCCATCACCGACTTCGTCTACATGGTCGAGGAGACCAGCCACATGTTCATCACCGGGCCGGACGTCATCGAGACGGTCACCGGCGAGGAGGTGGGGTTCGACGAGCTCGGCGGCGCGAACACCCACGCCACGGAGTCGGGGGTCGCACACTTCACGGCCGCCGACGAGAAGGACGCGCTGGACGACATCCGCTATCTGCTCTCCTATCTCCCGCCGAACAACGTCGCCGACCCACCCCGCGTCGAGCCCTGGGACGACCCCGAGCGCCGCGACGAGAGCCTGGTCGATACGGTGCCGGACGCCCCGCAGAAACCCTACGACATGACCGAGGTCATCGGGAGCGTCCTCGACGAGGACTCCTTTTTCGAGGTCGCCGAGGGGTTCGCCCGCAACATCATCACCGGCTTCGCCCGACTGGACGGGCATAGCGTCGGCGTCGTCGGCAACCAACCGCGGTTCAACGCGGGGACGCTGGACATCGAAGCGTCGCGGAAGGCCGCCCGGTTCGTCCGCTTCTGTGACGCGTTCAACATCCCCATCATCACCTTCGTCGACGTGCCCGGCTTCATGCCGGGGAAGGACCAGGAGAAAAACGGTATCATCACCCACGGCGCGAAGCTGCTGTACGCCTACAGCGAGGCGACGGTGCCGCTGCTGACGGTCATCACCCGCAAGGCCTACGGCGGTGCCTACGACGTGATGGCCTCGAAGCACATCGGCGCCGACGTCAACTACGCCTGGCCGATGGCCGAAATCGCGGTGATGGGGCCCCAGGGCGCCGTCAACGTCCTCTACAGCGACGAACTGGAGGACGCCGACGACGTCGAGGCCCGCCGCCAACAACTCATCGACGAGTACCGCGACGCCTTCGCGAACCCCTACACCGCCGCCGAGCGGGGCTTCGTCGACGACGTGCTGGAGCCCGCCGAGACACGGCCGCGGCTCATCTCGGACCTGGAGCTGTTGCGGAACAAGCGCAAGGACCAGCCCGACCGCAAACACGGCAACATCCCGCTGTAGCGACGGCCGGCGAGCGCCGGGCGATTCCGTCGTGGGTCACCGTCGGGTGTGAATCCGCCTAGTTTTATGGGGCGAGTCTCAGTATGAGCGAGTATGTTTGATAAGGTGCTCGTCGCCAACCGCGGGGAAATCGCGGTTCGTGTCATGCGCGCGTGCGACGAGTTGGGCATCGGAACGGTCGCGGTCTACTCCGAGGCGGACAAACACTCCGGACACGTTCGCTACGCCGACGAGGCGTACAACGTCGGACCGGCCCGGGCCGCCGACTCCTATCTGGACCAGGAGGCCATCATCGAGACGGCCCAGCAGGCCGACGCCGACGCCATCCACCCCGGCTACGGCTTCCTCGCCGAGAACGCGGACTTCGCCCGGAAGGTCGAGGCCGCCGACGGCGTCACGTGGATCGGCCCCGCCGGCGACGCCATGGAGAAACTCGGGGAGAAGACGAAGGCCCGAAACATCATGCAGGACGCCGACGTGCCCATCGTCCCGGGGACGACCGACCCCGTCACCGAGCCCGAGGAGGTCGTCGAGTTCGGGGAGGAGAACGGGTTCCCCATCGCCATCAAGGCCGAGGGCGGCGGCGGCGGCCGCGGGATGAAAATCGTCCACAGCGCCGACGAGGCCGAGGAGCAACTGGAGTCGGCAAAGCGGGAGGGGGAGGCGTACTTCTCGAACGACTCGGTGTACCTCGAACGCTACCTGGAGAACCCGCGCCACATCGAGGTCCAGATAATCGCCGACCACGAGGGTAACGTCCGCCACCTGGGCGAACGGGACTGCTCGCTCCAGCGCCGTCACCAGAAGGTCATCGAAGAGGGGCCCTCCGCCGCCCTCTCGGACGAGCTCCGTGAGAAAATCGGCGAGGCCGCCCGCCGCGGCGTCCGCGCGGCCGACTACTACAACGCCGGCACCGTCGAGTTCCTCGTCGAGGAGGACCCCGAGCGCGGGCCCGACGAGGTCCTCGGTCCCGATGCGAACTTCTACTTCCTCGAAGTCAACACGCGCATCCAGGTCGAACACTGCGTCACCGAGGAGATAACCGACATCGACATCGTCAAGTGGCAGATTCGGGTCGCCCAGGACGAGCGCCTCTCCTTCGACCAGGACGACGTCGACATCGAGGGCCACGCCATGGAGTTCCGCATCAACGCGGAGAACGCCGCGGAGGACTTCGCGCCGGCAAACAGCGGCGAGCTGGAGGTGTACGACCCGCCCGGCGGCATCGGCGTGCGGATGGACGACGCCCTCCGGCAGGGCGACGAACTCGTCACCGACTACGACTCGATGATAGCGAAGCTCATCGTCTCCGGGAGCGACCGCGAGGAGGTCATCGAGCGCGGGAAGCGGGCGCTCGCTGAGTTCGACATCGAGGGGTTCCCGACGGTCATCCCCTTCCACCGGCTGATGCTCACCGACGAGGAGTTCGTCAACTCCACCCACACGACCAAGTATCTCGACGAGACCCTAGAGAAGTCCCGCATCGAGGACGCCCAGGAGCGGTGGGGTACTGTGACCGAGTCCGCCGGGGACGACGAGGACGAGGAGGTCGTCGAGCGGGAGTTCACCGTCGAGGTCAACGGCAAGCGCTTCGACGTGGACCTGGAGGAGCACGGCGCCCCGCCCATCGACGTCGGCGACGTCGACACCTCCGGCGGCGGGAATCGGCCCGACCGGTCCGGCGGCGGTGGCGGCTCGGGCGACGGCGGTGGCGGCTCCAGCGTCGAGGGCCAGGAGGTCACCGCGGAGATGCAGGGTACTATCCTCGAAGTGAGCGTCGACGAGGGCGACGAAATCGCGGCCGGCGACGTGCTCTGCGTGCTCGAAGCGATGAAGATGGAAAACGACATCGTGGCCGAGCGGGGCGGCGTCGTCAAGGACGTCGCCATCGGCGAGGGCGACTCCGTCGACATGGGCGACCTGCTCTTCGTCATCGGGTCGGAGTAGGTAAACTCTCTATCGTTGTCACGTCCTGCGGTTTCAGGTGTATCTCAAAAACCCTATAACAGTCACCGGGAGAGTTCCTCGGGATGAGACTCAGACGGACTGGAGCGGTCCTCGCGGTCTGCCTGTTCCTGTCAGTTGCCGGGTGTACTGGATTGGCTCTGGAGGAGGAGAGCGCTTTCGTCGCGGGCGAAGCGAACGTGACCGGGGCGGACGAACTGGCCTACACCCACAACACGACTGAGTGGCAAAACGTCACCCGCTCCGTCGAAGCCGCCGGGCAGGAGCGGGAAGTGACGGTGTCGAACCGCGGGGAGCTGTTCGTCGCCCGGAACGCGGACGGCTCGCCCGGGGCGGCGTTCGCCATCGTTAGCTCGCCCCAGATTCGGCTGGCCGGTCAGGAGATGAATCCGGTCGCCGGCTGGTCACAGCGGGACCTCCTGACGGAGTTCTCCGGGCAGTTCAACCAGTACGGGAACCTGACTGACGTCGAGGAGCGGGAGACGCGACAGGTCACGATGCTGGGGACGGAGGCCGACATGCGGGTGTTCAACGCGACCATGGACGGCGACGACGGCGAGACCCACGACGTAGTCGTCAGCGTCGCGAAAGTCAAGCACGAGGGGGATTACGTCGTCGTGGTCGGCATCCGGGGGCTGAACGGCGCCGACCTGTCTGCGACAAGCGGTGACACCGAGACCCTCGTCCGCGAGCTCGAACACGATAGTACCAGTTGAAACGTACACACCGACTGGACCGCTGTCGCGTAGTCGGGTGTGCAGTTCGACGACTACTGTCGTCGGGGTGCCCGCGATGGCGCGCGCTTTTTTAGGCCACCGGGTCTACCGGGGCCCATGCAAGAGACACGCGAGCGGGTTCTCGCCGCCGTCGCCGACGGGCCGGTCTCCGGGCCGGACATCGCCGCCCGGCTCGACGTCTCCCGGGCGGCCGTCTGGAAACACGTCGAGGCGCTCCGCGAGGCGGGCTTCGCTATCACGAGCGAGGACGACGGCTACGCGCTCACCGGGGTCCCCGACTTCGGCGGGCCGGCCGTGGCCCACGAACTCGACGCGCCGTACGAGATAGAGTACCACGAGTCCATCCCGAGTACGAACGCCCGCGCCCGGGAGCTCGCCGACCAGGGCGCGAGCGACGTGGTCGTGCTGGCGGACGAACAGACCGGCGGGCGCGGCCGGCTCGACCGGGAGTGGCACTCCCCCAGCGGCGGCATCTGGCTCTCGGTCCTCTTTCGGCCCGACGTCCCGATGGCGGGCGCGCCGGTCTTTACCCTCGCGGCGGCCGTCGCGGTCACCCGCGCGGCCCGCGAGGCCGGCGTCGAGGCGGTCATCAAGTGGCCCAACGACGTGCTCGTCGAGGTCGGCGGGGAGGAGCGCAAACTCGTCGGCATCCTCACCGAGATGGAGGGCGAGGCCGACCGCGTCTCGTGGGTCATCGTCGGCATCGGCATCAACGCGAACGTCGACCCCGGCGCGCTCCCGAGCGGGGCCGCCGCGACGAGCCTCTCGGCGGTCCGGGGCGAGCCGGTCGACCGGCGGCGGTTCACCCAGCGGGTGCTGGAGGCGTTCGACACGCTCGGGACGGACAGGGACGCCATCCTCGACGCGTGGCGCGAGTACGCCTCGACGCTGGGGCGGACAGTCCGAATCGACACCCCCGACGGGGAGGTCGTCGGCGAGGCCGTCGACATCGCGTATCCGGGGTCGCTGGTCGTCGATACGGGCGAGGAGCGGGTCACCGTCGCCGCCGGCGACTGCGACCACCTCCGGCCGCTATGACTCCGCCCGCTCGCCCTCGGGCTCGCTGACCGGCACCGTCACGACCGGCATCGGCGCGGTCCGAATGACGCGCTCGGCGACGCTGCCAAGCAGCAGCCGGTCGATGCCGCCCCGGCCGTGGGTGCCCATCGCGATGGCGTCACAGTCGTGCTCGTCGGCGTAGTCGACGATTTCGCGGCTGGGGTTTCCCTCCCTGATGGCGGTTTCGACGGGCGCGTCACTGACCATCTCGGTGAACTCGTCGACCGCCTGCTCCCCCTCTTCCCGCATCAGTCCCGACACGCCCTCCCAGGTCGTCTCGACCGGAAGCGTCGCGAAGCTGCCGGTATCGACGACGTAGAGGGCGTGCAGCTCCGCCCCGTGAACGTCGGAGAGTTCCCGCGCGTGGTCGGCGACTGTCGCTATGCTGGGTGACCCGTCCGTCGGTACCAGTATCCGGTCGTACATGGTTGATTGTTGGACGGCCGACAGTATAGTATTTGGTATGGTTTCTCATGCCATTGGTTTCTACTTCGCCAGGACGACCCGCTCGACGTCCGCCGTCTCGGCCCGCCGTACCACCGCTCGGACCGGGTCGCGGACGCCGGCCAGGTTGTCGGAGTCCCCGTCCAGCACGCAGAGGCGCGCCGGCCGGCCCGGCTCGATGAGCCCGCCGTCCAACCCGGCGATTTCGGCGCCGTTGACCGTCGCCATGCGCAGGATTTCGCGGGCGGGGAGGTCGTACAGCTGCGAGGTCAGGGCCATCTCGCGGAACATCGAGGGGCTGTTGAGAAAGACGTTGTCCGTGCCCAGCGCGACGGTCGTTCGCTCGGCCAGCGCCTCGACCGGCGGCTGGCCGACGCCGGTGGTGCAGTTCGACCGCGGGCAGACGACGACGGGTATCTCGCTGTCGG